>JBEGTZ010000261.1:0-20347 GCA_041179125.1 Pseudomonadota bacterium | reverse complement strand
AAATCAGAGTCAAAATAGATTTGTTATGGTGCTGGAATGTAGCTACGGCGCAGAGCTGTGTGCGATCATTGAATGCAAAGAAGAAAATCTTGATAGCTATTTAAAAAAAATGGTAGAGATTAATCGCCCAAAACCTGAATAAAAGCCTTGTAACGCGTAACCCGGACTAATGTAGGGCGCACCTTGGGGCGCCGTTTTCGGTGTGGCGGACTATTCGGTGTGGCGCACCAAGGTGACGCCCTACAAACAAGGTTCCACCTCAAAAAGCCATTCGGGTCAGGTCTTGTTTTTTGCTTTTTTAAATGGCCATATCAAGACAATCACCTCAACTCCAAGACCTTGGGGCTTCGCCCCAAACCCCATTCCTCGCCGCCGGAAGGGCTCGGGGGTTGATGGTATCAACCCCCAGTCAGCGTGTGTTTTAAATTAAGCGTGTCAAGGGCAAGTCGCTACGCGATGGCTTCGCCACACCTTGACACGCCTAATTTAAAACGCAATTACCGCTCTATTTTTTAAGCTGCCTTTTATTTTAGCCGCTATTTTCTAGCCGCTAAAATATAACCACGACCTTTCCTGTACTTGGCGTTAGTCTGTTCTTAGTGCTTGTTTTACCGCTCCAAATCATCCGCTGTAAAATTGCGGCGCATGTGGATGACGCCATGAATATAAATGGTTTCATCCATAACCTCGTAGAGAATACAGTAGGAATAAAGCGAGATTTCTCGCAAGGACGGTTCACTAATTTCAGGAACCACTTTGCCCATGTAGGGTAAATCGAGCAGCGCCTTGGTTTTATCGCGGATATCCTGCGCCACACGGCTTGCGTAGCGCTTCGAGTCGCGGGCAATGTAGGCGTGAATACTTTTTAGATCATCGCGAGCGGGAAGAGACCAAACAACTACCACTGCTCCATCTCTTGGTCTAAATCATTCTGGCTGATGACGTGGCCCAGCCGAATGGCCTCACGGCTTTTGTGAACTTTGTCGATCACATAGAGGCGGTACATCATTTCATCAATATCAGAGTCTTCGGGTAAGCGTTGAAGCGATTCAAGCGCTTCTTGTTTGAGAGTTTGAGCGTTCATAAAACACCTATCGTTATTAATTAAGCGCTAATGCGGTACGTAAATCTGGCCTTTGCATCGCAACCAAGCTATCAAGCACCGATAAAATTCTGTCCCGTTCGGAAGGCTCTAGAGCATCCAGTTCTTGCCAGCGCACTAGCATGGACTGGTCGTGCAGGATGTTGGGAATTTCATGATTGCCTACCAACGAGTCTAGCGTGACACCAAAGGCGTCGGCCAGCTTCTTAGCCACTCCGATGGAGGGTGTAATTTCTCCTCGTTCATAGCGGCCAATAATAGCGCCGGAGGTATCGACCTTTTTGCCGAGTTCAGGCTGTGACCAGCCTTGCTGTTTGCGTAAGGCCAGCAGTCGATTGCCAAAAGCCTTGTCTTCATTGCTCATATTGATTACCAAAACATTATCTAAGTGCTTTGAAATAGTGGATTTTCATGCAATTTAGGTCTCTTTAAGGTAATGGTCAATACCAAAACGACCTGCAAAAGCGCGCATATATTGGTACGTATCATCACATATAGGTGACGAAAAATATTTTTAAGGGGGGCTGTTTATGGTGCGTTTTGCATATGAGGTAATCGAGCGGATCAAGACGGAGGTGTCGCTGGTGCGCTTGGCCGAAAGCCAACGCGTAACCCGCACTAACCGTAACGCGTACCCCCCATCCGTGGGGTCGTCCTGCATCCATGCAGTCGTCCGTGCAAAAATGTCGCGATCATCGCGAAGATTAGATTTCCGGAGGTGCCCTTAAGTCTTTTGCTGCAAACCCCTATTACCTACCGCCCAGCCAATTCCCCTTTCGCCTGCTCAATCGCAAAGCGCACCTGGGCAGGTGCGGTGCCGCCTATGTGGTTGCGGGCGGCCACTGAGCCTTCCAGGGTTAACACGGCAAATACGTCGTCTTCAATTTCATTGGAAAACACTTGTAATTCGGCCAGGGTCATTTCCGCTAAGTCTTTTTGCGTCTGCACGCCGTAGCCCACCGCTTTGCCGACGATTTCGTGGGCGTCGCGGAAGGCGATGCCTTTGCGTACTAGGTAGTCGGCTAAATCCGTGGCGGTGGCGAAGCCGCGTCGGGCGGCATCAAGCATGACGGCTTTGCGCGGTTCGATGGCGGGAATCATGTCGGCGAAAGCGCGCAGGCAGTCGAGTACGGTGTCTACGGTGTCGAAAATGGGTTCTTTATCTTCTTGATTATCTTTGTTGTAGGCTAAAGGCTGGCTTTTCATCAGGGTGAGTAGAGCGATTAAATGGCCGTTGACGCGGCCAGTTTTACCGCGCACGAGTTCTGGAACGTCCGGGTTTTTCTTTTGCGGCATGATGGAGGAGCCGGTGCAGAAGCGGTCGGGCAGGTTGATGAAGTTAAACTGCGCGGAGGTCCAGAGGATCAGCTCTTCGCTGGCGCGGGAAAGGTGCGTCATTAATATGGCTGCGAAGCTTGAAAATTCGATGGCAAAGTCGCGGTCGCTGACGGAATCCAACGAGTTGCGGGTGGGGTGGTTAAAGCCTAGCAAGGTGGCGGTTTGTTCGCGGTTGATGGGGTAGGTGGTGCCCGCCAGTGCAGCGGCGCCTAGGGGGCTTTGGTTGAGGCGTTTGCGGCAGCCCATCAGGCGGCTATAGTCGCGGCTGAGCATTTCGTACCAGGCCATTAAATGGTGGCCGAAGGTGACAGGTTGGGCGGTTTGCAGGTGGGTGAAGCCGGGCATGATGGTGTCGGTGTTGGCTTCGGCCAGTTGCAAAATACCCTGTTGCAGGCGGGTGATTTCCGGCGCGATGCGGTCGATTTCATCGCGCAAGTAAAGGCGAATATCGGTGGCCACTTGGTCGTTGCGGGAGCGGCCTGTGTGCAGTTTTTTGCCGGTGATGCCGATGCGGGCGGTGAGTTCGGATTCGATGTTCATGTGAACATCTTCCAAGGCAACCGACCAGGTAAAAGTACCGGCTTCTATCTCTTGGCCGATCTGTGTGAGGCCTTGAATGATGGCATCGCGCTCGGCTTCCGTGAGTACGCCTACGGATGTGAGCATGGTGGCGTGGGCGATGGAGCCTTGGATGTCCTGCCGGTACATGCGTTTATCAAAATTGACCGAAGCGGTGAAGCGTTGCACAAAGGCGTCGGTGGCTTCGCTAAAACGGCCACCCCAAAGGGTGCTGGTGGGTTGGGTTGAATCGCTCATGGCTTCCTCAAGTGGTGTGGGGCGCGGCAAGGGCAATAACCGGGCGGGGCTGCGCGCAAAAAGCGGCTATTATCTGCTACTTTGCTGTTAAACCTAAAGACATTTGAACGCATAGCCACTGAGTCAAACCTCGGCCTAAAACCATGCGCACATTACCAAAGAGCAAGCCTATGCCCACAATTTCCCACTCCTCCGCAGAAACCTCCATACAGGGTGATTTTTTGCCGAATTTATGCGCTTTAGAGGCGGTATTTCGGCTGGTGATTCTGGGGGAATTACTGGCTTTGGCGCTGGTATTGGCGGATTTAGGCGTTAAAGAGTTTGACCTGGCGGTCTTCGGCATGATGAGCCTGTTGGTGCAGTGGGTGGTGTTGGCAAGCGCTGCGGGCCTGTGCCGTTTGGCGCCTTGGTTTCGCAGGCTCAAACCCTGGCAATCCACACTGCTGGCCTATGGGTGGATTTTGAGTATTTCAAGCGGTATCGGTTACGCCGCTTTGCGCATTCAAGTGGAAAGCGCATCCCAACTTTGGCCGAGTTTAGCCACGCAACTGCTGATTACTATGGTGATTGCTGGGGTGGCGTTGCGGTATTTTTATGTGCAACAGCAGTTGCAGGCGCAAACCAAAGCCGAGTTGCGTGCGCGCATTCAAGCCTTGCAATCACGCATCCGCCCGCATTTTTTGTTTAACAGTATGAATTCCATCGCCAGCCTTATCGCCACAGACCCAGAGCGCGCCGAAGCTATGGTGGAAGACTTATCCGATGTATTCCGCGCAAGCTTGAGTGAACCGGGCCTGGTGCCAATGGCCAAAGAATTAGAACTGTGCCGCCGCTTTGTGCGCATCGAACAAACCCGCATTGGCGAGCGTTTGCAGATGGTTTGGGAGATCAGCCCTGAGGTATTAGAAGTTAAAATTCCCAGCCTGTTGTTGCAACCTTTAATTGAAAACGCCATCTACCACGGCATTCAACCCCTGCCCGAAGGCGGCGAGGTGTGTGTAAAAGCGGCGCTGGTGGGCGACCAATGCTGGCTGGAAGTGAGCAACCCGCTGCCGGACCCGAGTACGTTAAACACCAAAGGCAATGGCCTGGCCTTGGAGAACATCCACCGGCGTTTGAGTGCGTATTTCGCGGGCAAAACCGGATGGCAGACACACCTTGAACAGGGCCGCTATATTTTGCGTGTGCAGTTTCCGGCCAAAATCGCGGAAACCACCTAAACTCAACTCAACTCAGCGTGAATGGCTGGGTAAAGCCCCTAGAAACCAGTGAGTGTTCCAACCTATGCATGTGTTGGTTGTAGATGATGAACTTTTAGCCCGCCAACGGGCTATGCGAATGATTGAATCCCTTGAAGACTATGAAGTGGTGGGCGAGGCGGGCAATGGGCTGGCGGCCCTGGCGGCGATTGCCGATTTAGACCCGGACATCGTGTTGCTGGATATTCGTATGCCCGGAGAAGACGGCTTGGAAGCTGCGCGTAAAATTGCCGATATGGACGAGCCACCGGCAATTATTTTTTGCACCGCCTACGACGAATACGCCCTGGAGGCCTTTGGCACCCTGGCGGTGGGCTACCTGCTCAAACCGCTGCAAAAAGAAGCTTTAAAAAACGCCCTAGACAAAGCGCGCAGGCTGAATAAAGCCCAGCGCTTAGAGCTGCCCGCAGAGCAAACCACCCCAAAAACCGCCTCACGCAAGCACATTGCAGCCAAAACCCGGCGCGGCGTGGAGTTAATTTTGATCGACGACATCAGCAGTTTTGTGGCCGACCAAAAATACGTCACCGTTCGCCACAAAGGCGCAGAGACACTCATCGACGATACCCTCAAAGAGCTAGAAGACGAATTTGCAGGCCGTTTTGTGCGTATTCACCGCAATTGCCTGGTGGCCATTCATCTGATTGAAAAACTGGAGCGTATCAGCGGTGGGCAGTATGAAGTTCACTTAAAAGACAACACCTACCGCCCTCTGGTGAGCCGACGGCATGTGGCGGGTGTGAAAGAGTTACTGGCGAACCTTTAAACCTAAAAACCTCAGTTGGATCACCCAAGTCTGCGCAAGTCCTTAGCACGTCTAGCAAAAGTTAAAAATTTCGAACAACCTATAAGGTTGCCCTTCATTTTTAACTTTCACTATCCGCACCAATGCCTTACACAGCTTTTGGGCGCCCAACTGAGGTTTCTAGGTTAACCGGCGCTGCGCACCCGCACCAAGCACACGCCATCAACGGCTTAGATCCAAACCTGCACCCCCAGAATTTGACATTAATATGTGCAATGAACCTCTTGAGCCACAGGGTGTCAGCCACTTGACGCCTTTGTGCTTGAGCCGCCTCTGTTAAGGATCCGCCCAGGTGTTTAATAAGTTTATTAGTTCACAAAATAGATAACGCGGAATAAATGTTCTAAAAAAAAGCTATTTTCGGCTGGCGCACAAATCATTCTTTGGTTAATATGTGAACAGTAGTCAGTTGGTAGCGATGATGCGCTCCTGAAACCCGGTGCTTCACCGAGGTTCCAAGGCCCCTAGGGCCATGACCACGGAAGACCCAGGAATCACCCTATTTATCCATCCCGTAGATGTAACCGTTATGATGAATACTACTGTTGAAGAACTACCAATCTTGTTACAAAAAGCCCGTGAATACGCGGTCAACACCATGCGCAACACCCTCGCCACCCACGACTTAACCGAGCAGCAATGGCGAGTCATTCGTTCAACGTTTGAAAGTGGTGAATTAAACGCGCAAGACCTAGCACGCAAAAGCGCCATTCTTGGCCCTAGCTTGTCACGCATTCTTAACCGTTTGGAAGAAGACGGAATCCTTAACCGCAAAGTATCAGCGGCTGACCAGCGCGAGTTAAACATCTCGCTGACGGCTAAAGGCAAGCGGTTGCACAACAAAGTATTGCCAACACTACACACGCAATACGATGAAATTGGTAAGCAAATCGGCAATGCCAAGCTTGAGCAATTGGCGGGCCTGCTGAATTATGTGATCTCTTTGCAATAAGTGTTTTACCCGTTCAAAAACCCGGCTTGCCGGGTTTTTTTTTGCCTGAAAACTTCGGTTGAATTACCCATGACGCACACAGCTTTTGGGCGTTCTAGGGTAAACCCAGTACACTTCGCGCTTTTGCTTAGGGGGAAACATGGCCGGATCAAGCTTATTCGTTTTAATTGATGATATCGCCGCTGTGCTTGACGACGTGGCGGTAATGACCAAAGTGGCCGCTAAAAAAACGGCGGGTGTATTAGGGGATGACTTAGCATTAAACGCTGAACAGGTGGCGGGTATACGGGCGGAGCGTGAGTTGCCGGTGGTGTGGGCGGTGGCCAAAGGTTCCCTGCGCAACAAGGCCATACTGGTGCCCACCGCTCTGCTCATTAGTGCATTTGCGCCATTTTTAATTGGCCCTTTGCTGATGATTGGCGGTGCTTATTTGTGTTTTGAAGGAGTGGAAAAACTGGTTCACAGCTGGTGGCACCCGGTAAAAGACGATCATCTGGTAAAACTTGAAGCCGCGTTAAATAACCCTGAAATCGACATGGTGGAATTTGAGCGCGAAAAAATTAAGGGTGCCGTGCGGACGGATTTTGTGTTGTCCGCTGAAATCATCGTTATTACGCTTGGAACCATCGCATTAAGCCCTATTTCGCAGCAAATAACGGTGGTGTGTTTAATCGCGTTACTGATGACCGTAGGCGTGTATGGCTTTGTGGCGCTGATTGTAAAGCTGGATGATATCGGCCTGCATTTGATGCAAAAAAGCCCGGCAGCGACAGGAGTTAACTATTGGCTAGGCACGGTATTGTTAACCGCGGCACCTAAATTAATGAAATTTCTCTCCATTGCGGGCACCCTGGCGATGTTTTTGGTGGGCGGTGGCATTCTTAGCCACAATTTGGCACCGCTCCACCACGCCGCGCAAGCCATAGATACCAGCCTGGTGGCGCTGCCGTGGGCCAGCCTGTGGCAAGTGGTGGTGAGCAGTGTGTTCGATGGCGTTACCGGTGTGGTGGCGGGTGCGCTAACGCTGCTGGGGGTGAAGGGGCTTACGAAGCTGCGCCGTCGCGGCTAGTTCATCTGCTTGTGGGCGGAAGTTTTAGCGACCACCACCACCCGTGTGGCGGTCATTTGGTCGTGCCAGGTATCGCCATCTGCGTTAAACCAGCGGCACCAATAACCCGCGCCTGCGGCCATCAACCCTAGGGTGCCTAAAACACAGCGCAGCAGCGCTTGGGTTAGGCTGATAGGGCTGGAGAAATTCGGCTGTTGCGCTACAACGCGAATGCGCCACGCCCTCATGCCAATGGTTTGCCCCGAGCGGCACCAGCTGTAGATAAAAAACCCCACCAGCACCGCCACCCAAGCGACAAAATACAGCGGGTTGTGCAGCATGGGTTGATAGTTCTGTTCTTTGGCGCCAAGAGCCACGTGAACGCTGGTAATTAGCGCGCCATATCCCATACTTAAAGCCATCAGGATGAGGCTGTCGTAACCTAAGGCAGCAAAGCGCCGCCAGAGCGGGGCGCTGCGAGGAGAGGGGGTTGGCGAGTGTGAGGTTGCTGGCATAGTGGTGTCGAAAAGGCGCTAGTTTACTGGGTTGAGCGGGTGTTGGCATCCGCCGCTTGCCGGTTAATTGCTTGCTTGTTGATGGCCTTCAGCCTAGCGTAAAAAATATTTGTTTTTTTTTTTCGTTTAGGCATACTCGCGCCGAGCAAGGCGTACTCGACTGTGTAGTGGGTGCGGCTTTTTTATTAGTGTCGCTACAGGAGCTTAATTATGGGCCTTGAGGTTCTCGATCACGCCACAGAAGCGGGTGGTCAGGGTTTTGAAGAAGTGATTGTTGATAAAGTTGATAAAGTTGATAAAGAAGCGCCCAAGGCGGATACGGATTCTCGCCGTCGGCTTGAGGATAAATTAGAAGAGGTACGGTTGCGCCGCGAGCTGCGCGAGTACGACTTCGATATTTAACCGTTCGTGTCAAAAGGCTGTGATTTCACAGCCTTTTTTATTTGTGTTTTTTTGTCACTGTTTAGCCTAGAAACCTTTCAGGTTGGATGTCCGCACCCTTTCACCGGTTAATTGGGCGCAATGAATTTCACCCCTACGCCTACCTGTTTGCCCATGCTCTAAAAGTAAAAACCCCAGGCCTGTGAGGGCCTGGGGTTTTTAATGTGCAGCATTTTTTTATTTTTTAGCTTCTTGAGCTTTGGTGCGCAGGCGCAAAACACCCATGCTTAATACGCCGAGGCCCATGAGGATTAAGCCGCTGGGTTCGGGTACTGTTTTGCCGGGTTTGGGTGGGCGTTTACCTTTGCTTTTATCCAGGCTTACGTCGGGCAGAACCGGGGGTGATGGGGGGAATTCTTTGCCCGTCAGTTTATCCAGCGCTGGGGTGACAGGCGGCGTTGGCAGGGGTGTTTCAACGGAGGGGCGCACAGGTTTGTCCATCGGCGCGGCGTGGCCGGTGGTGGCAAGCAGGCTTAAGGCCAGCAGGGCAGGTGCGATGATGTTTGAGTAGTTCATGGTGATATCCCTTAAGTCTGTGGTTGAGTGGCTGCATGATAGCAGTATTTAGTCCATTGTTAAAAATTATTTAAAAAACATGTTGTTGTGATTATTTTGCCAGCTCAAATTTTTTCTTCTGTTAGATTCTTCGACGCTTAACTTGCGCATTAATATGTCTAAAAACCTTTTTGTTGGGCTGGGTGTGTTTGATTCAGTGGCTTACCCCGCGTTTGGGCGCGCAACTGATAAAGACCTTTCACCCAACACCCGTCAACCAATTCGACGCTGGCTTGTACAAGAACCTTGGCCCAAAAAATGCTCCTGGAGGTTTAATCCTAATTTTTAGGCGAAAACGACAAAAAATTGTCATCGCTGGGCTTGAGGTTTAAAGAATCATGGTGGACCGAGTAGATATCAATCGTTTGCTGTTAGAGATGCGCACGCTGAAAACTCAAACCCAGGCGTTTGGCGGTTTGCCGCCGGTTTCGGGTACGGTGGCGCCTGCTGGCGGGGTGGCGTTTGGGGATGTGATGAGCCAGGCGGTGAATAAGGTGAATGAGATTCAGAACGCGTCTAGCTCGTTGTCGGAGGCTTATGTGCGCGGGGATCGCGGGGTGGATATTTCTGAGGTGATGATCGCCTCGCAGAAGGCTTCGGTGGCGTTTAGTGCGATGACGCAGGTGCGCAATAAGTTGGTTGACGCCTACAAAGACGTCATGAATATGCCGATATAGGTGGGGTGAGCTGTGGCTGCGAGTGAGTCTGTTGCAGGGGGGGAACCGCGCTCTGGCAACTATTTAATTCAGGGGTTTAATAATCTTAATTTGCTGCGCCAGGCCGGGTTGATGGTGGGCCTTGCGGCCTCGGTGGCGATTGGTTTTGCGGTGGTGTTGTGGACACAGGGTGAGGATTATCGCCCTTTGTATGGTTCGCTTGAGCATTTGGATTCCAAGGAGGTGACGGAGATTCTCGATTCCAGTGAAATCCCGTTCAAAATTGACGAAAACTCCGGCGCGTTATTGGTGGGGGCTAAGGATATTCACAAGGCGCGCTTAAAGCTTTCTGAGGCGGGAATTCCCAATAACAACAGTTCGGCAGGTTTTGAGCTGCTGGATAAAGAGCAGCCCCTAGGCACCAGCCAGTTTATGGAGGGGGCGCGCTACCGGCGCAGTTTGGAGGGTGAGCTGGCGCGCACGATTGCCAGTGTGACTGCGGTGAAAGCCGCCCGTGTCCACCTGGCCATCCCTAAGGCGTCGATATTTGTCCGCGATAACCATGTGCCTTCGGCGTCGGTGTTTTTGGAGTTGTTCCCTGGCCGGGGGATTGACCCGAACCAGGTGCGCGGGATTGCCAATTTGATTGCGTCGAGCGTGCCGGAGTTGAAGCCGGAAAACGTGACGGTGGTGGACCAGAAGGGCGCGTTGTTATCGGTGGGTATTGAGGATGCCAAGTTGACGGCGGCGACCCAGCATCTGGATTACACCCGCAAGGTGGAGACCGATATGGAGTTGCGGGTGCGCCGTTTGCTCAGCCCTATTTTGGGGGACGATAACTTCAAAACGGAAGTGAGTGCGGATTTGGATTTTAGTGAGATTGAACAGGCGCAGGAGTCGTTCAACCCAGATTTACCGGCGCTGCGCAGCGAGCAAACCAGTGAAGAAGTGAAAAAAGGCCCCGGTGCGGACGGCGGTATTCCTGGTGCTTTAACCAATCAGCCGCCCGCTTCGGCAGCCGCGCCGGAAGTGGCAAAACCCGATGCCAAAACCCAAACCACGGCTACGGAACAGTCCAATTCACGCTCTCAAGCCACGCGCAATTTTGAGTTGGACCGCACGGTGAGTTTCACCAAACACGAAAAAGGCAAGCTCAAACGCATCAGCCTTGCGGTGGTGATCGACGACAAAGTGGTGACAGATGCGGCCACTGGGCAAAAAGCCAAGATGCGTTGGAGCGAGGCGGAGCTTGAGCGTTTGGCGGCCTTGGTGCGCGATGCGGTGGGGTATTCGGCGGCGCGGGGCGATAGCGTGAATGTGATGAACGAGGCCTTTTTGGATGCTGACGGCACTGAAAGCTTTGCCCAAGCTTGGTGGCAAACGGAGTGGTTTAAATCCATCGCTAAACAAGGCGCGGGTATCTTTATCATCCTAGTATTAATTGTGGGGCTGCTGCGCCCGGTGCTGAAAAACCTAGCTTCATCCGGCTTGCAGTCGCGGGCGGAGGAGGAAGCCAAGGAAATGGAGGCGCTGCGTGCGGCGGGTGTGGATGGTTTTGATTCGCTTTCGGACGAAACGGTGACGTTAACCGGTGGCGATTCCCTGGCGCTACCCAGCCCTGAGCAGAGCTACGAGCAACAGCTCAATGCGGTGAAGGCTTTGGTGGCGGAAGATCCGGGCCGTGTGGCTCAAGTTGTTAAACGTTGGGTGAATGAAGAATGAGTAAGAATGCACAGGCGGCAGCCCCCGCTGTTGAAGGCGGCGATGGCAAACCCACCACTAAACTTTCGCGCATTGAGCAAACGGCTATTTTGTTGATGTCGGTGGGCGAGGTGACAGCGGCGGAAATCTTAAAACACATGGGGCCGAAAGAGGTTCAGCGCCTGGGCACAGCCATGACTCAACTAAAGGATGTGCAGCAATTTGAGGTGGAGGCGGTGTTATCCAACTTCATGGCCGATGTGCGCACCCAGACGGGTTTGGGGGTGGGTTCGAGTACCTACATTCGCAACATGCTGGTGACGGCACTAGGGGAGGACAAGGCGGGCGGGCTGATTGACCGTATTTTGCTGGGTGGCAATACCACCGGTTTGGATACCTTAAAGTGGATGGAATCGCGCTCGGTGGCGGATTTGATCAGGAACGAGCACCCGCAAATTCAAGCCATTGTGCTGGCCTATTTAGAGGCGGATCAATCGGCAGAAATTCTCACCTATTTCCCTGAAAAAGTGCGCTTGGATGTAATGATGCGGGTGGCCTCATTGGAATCCGTACAGCCCAGTGCTTTGCAAGAACTGAATAACATATTGGAAAAACAATTCTCCGGTGCCGCAGGCTCACAAACCAAGCAGATGGGCGGCTTTAAAACAGCAGCGGAGATTATGAACAACCTGGACAGCTCGATCGAAGGCGATTTGATGAACGCCATCAAAGAGATCGACGAAGACCTGGGCACGCAAATCGCCGATTTGATGTTTGTCTTCGACAACCTCAAAGATGTGGACGACCGAGGTATTCAAGCCCTGCTGCGGGAAGTGTCGTCCGAAGTGCTGATTCTTGCGCTCAAGGGTGCCGAGGAAGAGCTGCGGGAAAAAATCTTCAAAAACATGTCCAAGCGCGCCGCCGAGCTCATGCGCGACGACTTGGAAACCAAAGGCCCGGTCAAAATCTCCGAAGTGGAGGGCGCGCAAAAAGAAATGCTCGTCATTGCGCGGCGCATGTCCGATAGCGGCGAGATTAACCTTGGCGGCTCTGGCGAGAAGATGCTGTGATGCTAAAACGTTCAGTTGCACGCAGTGGCGATGAATTTAAAGCGGGTTTTTTCAAAACGCCCAAGCCTGTTGTGAGTAGCCCGCATGAGTAAGCTGCCAGGCCGTATTCCCTTTGAAGACGTGGAGAAGTTCCGCAATTGGGCTGTGCCGAAAGTCAACGGCCAGGTGTTGGCCAGCGCAGAGCGCGAAGCCAAAAAAGCCCAGTTAGCCGGGCTGCCCAAACAAGACCATGAAACCATCGAAGACATTAGCGCCGAACAGATAACAATTGGCCCCATGACCGCCGAACGGCTGGCGCAAATGACTGAAGAGGCCAGCCGCGAAGGCTTTAACCAAGGTTATGACGAAGGCCTAGAAAAAGGCCTGGCCGCAGGTGAGCGGCAGGGGTTTGAGCAAGGTAAAGCACAGGCGCAGGCGGAATGGAACGCGCAGTTAAAACTTCAAGCCGAACACCTGGCGGCCAGCTGTGATGCGCTTTTGAACCCCCTGGCGCAACAGTCGCAACGCCTTACCTCTGAGCTGCTGAACCTAAGCGTGATGCTGGCCGAGCAACTCATGCAGCAAGCGCTAACACAAAACCCCGCACTGTATTGGCATTGGGTACAAGAAGCGCTGGCCCAACTGCCCTCCGCCCGCCAAGCCGCCACACTGTATTTGCCCGAGGCCGTAGTGGCCTGTTTGGCCGAACACAAACCCGCGCAATGGCAAAACCTCTCTTTAGCCGGGGATGCCAGCCTGGGCCTAGGTGCCTACCGCATTGAGGCGGGGCCATCGGAGATTGTGTTTGATGCTAAAGCGCGTTTATCAGATTGGTTAAATCAAGTGCAAGCCAAACCCGGCCTAACGCCGGAGCTTAAAAGCTTCCAGCCGGATGAGCTGGCTTGTGACGAGGGCATTGAGGCGATTCTTGAAGAAGCTGAAGAGGCGATTCTTGAAGAGGCTGAAGAGCATGACGAAGTTAATGAAGTGATTGCGGAAAAAGCTGAAGAAGGTAACGAGGCGATTGTTGAAGAAAGCATGAAGGAAATGGCTGAAGCCGAGAATCTGACCACGCCTGAATCGTAGGTCGGAAAAGCGAAGCGCCTTCCGATATGAAAATGCCTTCCGACACGCAACCGCGCCTTCCAACACACAACATGCCTTCCGGCTCAAAAAACTACCCTAAGCACACAAAAACACCGACCAAAACCCACCCGCCAATACACGCCCAACCCAAATGGCAGCGCCCATGACCATCAGCCTCACACCCTACTTCCACGCCAACGAACTCACCGAACCGCCCCTGGCAATGGGCACACTGACCCGCCTGGTGGGGCTTACCCTGGAAGCTTTAGGCCTGAACGTCAGCGTCGGCAGCCACTGCCAAGTCCTCCTGCCCAAAGGCCGCCTGCTGGATGCCGAAGTGGTGGGCTTTGCCGACGACAAAACCTACCTCATGCCGGTGCAAAAAGTAGAAGGCCTGCAACCGGGCTTAAAAGTTCGCCCCAGCGGCCACACCGCCGTCATCCCAATGGGCCAAAATTGCCTGGGCCGCATCATTAACGGCATGGGCCAACCCATCGACGGCAAAGGCCCCCTTAATGCCCGCGACGAACTCTGCGTACACCCGGCGGCCATCAACCCCCTGCACCGCGACCCCATCAGCCAACCCTTGGACGTAGGCATCCGCGCCATCAACGCCCTGCTCACCGTCGGGCGCGGCCAGCGCATTGGCCTATTCGCAGGCTCAGGCGTAGGCAAAAGCGTACTCATGGGCATGATGACCAAATTCACCGAAGCCGACGTGGTGGTGGTGGGTTTGATTGGTGAGCGGGGCCGAGAAGTGAAAGAATTCATCGACCACATCCTCGGCGAAGAAGGCCTGGCCCGCGCCGTAGTGGTAGCCTCCCCAGCCGACGACGCCCCCCTGATGCGCCTGCGCGCGGCGGAGCTGGCCACCCGCGTGGCCGAATATTTCCGCGACCAAGGCCAGAACGTCCTGTTGCTCATGGACTCCCTCACGCGCTACGCCCAAGCCCAGCGGGAAATCGCCCTCGCCATTGGCGAACCCCCCGCCACCAAAGGCTACCCGCCCTCAGTCTTCGCCAAAATCCCCGACTTAGTCGAGCGCGCAGGCAACGGCTTGCCCGGCAGCGGCTCTGTCACCGCCTTCTACACCGTCCTCACCGAAGGCGACGACCTGCAAGACCCCATCGCCGACTCCGCCCGCGCCATCCTAGACGGCCACATCGTGCTCTCCCGCGCCCTGGCCGAAGAAGGCATCTACCCGGCCATCGACGTAGAAGCCTCCATCAGCCGCGTCATGCCCAACATCGTGCCGCCGGAATACCTGCGCCGCGTACAAGAATGCAAACAACTGCTGGCCCGCTACCGTACCAACAAAGACCTCATCACCATCGGCGCCTACGTGCCCGGCAGCGATGCGCACATCGACCGCGCCATCGAACGCCAGCCGCACCTACTGGGTTTTGTCAGCCAATCCATTCACCAAAGCGCCCCCCTGGCCGAAAGCCAGGCCAACCTCCAGCACCTGCTGGACATGTAGGGATAACCGATGGGCCGCGCCGACCGCTTACACCCGGTTTTAAGCCTCGCAGGTAAACACCTGCAAGAAGCCACAACGCAACTGGACGCCGTGCGCAACCACCTTAATCAAGAAGAAAAAAAACTCAGCGATTTAGAAAGCTATTACAGCGACTACGAAAAAACCTTCACCCAACAACCCGCAGGCACCGCCCAAGCGTTGGTGCGGCAACGCAGTTTTTTACACCAATTATCCCAAGCCCATGCACAGCAACAGCAAGTCATCAGCAAATACCGCCACGTCCTCACACAAAAACAAAAAATATGGCAAAAAGCCTATTTAAAACAACAAGCTATTTTTCAATTAATTGAACGCTTAAAAAAAGACGAAAATTTGGCGCTCAGTAAAAAAGAAGAAAAACGTTTAGATGAGTGGAGTGCCCAGGCGCATAGCCGCCGTTTAACCTGAATATTTAGGTGTATTTTTCATTTCCAAACATTCGCTAGGGGAACAATTTGTTGCGCCCCATTAAGCCGCCGTGCAAACCACCCACCAATCACGCCCCTGCGGGAATAATATTTTCTGCAAACGCAATAATTAAAAGATTATTTATAGCTTTTTAATAAAACAAACAGCCTAAGTGTTTATGCGTAATAAATGCAGAGTTTTAATCAGCAGCTATCCTTACACAGACCAACCGCACAATTTACGTATTAAAGCCAAGGGGACGGAACATGGCGCAATCATTGACTTTTGAATTACCAGAACAACTCACCGTGGGCTATGTTCAATCCATTCACGAACAGTTGGAAACCCTGGTGGATGACAAACAAAATGATCACATTGTTTTACAGGCCGCAGGCGTCGCTCGCGCCGACACAGCCGGAATCCAATTGTTATACGCGTTGGTATTAGCGGCAAAAGAACGGCAAATCGCACTCACCTGGGATAAACCCTCGGAAAAACTTCGCACTGCCGCGCAAATACTCGGCATGGCATCGCACCTCGGTATTCACTAACTCAATTAGGAGAAAACAAATGGCTAGAATTCTTGCCGTTGACGACTCAGCATCCATGCGCCAAATGGTGAGTTTTACACTAAAAGGTGCCGGGCATGATGTGACCGAAGCCTGCGATGGGCTGGATGCGCTTAGAGTGGCTAAAAACCTAAATAAATTCGATTTGGTCATCTCAGACATCAACATGCCCAACATGGACGGCATTGCGTTAATTAAAGAATTGCGCGCACTGCCCGAATTTAAATTCACACCCATTCTTATGCTAACAACGGAGTCCGGCACGGATAAAAAATCCGAGGGCAAAGCCGCAGGCGCCACCGGGTGGATTGTAAAACCTTTTAATCCCGATCAGTTACTGGCCACGATAGGCAAAGTGTTGTAACTCTATTTATTCAAAATTAATATTATTTGGAGTGAATAGTTAAAAATGCAAGTGGAGCGCTGTAAACATGAGCGCTTTAGCGGGCACATAAATACTAATGTGCTCGCGTTAGGTAGTGTATTGAAATAAATAATTTTAATTGGGAATAAAATAGGAGGCACGATGGCTATCGACTTAAGTCAATTTCGGCAGGTGTTTATCGAGGAGAGTTTTGAAGGCCTTGATAACATGGAAGCCGCATTAATGGAGCTGGATATTAATGCCATAGACAGCGAAACCATCAACGCCATTTTTCGCGCAGCGCACTCCATTAAAGGCGGCGGCGCCACATTCGGCTTTAGCGCCATCGCAGGCTTCACCCACGTATTAGAAACCCTGCTGGACCAAGTGCGCAGCGGTCAACGTGGTTTAAGTGCCTCCAGCGTAAATTTATTATTAAAATCCGTCGATGCCATGCGCGAAATGCTCGGTTTATTGCAGTCGGATCAAAACTTATATACCGAATCAGCCTTGGTATTAAAAGCAGAGTTTGAAGCCTTATTAAATGTGCCTGCATCTGGGCAAAGCGCAGAACCTACCACGGCTACTTCAAAAAAAACCCCCAAAAAAATGCCCAAAAAAACAGCCCCAAAAAAAGCAAAACAACCATCGGGCCACGCAATAACCGCAGGTTGGAAAATCGAATTCACGCCAGAACCTACGTTATTTTCCAGCGGTAATTGCCCAGTTAACATCATCCGTGAGCTTTCGCAATTAGGCGTGGTAATTGCCAACCCCATCCTCACTGCAATTCCCGATATTAAAAATATCCTACCCGAACACTGTTATTTATCCTGGCGTATTTCCTTGGCTTCCGCGTGCAGTAAAGACGATATATTAGCGGTATTCAGCTGGGTAGATGATCAAGCGGATATCCGCATAGAACCTGTAATTGACACACAAATAGCTGAGTTTAATAACGCCAGAGATAACTATGCAGGCTGGAAAGTGTGTTTTAAACCCAATCCAGATTTACTGCACACCGGCAACGATCCGCTGCGTATTTTTAGAGCATTACAGGAATTGGGTTACTGCGAAGTCAACCTGGTCGATAGCGAATTGCCGGGCTTCCATCTTTACGACAGCCAATTAATGTACCTGAATTGGGAAATAAACTGTTTTGGCGAAATAAGCCACGACGCCATTATGAGCGTGTTTGATTGGGTGGATGGAGACTGCACCTTAACCATTACCGCCATTGAACCAGGCGGTGAAGAGCTACTTGATGATGATGACGAAGATGAAAAACACAGTATTTCAGGTAATTCAGCTCAAACAACTATTAATCAAACAAACAATCAAAAAATAAATCAAGAAACACCCTCCAATGTTGTCCCCTTTGTACCTGCCGTAGCTTCGCCATCAACGCCCCAACAAACAGCAGAACCCGCAAAAAAAGCCGCCAATGCCGAAGCCTCCTCTATTCGTGTAGGCATAGATAAAATAGACAGTTTAATTAACATGGTGGGCGAGCTGGTTATTACTCAATCCATGTTGGGGCAACTAGGCAGTGAATTAGACGTGACGTTAGCCCCCAAATTAATGGAAGGTTTAAGCCAGTTGGCGCAAAACACGCGTGAATTACAAGAAAGCGTCATGCGTATTCGTATGTTGCCCATTAGTTTTGCTTTTAGCCGCTTCCCTCGTATGGTGCGCGATTTAGGGCAAACCCTGGGCAAAAAAATACATATAGAGCTCAATGGAGAAAACACCGAATTAGATAAAACCGTCATGGAAAAAATTGGGGACCCGCTGGTGCATTTAGTCCGCAACGCAGTAGACCACGGCATTGAATCCCCCGAAGTGCGCCTAGCCAATGGCAAAAGCGAAGAAGGGCATATCATGCTCAACGCGTACCATCAAAGTGGGAATGTCATTATCGAAATAACCGATGACGGCAAAGGCCTTGATCGGGAAGCAATATTACGCAAAGCCATAGAAAAAAATATTATCACCCCGGTTGAAGCAAATAATTTAACTGACGAGCAAGTGTACGACCTTATCTTCCAGCCTGGGTTTTCAACCGCACAAACGGTGAGTGATGTATCCGGGCGCGGGGTGGGCATGGATGTGGTTAAACGCAATATTCAAGCATTAAATGGCGTAGTCGAAGTTTCCTCCGCACCGAATAAAGGCAGCAAAATCCGTATCCGCCTGCCGCTCACACTGGCCATTCTTGACGGCCAATTAGTGCGCGTCAACGACCATATTTATATTTTCCCCTTGGTGTCTATTGTTGAATCCGTGCAGCACCGTATCGAATGTGTGCGCAATATTGCCGGTGGGTGCAGCGTATTTAAATTGCGGGAAGATTACGTGCCCATTTTGCACTTAAAAGACATATTTAATTTGGGCGCGTCTGTGGAGCGTGAAGAACCTTCATTAATGGTGGTGGTGGAATCTGAAGGCGAAAAAGTGGGCATCGTGGTGGATGAATTACTGGCGCAACAACAGGTGGTTATTAAAAGCCTTGAACAAAATTATAAAAAAGTAGAAGGGGTTTCTGGTGCGACCATTTTGGGTGACGGCACTGTGGCACTTATTTTAGATATTCCAGGGATAGTCAATTTGGCCGGTGTACGACACGCGCACCAACAAATCGCCTAATTTTTTGGTAAAAATGGAAATGTGTTGCATCAATGTGTGCTCGTATTGACAAGGTAAAAAAATAACATTTGTTGAAAATTAATTAACATGAATTAAGTTGTGCAGACAAAAGGGCACTATACTGGTTTCAATGCTTGGTGGCGCAGGTTTCCTGAAGATGATGGCGGTGACAAGGGAATAAGTTAAGCAAGCACAAATACCGTAACAAACAAATAAATTAAATCATCACTAAACCTTGCCGAGGAAGCAGTATGCAAACCCCCTCTTTTGATATGCGGCGCAGCCCTACGGAAAGTAATGCTGCCAGTGAGGCCAGCCAATATTTAACCTTTATTATGGCCAACGAAGAATATGGGGTAGATATTCTTTGTGTGCAGGAAATTCGTGGCTGGGAAACTGCAACGCCGCTACCCAATGCACCCAAACATATTAAAGGTGTGATTAATCTGCGCGGAACCATTGTGCCTATTATCGACTTGCGGCAATGTTTTGGTTTGCCCGCCATAGAATATACCGCTATCACGGTGGTGATTGTTCTTAAGGTACATCATGAAGGTGTTTCTCGTATTATCGGCATTGTGGTGGATGGTGTTTCCGATGTTTATTCATTAGCCGACAAAGATTTACGTCAAGCCCCTGATTTAGGCCATGCGGTAGATATGCACTTTATAAAAGGCTTGGTGAGCGTGGACAATAAAATGGTCATTTTACTTAATATTGACCAGTTGCTTAATTTAGACGATATGCCCAATTTATCTGGCTTGCACGAACAGCTTGCTGGCATCTGTTAATTTTAGGAGAACTTTTATGTTTAATTTTTTAAATAAAAACGCAAGTAAGGACAACGGCTGCCATGAGAAAACTCAAATTGTTGCAGCCTTAAATCAATCGCAGGCGGTGATTGAGTTTGAACCGAATGGAGCCATTATAACGGCCAACGAACTTTTTCTGTCGACGGTAGGTTATTCTTTGATGGAAATTCAGGGGCGTCACCATAGTTTGTTTGTGGAAGCCGAAGAACAAAAATCCAATGAATATAGCCGTTTTTGGACACGACTTGCCAATGGCGAAAGCCTGCAAACAGTGTTCAAGCGTGTTGATAAAAACGGCAAAATAATTTGGTTGCAGGCCAGTTATAATCCTCTGCGCGATGAACAAGGCCGAGTTTATAAGGTAATAAAATTTGCACAGGACATCACCAAAACACGCAACCAAGCTAACTTGGCCGCAGCATTAAAAGCCTGTCAGGCCAATGTAATGCTGGCGGATACCAATTTAAATATTGTGTATATGAATGACACCGTGATCAGCATGCTAAAAGAGCGTGAAGCACAGTTAAGAACGGTATTGCCTAAGTTTTCTGTGGCGAGTCTTATAGGCACTAATGTTGACAGTTTTCATGTTAACCCAAGCCATCAGCGCAATTTATTAAGCAAAATTAAAGAGCCATACCACACGCAAATTAAAGTAGCTGGCTTAACATTTTCGCTAATCGCCACACCCTGGTACGATGAAGCC
>JBEGTZ010000260.1:0-7842 GCA_041179125.1 Pseudomonadota bacterium | reverse complement strand
CCCCCGCAGCCAAACACCACCCACACCTTGCCGGTGGCATGAACCCGCAGTGCCGCCAGTGCTTTGGCTAGGGCGTCCGGTGTGTGGGCGTAATCCACCACCACTTTGGGGCAGTTGGCAGGCGCGGGGATTAAATGCATGCGCCCGGTAACAGGCTGTAAGGCGGCGGTAATCTTGGATAATTGAGGCCAGACGGCAGGGTACAGTGCCAGCAGCGTGGTGAGGCTGGCCAGTACATTTTCCAAATTAAAACGCCCCAGCAGCGGCGAATGTAAGCGCTGTGTCCCCCAGGGGCTGATCAAATCAAAACCCGTGCCCTGGGCGCTGAATGTACAGGCTTCAGCCCGTACATCCGCCTGAGTGTTCAAAGCAAAAGTAAGTACACGGGTGGAAGGTGCCAGCCCTTGTTGCATCACTTGGGCGTAGGCGTCGTCGGCATTGATGACCGCCAACGGTAAATTCGGCCAGGCGAATAAGCGCTGCTTGGCCTGGGCGTAAGTGGTCATATCGCCGTGGTAATCCAGATGATCCCGCGTGAGATTTGTGAACACCGCAGCGGCAAATAGCACGCCATCTACCCGGCCTTGATCCAGTGCGTGGGAGGACACCTCCATCGCCACTTGGGTGATGCCTTGGTCTGCCAGGTTGCGCAAAATTCGTTGGAAGTTAATGGCATCCGGCGTGGTTTTGCCGGTGTCGGTCAGCGGCGCACGCCAATGGCCAAAGCCCAGGGTGCCGATGACCCCGGCCTTCGCGCTGGTGTTTTCGCTCGGCTGTTCAGCCAATGCGGCACTGGTGGCTTCCAACAATTGCGCCAGTAAAAAAGCCGTGGTGGATTTGCCGTTGGTGCCGGTGATGCCCACGAGCTGTAGGCTGCGGCTGGGCTGCTGATAAAAATCCGCCGCCCACTGAGCCAAATGGCGTTTGGGTTCCGGCAGGGGTAATAGTGTGGCGGTGGCCACTTGCGGCAGCGGCAAGGCTTCATCCACCACAATCCAGCGCGCGCCCAACGCTTGCGCTTGTTGAATATGGCGGCTGCGCGCAGGCTCTTCGGCCAAGGCAAAAAACACATCGCCGGGCTGCACGATACGGCTGTCCAGTTGCAGGCCCGTGGCCTCGGCGGAGGAATTAACTAGCGGCAAAAAGGCCCCGAGGGGCCTTGAGTTGTGCGTGGAAGTCATGGGCTGCTGGCCGCCACTTGGCGCGGCAGTGCCGGGGGCACATTCAGCAGCCGCAGAGTTTGGTCCGCCACCTTGGCAAACACCGGGGCTGCTACCTCACCGCCGTAATAACTGCCAATGGTCGGCTCGTTAATCACCACCACCGACACAATCTCCGGGTCATCCGCAGGTGCCATACCGGCAAAAATGGCCACGTATTTTTTCTCGGCATAACCGGTGGCATCCACTTTATGCGCCGTGCCCGTTTTGCCCGCAAACGTATAAGACTCCAACCGCGCCCGGTAGGCGGTGCCGCCGGGTTGCACCACGGCTTTGAGCATCTCATTCATTTGGCCTGCCACCTTCGCAGAAACCACCTGCTCGGGTTTTTGATCTAACAAGGCTTTAGGGTCTTTTTTCAACAGCGAAACCCTATGAAACAGCCCTTGGTTGGCGATCATTAAATAGGCTTGCGCCAATTGCAGCGGCGTGGCGCTCATGCCCATACCAAACGCCAAGGTGGCCCGTTCAATGGGCTGCCATTTGGCGTGGGCGGGCAGCACACCGGAGCTTTCGCCGGGGAAGCCCACGTTGGTGCTTTCACCAAAACCACTTCGATGCAATAAATCACGTACCGATTGCGGTTCTAAATCCAGTGCCAATTTGCTAATGCCTATCTGGCTGGATTTTTGAATCACGGTGGTTAAATCAATGGCGCCTAAATTGTGTTTGTCCTTTAAGGTTTTACTGCCCACCTGTAAATAACCTGGGTGAGTATTAATAATAGTTTCCGGTTTATAACGGCCTGTTTCCAAAGCGGCCATCACGGTAAACGGTTTAATGGTCGAACCTGGCTCCACCAAATCAATCGCGCAGCGGTTACGCATATTATTGAGTGGCACATTGGTGCGGTTGTTGGGGTTAAAACTGGGTTGGTTCGCCATAGCTAATACCTCACCGGTTTTAGCATTTAATACCACCACACTGCCGGATAACGCCCCGCGCTCTTCCACCTGTTTTTTAAGCGCTTTATGCGCGGCATATTGCACGCGCAGGTCGATACTTAGCTGCACATCTCTACCGGTGACAGCGGCTTTTTTAATGCCGAGTTCTTTCACCACATTGCCTTTTAAATCTTTAATAACTTTTTTTTCGCCTTCAGAACCTGTCAGCCAATCGTTAAGCGCTAATTCCATGCCCTCCTGGCCCTTATCGTCAATATTGGTAAACCCCACCAAGTGCGCCGCCACATCGCCTGCGGGGTAATAGCGCTCATATTCTTCTTCAATACCCACGCCAGGAATATCCATTTCTGTAATAGCTTTGGCGTCTTGAGGGGGCAATTTGCGCGCAAGGTAAATAAATTGGCGGTCGGGATCTGCGGTGATTTTTTTCTCAAGATCTGCAAGCGATATTTTTAATGCTTTAGCCAAACGCGCAAAGTCTTTGGTTTCTATTTTTTTGGGGTTTACAAAAACAGAATGCACCGGTGTGCTTACCGCTAATAATTCACCATGGCGGTCGGTGATCATGCCGCGATAAGCGTTGATTTTTTCAGGGCGTATAGAACGCGAATCGCCCTGTTTTTGTAAAAAAAGATAACCGCGTTCTTGGTCTGGCATCACCTGTAAATGCGCCAAATGCCACACCATCGCCACAGGCAAAATAGCCAGCAGCGCGCACAACAGCGTTAACCGCCATTTGGCGAGTAAACGAATCATCTTTTTTCCTTAAATAAAATCATCAAAAAACTCATAGCGCATCCTTAGGTAACGCAATAAAACGCACATTGCTGGGGTTAACCATGTTTAATTGTTCGCCAGCTACGCTTTCCACCCGCGCATAAGCCGCCACAGAACTTTTCTCTAATAAAAGCTGGCCCGATTCCACCTGTAATGTATTTAACTCGCGGCGTGTGTTTTCCAGTTTGGCTGTAGCCTTGCGCGCTTGGTGTGATTGATGCACCACAGCCAGGGCAGAAGCCATGCAGGCCAACCACAAAAATGCCACTAATAAAAATCGACCCATGTTTAATGCTTTTTTATTGTTTAGAGTTTTTATGTGCGGGTAATTTTTCCGCCACACGCAACACCGCACTGCGCGCACGAATATTATTTTTTAATTCATCCTCTGAGGCTTTAATCGGTTTGGTAATTAAATCCAAGGTGCGGTTAATTTGATCGGCACGCACGGGCAAACCCTTTGGAAAATCATCTCCTTTATCCCCCTCTTTAAAAAAACGCTTCACCAGGCGGTCTTCCAAACTGTGGAAGCTAATTACCGCCAAACGGCCACCGGGTTTAAGCACTTCAAACGCCGCAGTTAAACCCTGCTGTAAATCGTCTAATTCTTTATTAATAAAAATGCGTATGGCCTGAAAAACCCGTGTGGCCGGGTGTTTATCCCGCTGCCATTTTGGGTTCGCGGCGGCCACCACATCGGCTAAGTCTTTGGTGCGCTCGAAGGGTTTTTTCTCGCGCCGGGCCACAATGGCGCGGGCAATTCGGCGGGCAAAACGCTCTTCACCAAAATCAAAAAACACCTGTGTCAGCTCAGTTTCTTTGGCACTGTTCACCCAAGCCGCCGCACTTAAGCCCGATGTAGTATCCATGCGCATATCCAGCGGGCCGTCCTGCATAAAACTAAAACCGCGCTCGGGCTGGTCCAATTGCGGCGATGACACGCCTAAATCCAGCAGCACGCCGCTGATGGCGCCACTCAAACCCATGCCTTCAATCACCCGCGCCAAATCCGCAAAACTTTGGTGAATGAGCTGTAATCGCGTTTCCCCTCCAAACTGCTGCTGCCCGTAAGCAATGGCTTCTGGGTCTTTATCAAACGCCAACAACCGCCCGGATGGCCCCAAGCGTTGCAAAATGGCTTGGCTATGGCCGCCGCGCCCAAAGGTGCCGTCGATATAAATACCCGCCGCGTCCAACACCAACGCCTCCACCGATTCGTGTAGCAAAACAGAACAATGCAGTGCTTGGCTCATAGGGAAAGGCTCAGCATTTCAGCGGGTAATTCGTCATCACCCACCTCGGCCAGCGTGTTGATCCAGGCCGCCTCATCCCAGAGTTCAAACTTTTTACCCAAGCCCACCAGCATCAAATTTTTATCCAGGCCCGCGTAATCGCGCAGGGTAGGGGGAATCAACAAACGCCCCGCCCCGTCCAATTCCAGGGGGGTGGCATAACCAATTAGCAGCCGCTGCGCACGCAGGGCGGCCTTGTTAAAACTCGGCAGGGCTTCGATTTTGGGTAGAATTTGCTCCCACTCCGGCTCCGGGTAGAGCAACACGCAGCGGTCTTGGGTATGGGCCGTAAGCACCACGCGGCCCTGACAAACAGACGCGATGGATTCCCGACACTTGGCCGGTACCGCGATGCGCCCCTTCGCATCCATATTGATAGCGTGACTACCTTGAAACACCCATTCCCACCATTGAGATCATTAAACCCACCAAGCTCCACAAAAAAACACTTTTCACCACTTTGCTACACTATATGTCGAAACCCTGCAAAGTCAAGGCGAGCGCGTAGAACGGGCTTGGCACGCGGGAGTTAGTACACGCTTTGGGTGGTTTGGGTGGTTTGGGCGGGCAGGGCAGGGGGCAATATCGTTAGGACTTCGAGTGATGAACTCTCATGCGCAGGGGCGTAATCCACAGGCCTTCGGATTTGTTGCACTTTGAGGGGTGGTTGTAAATTGCCTCCCGGCGCGTGGGATAGGGCGTGTCACTGAACTAAAGGGGAACCGAGGTTGTAGCGGAGAGAAATATTTTCGGTGGGAATAATTGTGCAAGGGAGCTAAGAACGGAGAATTATTGCGAACCTAAAACCCCGTTAAAAGCGCCAAGAAAGTCAGGTACATTCGCCTCAGGGAGTGGCTTGGAATAAAAATAACCTTGGAAAACATCACACCCCAGCGCCACCAGGCAGCGCACCTCGTCTAAAGATTCAGCCCCTTCAGCCACAAGGTTTAAATTCATGCGTTTGGCGATGGAAATAATGGACTCCGCAATAAGCAAATTATGCGGGTCGATATAAATATCGCGCACAAAAGAGCGATCAATTTTAATGGTATCTAAATGGAAGCTTTTTAAATACTGTAATGAAGAATACCCAGTGCCAAAATCGTCAATGCTAATATGCACGCCTAAATCGCTAATCATATTGAGCATTTTAATCACCTCCGAGGCCGACTTCAGCAGGGTTCCTTCGGTAATTTCTATCTCCAATAAGGCGGGGTCAAACTGGGTGTTGTCCAAGATGTTTTTTAAATCGCCGTATAAATCATGTTTGAAGTGGTCAACCGAAATATTAACCGCCATAGTTAATTCGCGGTTTTTGCAATAATCAACATTAATATTCCAGCGTGTCATTGCCTGAACCGCTTGCTCTATTACCCAGCGAGTTAATTCGACGATATAACCAATTTCTTCAGCAATGGGGATAAATTCTAAGGGTGAAATAAACCCCAGCTCAGGGTTTGACCAGCGTAATAACGCTTCAAACCCCACCACCTCACCTTTGCCAAAAGAAATTTTAGGTTGGTAGTGCAGGGATATTTCATTATTTTCAATGGCTTTTAATAATGCACGCTCTATGAGTTTGTTGCGTTCGTACTCCACGTACATTTCCTGGTTGAACTGACGGCAGGCATCTTTTCCTGCACGCTTTGCGGCATACATTGCCATATCTGAAGATTTGAGTAGTTTTTCAGGTGAGGGCGCATCCTGTGGGTAAGCAGCTATGCCGATGCTCGCGGATATAAAAATTCGTTTCTCCTTAATAGAGAACTCCCGCCTAAATGTGCGCAATATACGCTGAGCTACTTTTAATGCATCTGGGCCGGTTTCTATTTCACGCAATATAATGGTGAATTCATCCCCGCCCATGCGCGACACTAAATCATGGTCGCGCACGCAAGAAAGCAGCCGTTTAGCCGCTGCTTTAAGCAATACGTCGCCATAATCATGCCCAAACCCATCATTTACCTCTTTGAATTTATCCAGATCAATGGCCAATAAATAAAAGTTTTTTCCTGTTATGTCGCAGTTTCTTACCTGTTCCAGCAATTCTTTATTAAAGTTGGCTCGGTTTGAAAGGCCGGTTAATGAATCGGTAAAGGCAGATACAATAAGCTGTTTTTCCGCCAATTTTTTTTGGCTTATATCCCTAATAATTAAATTATTCAGGCGAACGCTATTAATTTCCTGGGGCCATGCCGTCATATTTAAAATGAGATTTCCACCGCGTTTATCTGCGGCAATGTAATCTTCTTCGCCTTTGCCGTTAATTAAATAGGCGATATCGCTAACCACTTCAGCGGAATCGCCACGCCGAATGCCTAAAAAGCTAATGTGCTTGCTCACCAGGGTGCGGCGATCATAATGGAACAGCGCCTCGGCCTTGTTGTTTACATCAATAATATAACCACTGCCATCGGTTTTTATGTAAGCGTCATTAACGGAGTTGATAAAGCGTTGAAATAAACTTTTATCCGAGACAACCATAAAATAAAGCGAATCGGCACTTTTTTGTGAGCGGGAAAACGTAATGGAGGCAGGAAATGCAATACCCTGAGCGTTGACTGGTGTTAAATCTTCAAAAACTAATATTTCTTCCGTGCTATCAATGGAGCGCAAATGGTTAAAAACGGTGTTAATTTTTATGTGGCATTCAGCATCGAATAATACAAAAACATCGTCAATAATCATTTCTGTGGATGTTCTGCCAAACATGGTTTCAGCCGCAGGGCTAAAAAGCTCAATACAGCCTCGATCATCAAAAACCACTAAGGCATCGGTGGCGGTTGATAATATATTGTCCAGCAGGTTTTGTTGATGCTCAAACGCTTTAATAAGATTAAAACGCTCGCTAACGTCATTTAGGCCAATCAAAATGCATCGGTTTTCACCTTGATCAAGAAAGGAAAATGCAGCGGTTATATAACTTACCGGCGGGTGGTTAAAAGGTAGGCTAATTACGTTTAATTCAGCACTTCTCGTGCGCATTACTTCTACTACATCTTCAAAGGTTCTACACCCCACCCAATCGGAGCGGCTGAAATCTAATAACTGATCTAAATGTACGCCCAGAGAATTCGCGGACAGAAAAGCCTGCGCTCTTGAATTAATATCAAGCACAATACCTTCTTCATCACACATAATCATGGGGACTGGTAATGTATGCAGGAGTGACTCTATTGAGCGTCCCATATCAGATAAATTTTTTGATTGTACCAATGACGCTTTCACCTCTGAATGGTTTTATTATCCATCCCCTAACACCCAAATCTTTGCCGCGCTCTTTGGATCCGCGATCAAATTCTGTGGTGAGCATAATAAATTGTGTTGTACAGTCAGGCAGCTCCTGCCGCACACGTTCGATCATTGTCAAACCGTCCATCACGGGCATGTTGATGTCTACAATCGCCAAGGGGATTGTTTGATTCTCTTTTAGCAATAAAAACCCCTCCAGCCCATTGCACGCAATGAGTGAATCAATACCGTGCCCCTTAAGAAAAGAGGAGACCTCATTTACCATTACTGCCGAATCATCAACTAACATGACCTGCGCCATAGATCACCCCACATTCCTATTTGATATAAGGCCAGTTCCGGAAATCCACTTTTCGCATTTGCCCTTCGCTATTTTCGTACGCTGGCGGTCATTTA
>JBEGTZ010000259.1:0-4820 GCA_041179125.1 Pseudomonadota bacterium | reverse complement strand
ACACAGCTTTTGGGCGCTCAACTGAGGTTTCTAGGTTAAACCTGATAGTTACGAAATATTAATTGTCACAAAAACCAGGGCCGGTTATATATTCCGATCGAGAAAGGTGTTTTCAGCTACCTAGAAACCTCAGTCGATGAAGATACATTTCAGGAGGTACTGCACAAAAAAACCGCCTAAAGGCGGTTTTTTTGTGCAGCTTTTAGGTTCAAGCTTCTTCTAATTCTTTCAAATGTGCGCGGTCTTTTGCATGGTCTTTCGCAATTAATACATACACCGCAGGCAATACAAACAGAGTAAGAATAGTGCCTATAGTCATACCCAATACCAACACCAAACCAATTGAATTACGCGCTTCGGCACCGGCACCGCTGGCGAAAATTAACGGCGTGTGGCCTGCTACGGTTGCAATACTGGTCATTAATACGGGCCGCAAACGCACTACAGCGGCTTGATGGATAGCGGTTAATTTAGCTACGCCCTGCTCTTGTAACCGGTTGGCAAATTCCACCACCAAAATACCATTGCGTGCAATTAACCCTACTAACGTTACCAAACCCACTTGAGAATAAATATTCATGGTGCATGTAAAGGCGTCCGTATAATAAGGCATGGGCGCCGGGATTTTTAGCGCGGTAAAAATTAATGCCCCGAATAAAGCCAAGGGTACGGAGCCTGCCAAAATAACCACCGGGTCGCGAAAACTATTGTATTGCGCCGCTAACACCAAAAATATCATCACCATAGCAAAACTAAATGCAGGCAAAAACGTATTGCCTTCGCGGCGCAACTGACGCGATTCCCCGGTGTAATCAATGCTGTAATTTTTTGGCAGCATTTGACGGGCTTCGTTTTCCAGCCAACTCAATGGCCCGTCAATAGGCCCAAGCGGTACAGCACTTATTTTTACCGCATTTAATTGCTGCATACGGTTGATGGAGCGCGGTACGGTTTCATGTTTAATGTAGGCAATTTCATCCAGCCGAATTAAATTGCCTTTGGGGCCATTAATATAAAGATTTTTTAAGTCATCCGGCGTTAAGCGCTCCGAACGTTTTACTTGCGGAATCACCTTATAACTTTGGCCCGCCATATTAAACCGGTTGACATAACCACCACCCAACAACGTACTTAAATCATGCACCACCGATTGCAAATTCAGGCCCAAATCCGCTACTTTTTCCCGGTCTATTTCCAGTTCAAATTGCGGTTGGTCAAGTTTTACGTCAATTAAACTAAACGCAAATTTTCCACTGGTGTTCATTTTTTGTTGCAGCTTTAACGCGTAGTCGTTTATCTCTTTTATATCCGAGGTGGAACTTAGCACCACTTCCACCGGGAAATTACCGCCGCCGGGCAAGGGTGGCGGTGTGATGGGTAAAATACGCACACCAGAAACCGTACTTAAACTCTGCTGCACTTCAGGCAAAATTTCAAACACCGAGCGGTTACGATCGTTCCAAGGTTTAGTCACCATGCCGGAAAACCCACCGGTAGGAAATGTTATTTGAAAACTAAAATCCGTTTCCGGCACACCTAAAAATGTTTTATTAACTTGTTTGGCGTAAAAACTGGATTGATCCACCGTGGAATTAGCCGGGGCATCTACAATGCCAAAAATAACACCCTGATCTTCCATGGGCGCAAGCTCCCTCGGGCTAACTAAAAACATCGGCACACACAACAAGGGAATAACCAACCAAAATACATAAACCCCAGCACGGGCGTGTAACACACCATGAAGTTTGCGGCTGTAAAATGCTTGAAAGCGGTCAAAGAGTTTTGCCAGTGGCGCATCAATAGTTTTGTGGGGTTTTAATAAACGTGATCCCAACATCGGCGATAGGGTAATGGCCACAATGGCAGAAATAGTCACCGCGCCTGCAAGGGTAATAGCAAATTCGCGGAATAATGTGCCGGTTAAACCACCCTGTAAACCAATGGGCACATAAACCGAAATAAGCGTAATGGTCATGGCGATAATTGGCCCGCCTAATTCACGCGCCGCCACCAAAGCCGCCTTAAAGGGTTTTAAACCTTCTTGAATATGCCGCTCAATGTTTTCCACCATTACAATAGCATCGTCTACCACCAGGCCCACAGACAACACAATGGATAATAGCGTTAACAGGTTGAGCGAAAACCCAAACAATTTCATGAGAAAAATGGCGCCGATCAGCGACAGCGGAATCGCCAATACCGGAATAATAACCGAGCGACTAAAACCCAAAAACAAAAATATTACACCGATAATAATCAGCAACGTTTCCGTTAAAGTAGTAATTACCTCTTCAATAGCCGCTTGAATATATTTAGTGCCGTCATAGGCTACACGGCCATTTAAACCGCTGGGTAAATCCGCTTTTATAGCTTCCATTTCTTGGGTGACGGCTTTAATTACATCCAGTGAATTGGCGTTTGGTGCCACCCACACACCCATAAATACAGCGGTATCACCAGAAAACGCCACTTCCACGTTGTAATCTTCAGCACCTAACACCACATCGGCTACGTCTTCTAAACGAATAATGCCTTCATCGGTATTTTTAATGACGAGCTTTTTAAAATCTTCAACATTTTTTAAGTCGGTATCCGCACTTAAATTAACCTGGGTATACAAACCCCGTGTTTGGCCTACTGCCGCTTGCACGTTGTTGGCTGCTAAGGCTTGGCGCACTTCAGTGGGGGAGATATTTAATGCGGCTAATTGTTCGCTTTTAAGCCAAATACGCATGGCAAATACACGGCCACCTAATACATCCGCTTTTTGTACACCGGCAATAGCGGTTAAACGCGGTTGCACCGAGCGGGTTAAATAATCGGTAATTTGGTTTTGATCGAGAATAGTGGAGCTAAAACTTAAATAGGCCGATGCAAATTGCGAATCTGCCGCCTCAATAACCAATGCGGGAATTTCCGCTTCCGGGGGTAAATTCCCGCGCACTTGGTTCACCTTGGCGGAAATTTCCGTCATGGCTTTTAGCGGGTCGTAATTTAAATGCAAATGCACATTAATGGTGGACATGCTCATGGAACTTTGGGATTCGATGTAATCAATCCCGCCGGCAGATGCAATGGCCCGCTCAATCGGCGTGGTAACAAAACCGCGCACTAATTCCGCGTTGGCGCCAATATACAGGGTGGAAATTTTAATCACGGCGATATCACTGCGCGGATATTGCCGCACCGTCATTCCGTTCCAAGATTGAATACCGGCCAATAAAATAATCAAGCTGACCACTATGGACAGCACCGGTTTACGTATAAAAATATCGGTAAAATTCATGGCGCAGCCTCTATTAATTGTCAGCTGGCTTGGGGGTTAATTTATAGTCCGGCGAGGGATTAGGGCTTTCAACCACCGCGCGTCCATTAAATAATTTAAACGCACCCGCCGCCGCCACTTTTTGTCCGGCTTTTATGCCATCGAGAATTTCAACAAAATCGCCCCGCTGCTCGCCAACACGAATAAATTGTTGCCGTGCTTTTTGCGTATTGGGTTGTTCACCCGCCTCAATAACGTACACCGTGTCGCCATAAGGCGCGTATACGACGGCTGTTATCGGTATTGCCAATACATCTTTCGGTTCGCTTAAAGACACTTCCACTTTTACCGCCATGCCGGGAATTAATTGATTGTCGGCGTTATCAAGGCTGGCTTGCACCGTTGCATTACGGGTGGTGGGATTTATTTCTGTGCCGATGGCGCTAATGGTGGTTTGCAGAACATACTCAGGCCCGTGGCCCAAATCCAAACGCACCGCCATACCTTTTTTCAATTGAATTAACCAGCTTTGCGGTACGGGAAAATTTACCCGCACCCGGTTGCTAGCTTGCAAGCTCACAATGGGGGCGCCCACTTGTAAATCCTGGCCTTGGTCCACTTGGCGAATGCCCAAACGTCCGTCAAAAGGTGCGCGTAGAATTTTTTTCTGCAAGGTGGTTTTTACGTTATCCACATCGCCCTGGGCAGATTCTTTCTGTTGTCGGGCCTGGTCAAGCTCACTTTGGGAGACGGTATTTTTTTGTTTTAACTGGCTTAAACGCTCGTAATTAGTGGTGGCTAAATTAAGTCGCGCGGTGAGTGCTGCCAATTGCGCCTCTTCGTTACCTGTTTCCTGCTCAATAATTACTTCGCCTGCTCGAACAAATTCGCCGGATTTAAACGCAATGCGCTTAACCTTGCCCGCAACTTCTGCCGAGATAGTAATCCCCTCTGCGGCCTCCACTGTGCCTATGGCATTAAAACGGTTGGGCCAGGCCTGAGTGGCGGCGGCAATGCTCGTGATGGTTTCCGGGGGCTGAGCGAATTGATTCGCCGGGGAACCCATAAACGCAAATTGTTTTATTTTCATTCCAGCAATAATGGCCACAATAACCAGCAGCAAGCCGATGGCCGTTAAAATAGATTTAAGTGGGGATGTGGTTTTAGTCATAACACCGTCCAAGCCGGGGGAAAGAAGAAGCGGGTGGCGATTGTTGCACAGCATCACACCATGCCGATAGGTTTGCGGCGGCCTATTACGTAAAAAAGTGTGCGGAGAAATTGTTGCGCCAGAAGCCTGCGCTGAATGGGTAGTGAGAATGGCTAATGCATCGAAACTAAAAAGGATTGCCCAATATTTGGCGGCCTGTGGCGGTGCTGTTGCTTTAACCTAGAAACCTCAGTTGAGCGCCCAAAAGCTGTGTAAGCCACGGGTAGCGAATAGTGAAAGTTAAAAATGAAGGGCAACCTTATTGGTTGTTCAAAATTTTTAACTTTTGCTAGGCGTGCCAAGGGGTTGCGCAGACTTTGGTGATTCAACTGAGGTTTCTAGGTT
>JBEGTZ010000258.1:0-7457 GCA_041179125.1 Pseudomonadota bacterium | reverse complement strand
AAACTCAGCCCGCCCGCGATAAGCCGCCTTCGCACCCAACTCCGCCTCAATACGCAACAAACGGTTGTATTTAGCCACGCGGTCCGAGCGCGACAGTGAACCGGTTTTAATCTGCCCCGCCGCAGTCGCCACAGCCAAATCGGCAATAGTGGTGTCTTCGGTTTCGCCGGAGCGGTGGGAAATTACAGCGGTGTAACCAGCATCTTGAGCCATTTTGATAGCGTCCAAGGTTTCGCTTAAGGAGCCGATTTGGTTGAATTTAATCAAAATCGAGTTGGCGATTTTTTTGTCGATGCCTTCTTTGAGGATTTTGGTGTTGGTGACGAACAGATCATCACCCACAAGCTGGATTTGGCTGCCGATTTTGTCGGTGAGCACTTTCCAGCCGTCCCAATCGCTCTCGTCCATGCCGTCTTCGATGGACAAAATTGGGTAGCGGGCGGCTAAGTCCGCCAGGTAATCGGCGAATTCAGCGGAGCTGAAGGTTTTGCCGTCGCCGTCTAGGTGGTAGCGGCCTTCTTTGTAGAACTCGCTGGCGGCGCAGTCTAAAGCCAGAGTGATGTCGGTGCCGAGTTTATAACCGGCGGCGGCTACGGCTTCGGCGATGGCTTGCAGGGCGGCTTCGTTGGAGGGCAGGTTAGGTGCAAAACCGCCTTCGTCGCCTACGGCGGTGTTCAGGCCACGGTTTGAAAGTACTTTTTTCAGGCTGTGGAAAATCTCAGCGCCCATACGCAAGGCTTCGGTGAAGGTTTTGGCGGCTACCGGTTGAATCATGAACTCTTGAATGTCCACGTTGTTGTCGGCGTGCTCGCCGCCGTTGATGATGTTCATCATGGGCACCGGCATGGAGTAGCGGCCTGGGGTGCCGTTCAAATCGGCGATGTGGGCGTAGAGCGGCACTTTTTTGCTGATGGCGGCGGCTTTGGCGGCGGCTAAGCAGACGGCCAGAATGGCGTTGGCGCCGAGTTTAGCTTTGTTCTCGGTGCCGTCGGCGGCCAGCATGATGTTGTCCAGCTCGCGCTGGTTGATGGCATCTTTGCCCAGCAATAAAGGCTTGATGGTGTCGTTGATGTTGGCTACAGCTTTTAATACACCTTTACCGAGGTAGCGGCTTTTGTCGCCGTCGCGCAGTTCCAGCGCTTCGCGGGAGCCGGTGGAGGCGCCGGATGGGGCGCAGGCGCTGCCGACAGCGCCGCAGTCTAAAACGACTTCGGCCATTACCGTGGGGTTGCCACGGGAGTCCATTACTTCAAAACCGGTTATGTTCACTATCTTGCTCATGGGGCTGGGTTCTCCGTTGTGCGTTGTGTCAATGGATGGAATTGAGGGGTTATTTTTAACTGATGTTAAGGGCTGGCAGGGATTTCACCAGGTCGTCTATGGCTTTCATTTGAGCCAAAAATGGCTCTAATTGGCTTAGTGGCAATGCGCTGGGGCCGTCGCAGCGGGCGCGGTCTGGGTCTGGATGGGCCTCCAAAAACAAACCCGCCAAGCCAACGGCCATACCGGCGCGGGCCAGCTCCGCCACTTGGTGCCGCCGCCCGCCGGATGCCGCGCCCATTGGGTCCCGGCATTGCAGCGCGTGGGTCACGTCGAAGATCACCGGCAGGTTGCCCGTGGCCTCGCGCATGGTGCGAAAACCCAGCATGTCTACCACCAGGTTGTCGTAGCCCATGCAAGAGCCGCGCTCACACAGCAAAATTTTATCGTTACCGCATTCGCGGAATTTTTCCACTATGTTGCCCATCTGGCCGGGGCTTAAAAACTGCGGTTTTTTTACGTTGATGACGGCACCGGTTGCGGCCATCGCGGCGACTAAATCGGTTTGGCGGGCCAAAAAAGCGGGCAGTTGAATGACATCACACACCTCGGCCACTGGAGCGGCTTGGTGCGTTTCGTGAACGTCAGTAATTACCGGCACGCCAAAGGTGCGTTTGATTTCTTCGAAGATTTTTAAGCCTTCGTCCATTCCGGGGCCGCGAAAGGAGTGGATGGACGAGCGGTTGGCTTTATCAAATGAGGCTTTAAATACGTAGGGAATACCGAGCTTTTGCGTCACGCTGACGTAGTGTTCCGCCACCTGTAAAGCCATATCGCGGGATTCCAACACATTCATACCGCCGAACAACACCATAGGTAAATGGTTGGCGACGGGGATATTAGCAACTTGAATCACGCTCATGCTTGGGCCTCAGGGTTATGGGCTGCGTGGTAGGCCACCGCCGCTTCGATGTAACTCATAAACAGCGGGTGGCCGTCCCGTGGTGTGGAGGTGAATTCCGGGTGGAATTGGCAGGCCACAAACCAGGGGTGATCCGGCAGTTCAACTACCTCCACCAGCGTGTCATCCGCAGACCAACCGCCGATGGAAAGGCCCGCCTGGCGCAGGGCATCCAGGTAGCGGTTGTTCACTTCATAGCGGTGGCGGTGGCGTTCACGGATGAGGTCAGAGCCGTAGATGGCGCGGGCTTTGGAGCCTTTCACCAAGCGGCATTCCTGCGCGCCAAGGCGCATGGTGCCACCTAAATCAGAGGATTCATCGCGGGTTTCCACCGAACCTTCAGCGGTGATCCACTCGGTAATTAAACCGATCACCGGGTGGCTGGATTTGGGGTTAAATTCGGTGGAGTTGGCGTCCGTCCAACCCAACACATTGCGGGCGAATTCAATCACCACCGATTGCATACCCAAGCAAATACCCAGGTAAGGAATGTTATTTTCGCGCGCGTGGCGCACCGCCATCAGCTTGCCTTCCAAGCCGCGCTCACCAAAACCGCCGGGCACCAAAATGGCATCGGCCCCCGCCAACAGGCCCAAGCCCTGCTCTTCTAAATCTTCAGCGTTGATGAATTTAAAATTCACCTGGGTAAAGGTGCGGATGCCCGCATGGGAAAGCGCTTCAATTAAAGATTTATACGCATCCAGCAACACCATGTACTTGCCCACCATCGCCACAGTAACGGCTTTGGTGGGGTGTAATTTGCCCTCAATTACACGGTCCCATTCGGCTAAATCCGCCTCGGGCGCTTCAATGCCAAAGTGTTTTAACAGAATGGCATCCAGCTTGTGCGCTTGCAGTAAACGCGGGATGCGGTAGATGGTGTCGCAGTCTGGCAGCGGCACTACGCAGTCAAAAGTGACGTTAGTAAACAGCGCAATTTTGCGGCGGGAATCTTCTTCTACGGCGATTTCCGAGCGGCACAGTAAAAAATCTGGCTGTAAACCGATGGTGCGCAACTCTTTAACCGAGTGCTGGGTGGGTTTGGTTTTGGTCTCGCCTGCGGTGGCAATGTAGGGCACTAAAGTGAGGTGAATTAGCTGGGCATTGCTCGGCCCCATATCCACTTTTAACTGGCGAATCGCCTCTAAAAACGGTTGTGATTCGATATCACCCACCGTGCCGCCCACTTCCACCAAGGCCACATCGTAGCCCTCACCGCCTTCTAAAATGCGGCGTTTGATTTCATCGGTAATGTGCGGAATCACTTGCACCGTGCCGCCTAAATAATCCCCCCGGCGCTCTTTGCGCAGCACGGTTTCATACACGCGGCCTGTAGTGAAGTTGTTGCGGCGGGTCATTCGTGTGCGCAAAAAACGCTCGTAATGGCCTAAGTCTAAATCGGTTTCGGCGCCGTCATCGGTCACGTACACCTCACCGTGCTGAAACGGGCTCATGGTGCCAGGGTCAACATTAATATACGGGTCGAGCTTCATAATGGTGACTTTTAAGCCACGCGCCTCAAGCACCGCCGCCAGCGATGCCGAAGCAATCCCCTTACCCAATGAGGACACCACCCCACCGGTTACAAACACAAATCGAGTCATGAAACGCTAAAACCTAGGTATATAAAGCAGGAGTTGCCGCAGGGTAGCCCCCGGCACAATACGGCAGGCAGGCACAAGAGCCATTTAAAGCTTAAAAACGCCTGCCAGGACGGGGCGGCAGACTAGCAGATTAGGCCTTTAGCCTCAATCGCCGCGAGGCTTTGGAATTAGGCCAGGCTGGCGCTTCAGCGAATGTTTTTATCATCCATTTCCGCATTTTGGTTTGTGGGCGAACTTTAATCTAAAAACCTCAGTTGAGCGCCCAAAAGCTGTGCAAGCCATTGATGTGGATAGTGAAAGTTAAAAATGAAGGGCAACCTTATTGGTTGTTCAAATTTTTTAACTTTTGCTAGGCGCGTCAAGGGGTTGTGCAGACCTGGGTGATCCAACTGAAGTTAATGGAGCTATCAGGAAAAATCGGCGATTTTCGGAGGTAGCCTATAGGCTCATCCCAGCACCATTAAACTTCAACCAAATTTTTTCGGCCTCGTAGCTCAACAATACTCTTTCCACCGCACACCAAAATGCGGGCGTATGGTTGGGGTATTTTATATGCGCCAATTCATGCACGATCACATAATCCAACACGTTGGCAGGCAGCATGGCGCATTTCCAGTGAATATTAATAACCCCTTGCGCCGAACACGAACCCCAGCGGTTTTTTAACTCCAGCACGCGCACCTCCCTCGCCTGCACACCTAATTTTGCCGAATACACTTGCACTCGCGCCCGCAGCCGGCTTTTAATTTTGGTTTTGTAAAACTCTTTAAAATGCTCCTGCGCATCGGCAAGCTCTGCCTCATCCAAGCAGAATTTCCCCTGTTTTAACAACAGGGGTTTGAACTGGTTGCGAACAATTTCGAGTTGGTAATAACGGCCTAAATACATAAAGCTTTCGCCGTTGACGTATTCGCGGCTGACACGAGTGCGATTTAAATCCTGCCATTCGGCCAAACTACGGTAAATCCAACTGCGTTTTTTCTCCAAAATAGATTCTATTTTGGGTACGTCGAACGGCTGGGGCGCCAACACCAAAACACTGCCGTCGCGTTCGATATAAATACTGGTGGTTTTGCGCTCGCTCTTTTTAAGCACGTACTCAATATCTTTATAAATGTGCTGCGCGCCCACGCTTAACCTGCCCTATTTTTTGCAGCATTTAAAATGTCAGCTTCCCTGCGCCGCGCCAGTGCCAGCACCTCAGTAACAATCACATCGGTTTTACTGCGCAGTTCGGCGTCTTTACTTAAAATAATAACCCGGCGGATTTTACCTTCCAACTCGCTGACCTGTACGGGGCGCTCCCAAAAATTCAGGCTGCGAATATCTTCGGCTAATAGTTCCAGTATTTTTAAAGTGAGCGCTTGTATCGCCGCTTCTTTTGCCGGTGGGCAATTTTTGCCAAAGGCAATATCGGCAATAAGGTCAAAAAATGGGCCTTTGTCGTTAGGAGCTGCGCGCCCAAGGTCTATTTCCTGGCGCAGTTCAGTTAGGGCCAATGTCATTTGCTCCCAACTCTGGTTGTACTTTTTAACGATTTCCTCCAGCTTCTCGCTAAAACGCTTGTACATCACCGGGTCGTCGGCTTCGTTAACCTTGCAGTGTTTGCGCACGGCGTGTTCCATCTCACTGGCCACTGCACGTGGGTCTTTATTTTGATTGACTTGCTGAATAAATTGGCTGGAAAACAATTCAACCGGCGGCACTTTGGGGTTTATGCCTAGGCTGATTAAATGCTCGCTGACGAGCTTGCGTACTTTTGCGCCTGCACCGGCAATATTAATCGAGTCGTCTTTGTAGCGCTCCCGGGCTTTGGCTTGTATGTGCGCAAATTGATACATAGGGATTTTAAAAGGGTCCGCCATACGGTTGGGCAGAATAATATCCATGCTGCTCATAAACTTTTTCAGGAACACATTAAAGCTGTCACGGGTTTTTATATCTTCCAGCAGGCTTACCGCCGCTTCGGTAGTTTTGTAGCGCTCCGCATCGCTGTTTAGTTTTTGTTTTACGAGAAGCTCAATTTGGCTAACGCCTTTGTCTTCAAACAACTGAATCAATTGGCGAAAGCGGCTTTGTAGTACCGGTATTTCGCTGGCAATATCTTTAAAACTGACCAGAATATCGTCGCGGTCGTCACCGGCATAAAGGGTCAGCGCTTCTTTTAAGTTTTCGGTTAGCCCTATGTAATCCACCACATAACCCACGGTTTTGTCTTTGTAGGTGCGGTTTACCCGCGCAATGGTTTGCAGCAAGTTGTGTTCTTTTAATTTTTTGTCGATATACATCACCTGCTCCACCGGCGCATCAAAGCCGGTAAGCAACATATCGCAGACAATTAAAAACGCCATACCGGTTTCAGGTTTGTTCGCGTCGAATTTTTTCTTAAAATTTTCCACGGCATTTAATTCACGGGCGCGCTTGCGCACCTCTTTAAAAACGGCTTTTTCATTGGCGCCGTCTGAAGAAATAATTACCGCTAAATCAATTATTGCTAAGCGTTCAAGAATATCGTTATTGCGCGCTTGGTCGGGTTTGGCTAGCTCTTCTTTAAGGCTGGCATCCAAGGCGGCGCGAATATAGGTGGCGTAGTGAATAGCGGCTTGTTTGCTGTGGCACACCACTTGGGCTTTAAAGCCGCTGATAAGCACTTGGCGAATATAGTGGCGCACTAAATCCGTGGCGATTTCTTTTATGCGTTCTTCGGCCTCTAAAATGTCGCCAGTAGCGCCGTATTTTTTGCGAATAGCGGCCAGCTCTTCATCGCTGCGGTTTTTAAACAGGTTTTCAAATTTGGTATCAAAACCGTGTTTATCGTAAATAGCGCTTTCCGCAGTGCGGCCTTCGTAGAGTATTTGCAGGGTTGCGCCATCGTCTACCGCGTCTTGTAATTTGTATTTATCAATATAGGGGTTTTCGGCATCGCCGCCAAAACGCTTCCAGGTCGGGTCGCTGTGGTGGTCAGCGATTAAAGGGGTGCCGGTAAACGCTAAGCGCGCCGCATTGGGGAAGGCATCAAATAGGTTGTCCGACAAACTGCCCTCGTCTTTGCCGCTGCGCTGGGTGCGGTGGGCTTCATCAATTAACAGCAGGATTTCCTCTGAATTGTTCACCACTTCAAAAGGCTCAAAATGTGCAACCTCTACAGATTCGCTTTTAGCGTACTCGGCTTTTTCTTCTTGGGTTCCCGTGGCCTTTGCTGCAAAACCTTTTCCCAAAACATCCGCCACATAAGTCGTGGTGTGGCGGTCATCTTCTTCACGGAATTTATGCACCATCACCATATTAAGCGTGGAGGAATCACCCGCTAATTTTTCTCTAACGGCGGCCACACTGGTAATGCGGTATACGGTTTCGCCGGTGAGCGCGGCAGTTTCGCTCAATTGTTTATCCAAGTCTTTGCGGTCGTTAATCATCAATATTTTGAAGCTTTTTAACGCAGGTTCGCGGCGCAGGCGACGCACTAAAAACACCATGGTAAGGGATTTACCGCTGCCCTGAGTGTGCCAAATAACCCCCGAGCGCTCAGTGCCATTATTGCCATTGCGCATTTTTTCAATAATTTTACATACAGCACGAAACTGCTGGTAACGGCAAATAACTTTAATGCGCGCAGGGCCCGCATCCATAAA
>JBEGTZ010000257.1:0-9166 GCA_041179125.1 Pseudomonadota bacterium | reverse complement strand
AGAGAGTAATTGTTGTTGCATAAAATCCTCAAAAACAGTAAGTGCAATCTTTGTGTCACAAAAAGTCTATAGCTTAACAAACAACCCAGAAGCGCGCCAAAAAGATGAGGTTGTTATGACTCGATTAGCCAAATGGAATCTTTTAGATCACCGCTTATTTTATTTTGTCCACCGATACACACACTCCCGATCGCTTTACTGGTGGGCGAGGTTGTGTTCGATAAGCGGGGATGGTTTTGTTTACTTTGCCGCTGCGTTTGGCCTATGGCAGCAAGGCTTGAACAATCAACTTAGGGTGCTCGCCATAAGCTTCGCTATTGAGCGTTGTATTTATTTTTTCGCTAAACCGTTGTTCCGTCGCAACCGGCCTGCGGTTGCTCTTTCTCATTTTAAAGCGGCTATTAAACCCGCTGATAAATTTAGTTTTCCATCCGGCCACAGTTCTGCGGCATTTATGTTCGCTACGTTTGTTTATTACTTAGATGTGAACTTAGGTTTTTTAGCATTTATTTGGGCTGTAAATATTGCGCTCTCACGCGTGGTATTAGGCGTGCATTTTATCTCTGATGTGATGGCGGGGGCGCTGCTTGGAATTGGCATTGCTATTGGGTGTAACTTTTTATTTGGAGGGCCGTTGTGAAAATACTTTATGGTGTTCAAGGTACCGGTAACGGGCATATATCCAGAGCGCGTGCGCTTAACCATGAGCTGAGCGCGCTCGGGGCTGAGATAAGTTTTGTTTTTAGTGGCCGCGAACCCGGCAATTATTTTGGCTTGGAAGAATTCCGTGAGCGTCGATTTCAACACGGTTTACAATTGGCCTATGCCCAGGGCAAAGTAGACATCATGCAAACCTGGCATAAAAATAAGTTAGGCTTGGTGTATAACGAAATTCATGACATTAATACCCGCGAATACGATTTAGTTATTTCTGATTTTGAACCTATCACGGCATGGGCTGCAAAGTTGCAACACCAAAAATGCTTAACTCTGGGCCATCAATACGCTTTTTTACACAATATTCCCAAAGCCAGTGACACACTGTTCAGCCGCCAATTATTAAAATCCGTCGCTCCGTCTGAGTTAGCACTGGGTTTACATTGGCACCATTTTAACCAAACTATTTTGCCACCAATTATCCATAATCGATCTTCTGTCCGTTCTGAGCATGACTATTATCTGGTATATCTGCCTTTTGAAGACCGCCAAGATATTATTGATTTTTTAGAGCCGCTGGAATCCGAGAGTTTTATTTGCTTCGGCCCTTATTCGAGCATTGAAAAAATAGGCAATATTATTTTTAGGCCTTGCAGTGCTGTTGATTTTCATCCAGCGCTTTGTGGTGCTCGGGGTGTTGTGTGTAATGCGGGTTTTGAATTAGTGAGTGAAGCATTACAGCTGGGCATTAAATTATTGGTAAAACCTTTACAGGGGCAGATGGAACAGGTATCTAATGGACGCGCACTGGTTGAGCTGGGGCTGGGGATGTATATGCCGGTATTGGATCGTAAATACCTCAGTTATTGGCTGAATAATTATCAACCGCGTCAAATTACCTACCCCAATGTGGCACAGGCGATTGCACAATGGATTGTTTCTGGCGCATATAACGCGCGTGATTCTGCTAAAGAAATTTCTTCCTTGGCCACAAGCCTTTGGGATGCAACCGATTTTAAACATACACCCTGGTTAAAATCTTCAATTAAAAACGCAGCATAAGCTGCTTTTATTGGTATTTATGCGCTGATTTTTATGCGTTAACCTGAGGGTTTTATGCGTTAACGTAAGCGACCAATTCAGGCATGTGTGCGGCCGATTTATTAAATAACCGCAAAAAATTGGCCGAGGTGGCTTTATACAGCGCCTCTTTGTTAATACCTTTTAATTCCGCAATATAGTCAGCCACTTCCCGCACATATTGGGGAATATTAGACTTTCCTCGATAGGGTATTGGCGCCAAATAAGGGGCATCAGTTTCGATCAGAAGACGTTCTAGGGGAATTTTTTTAACTACTTCTCTTAGTACTTCTGCATTTTTAAACGTTACGATCCCTGAGATAGATATATAAAAATTCATATCCAAGGCCGCCTTGGCCATAGCCCAATCTTCGGTAAAACAATGCATAACCCCTGCGCTTTCTGGATCCGCATAGGCGCTCATTAATTTTAAAGTATCCTGTTGCGCTTGCCGGGTATGCACAATCACCGGCAGTTTTAATGCGGCGCCTGCAATTAAGTGATTTTTAAAACTCTCTTGTTGGATTGAGGCAAAATCACCTGAGTAATAATAATCCAGGCCAGTTTCCCCCAGTGCGACGACTTTAGGCGCGCTTGCCCATTGTATTAATGTATCCACTGCGACGGCACTGAGTTTTACATCGGACGGGTGTACACCCACTGAGGCCACTACGCTGTCAAATTCAGCCGCGATAGATAAAACAGCGTCTTTATTTTCTTCACTGATGCACACGCACAACATGCCCGCTACATCACGGCTGCGGGCTTGTGCAATTAATTGCGCAAGGGTTTGTTGGTGGGCGGTTAAATCTAAGCGGTCTAAATGGCAGTGGGAATCAACGATCATAAATATTCCATTAGGCACAAAAAGCGCTGATTTTGCGCTTTTTTATGCATCACGTCGACTCGTTGTGAAAATGTAATGCCCTAAACCTAAAAACCCCAGTTAGGTATCCAACTGGGGTTTGCGCGTTTAATTTTTAGGTTTGAACAGGATTAACCCATGCGCGCCACTAAAGCGTTGGCCTGTTTACGTTGCTCTTCACTCCCCTCTTCGAGAATTTCTTCCAGGGTGTGTCGTGCAGAGTCTTCATCGCCCATGTCCACAAAGGCGCGCAATAGATCCAGTTTTGTATCCAGCTCATCGCCATCACACAGGGCGCCAAGGTCGCTATCGTCATCGGATTCCGGGTCGAAATCAGGGAGTTGGAAATCCGCTGAGGCGTCTTCCTGCGCACTAAACTTGGGGATCACCAGTTCGTCGTCCAAGTCTATGGATAGGGCATCCTGGCTATCGCTGAGCGAGTCCAAATCATCCAGTTCATCGAGGTTATCCAAACCTTCAAATTCCACTAGATCCTCATCTATAGCTGCCAGTTCCCCTGTGAGGTCGGCAAAGTCCTCACCCAGATCGGCGATTTCAGAGTCATCCAGGTCGGTTAAGGGCGTCTCTATCGCGAAGGTTACAGAATCGTCGAACCCTTCCAGATCAATAGGTGGGCGCTCTTTGGGGCCGTCCCCCAATATATCTGCGGGATCCACGTCGTCCAACTCGCCGAATTGAGTCACCGGCTCGTCCATCAACGGGCTGCCTACGCCAGCTTCAGCAGGGGCGTCCAGTTCGTCCAAGTCAGATAAATCACCGTCGAACTCTGCGGCTAAAGCCCCTAAATCGGCATCTAACTCGTCAAAATCCAGATCTGCGGTTCGCAGGTCGTTGTCACTAATGGCGGACATCACCAGCGTGGGTGTACTCGGTTCGTCCGGCTCAGTCTCATGGGTTTCATCCGATGCGGCTGCCATTTCTGTCTCGCCAAAAGACGCATCAAAATCCAGTAATTTGTCTAACGCGCTATCGCTGGCATCATCCAAAAGCTCATCAACTTCAGTTAATGCACCGTCTTCGGTAGCAAGCGAGGCGAGATCCAAATCATCCAGCGCGGCTTCATTAAGATCAAGATCGTCGCTCAAATCAAAAGACGGGTCATCTAAGGCGTCTAATTCTGCCATAGCGCCGAGGATTGATTTCTCGGTGGTGTCTTCAGAGTCAGGGCTTGCGCCATAGGAGGCCAAAGCGTCCAGGTCGTCTTCGATGGCGAGTTCAACATCATCCGCTCTCGTCAGCAGGCTATCCAGTTCGCTATCGTCATCAGTGAGTTCTTGCTCAGGAAGGTCGTAATCCAGTGCGCTGAGGTCTAAATCGGCAAACTCGTCTTCCGGTTCGTCGGCCTGGGCCACTTCAGCGGCTGGAGCCATTAGATCGTCTAGGTCATCAAAACCTGCATCTAAGCCTGCATCTTCGGCTCCACTGTTTTGCGCGCCTGCACCTTCGGCGATAGATGCTTCAAATTCACTTCCCAAGGCCAGTGCGTCTTCATCCAGCTCGAAATCAGCTTCGCTTAGATCATCACCATCGAAGGAAAAATCTAAATCGGATAACACGTCCGTTGGGATATCACCCGGCTCATCCAATGAGGTGATGGGCGCTGCGGCTTTATCAAAGGTCAGATCATCAAAGTCGGATAAATCCAAACTGTCTTCGCCACCCTCTTCCGAAAGCAGCTCCGCCAAGCTCCGACGATCCGTTGCTGGAGCCACTTCGGCGCTGTCGAATTCAAGGGTGAAGTCATCATCCGCATCGGCACTGGTGTCCGCGATAGGCTCTAAAATCTGCGTCACATCGCCGAGGTGTGGCTCTTCTAATTCAGGCGCTTCTAGTGCAGCGTCGAAATCAAAGGCACCGGCAAACGGCTCAGTGGCGAAACCGGTATCCAGCAATACGGTGCTGGCCGCTACGGCAGGCGCGATTTGCGTGGTGTCCTCTGCTACTTTGCCGTTAACCGCAGCAAAAAAGGCTTCGTCGGAGTATTTGTGCTCGTCAAACGGCGGCGCGCCATCAATGTAGCTGCGCAGTTGCTCAGCGCGGGAGCTGGAGTCTTCATCGCAAAAAGCGCGTAATTTTGCGTATTGGCGATCAAAGCTTTCTACATCCTGCTTACGCGAATAAACCTCCAACAATTTCAGCAGCACACGGCTGTTGGCGGGATCCTGCTCGAGGGAGCTTAACAGTAGCTTTTCTGCGGTATCAAAATCGTTCAGCGCGATGTGAATATCCGATTCTGAAACCACATCATCGGTTTCTAACTTAACGCCTTGGCTTGGCGGCGCAAAGTGCATCTGGGTTGAATCATCAAGAGCGCTGGCGGTTTCATTCGATTTTTGAGTGTCATCAAATGCGGGCAGCGCAAAATCTGCGCCCCAATCACCACCGGCGCTGTCATGGGAATCCACCCAGGGCGCAGGGTTGTCATCGTCTTTGCGGCGGCGCTTCAAAAACAGGAATGCCCCACCCAAAATAACCGCAAGGCCCGCACCCAAGTACAAGGCATTGTCTTTGATTTGGTCGATTAAACCTTTGGGTTCCGGCGCGCTGACTTTAGGCGCAGGCGCTTCAGCCGGTTTGGGTGTTGCAGGAGGTGTTTCTACTGGACTCTCTGTTTTAACCACAGCTTCAGCTTTAGGTACTGAGGCTTCAGTATTGGGTGCCGCAGGTTCAGTGCCGGGCGCCACCACCTTGCCATCGGCTGAGATAGCCGCAGGTACTTCGGTGGGCGCAGCGGGTGTTTCAGCGGGAACGGCGGGTGCTGGCGTTTGTTTATTTTTGGCAATCACCAGCTCAAGCTTGCGCATTTCTTCGCTGTTCATTTGAATGAGCTTTTCGGTGTTTTCTATCTGCTCATCTACGGCTTTAAGCCTTGCATTTAAGTCGCCGGATTCACGGGATTTTGCGTCTAACTCTTCCTTGGTGATGGTCAATTCGTTTGATAGCGCTTCTTTGCTGCCCTGCTCCGCTCCCGCACCGCGACCGGATTTTGAACTCTCAGCGGAGTTCGACGAGGACAATTTAACGCGGCCTTCAACCGTTGAAGCTTTTGCCTCTGTTTTGGCTACCGTTTTGCTGGCATCAAGCTGTGGGCCTGCGGGTGCTTCAGCGGGTGGTTTGCGCGCGGTCGTGGTGGCCGCAACTTGGCGAGCGGCTTCATCTGCGGCTACTTCGGTAGCGGCGTCTCCTGCGGGCAGGCGCAGCGTTTCACCTTTGCGCAGCAAATTGATATTGCCGTTTATAAAGGCATCAGGGTTGAGTTTTTGAATCGCAAGCATGGTTTGCTGAATGCTCGCACCGCTTACACGGTTTGAACGGGCGATTTTCCACAGGGTATCGTTGCCCACAACTGGGCCGTAGGTTTCACCGGAAGGTTTAGCTTCGATGGGGGCTTCTTCCGGCGGTGCTGGGCGTGGGGCTTTGGGCCTTGGCGCGGCGGCAACGGGCCTGCTCGCACGGGGGCGCGTGGATTCGCTGGTCAGTTGGGTTTGAACTTTGGGTGTATCCACCGCTGGGCGGCTGACCGCCGGGGCTACCGCTTGGGTTTCTTCACCGCCATAAACGGGTAAATCCACCAACACGGTGTATTCGCGCAGCAGTTTTCCGCTGGGCCACTGGGCCTGAATAATAAAATTGAGATAGGGCTCCACTACCGGCTTGGACGATGTGATCCGCACCAAGGGGCCTTGACCTGGGTCCATCACCACTTGGAATTTAAGATCCCCTAAGAAAAAGGGTTTATCCACGCCCACGCGGTCAAAATCCGCCTGCGACGCCAACCCCACCAGGATCTCGCGATCGGTAAGGTCCTTCGTTTGCGTCAGTTGGATCTCCGCATTTAAAGGTTGGTTAAGGGTCGATTTTAGCTTGATTTCACCCAGGCCAAGGGCGGCAGCCCAAGGCGATGCCAGGGTAGAAATTAAGCTTAAAAAAATCGTTTGTTTGCGCAAACCCATAAGGGTAATCCTTATTGTTTTAGGAGGAAGACTCACTTGGTTTGGATACCCCGTAAACCTCAATGCGGCAAAACACCCGCAAAGCCCTAGGGCTGGTGACGGGTGTTCAAACGCGGCTTACAGACTCTATTTTTTATTATGTAAACACGGTGTATTCAACGCGGCCAGTTTAAAACTGAAAGCCCAGCTAAATGACACAGCTTATTCGCTTATTGCCGTAAGTATTCATGACAAATGGCGTTTTTTCAACTTGCACGCCAAATGTCACTCGTTATATGCCATTTGGCGGAAATTTCACCCTGGGTTATTGCGACATCCCTTAGCGGGCTATTTATCCTGGCATTCAAAGGTTTTAGCCTTAATAAACCGGCAAATACGCGGTTTAGGCCCGGCGTCCCTGCCCGGTTTTTCGGTGTGTTTGGCCCGTTAAGTAGGCGCTGAGCAAAAATCAAGCGCAAGTTATTATTTTCAGGGCCGCAACCTAGTTCCAGGTTAAGAAAGTGACTTAACGTCGCTCTAACAGGATGCGCAGCATACGGCGCAACGGCTCAGCGGCGCCCCACAACAACTGATCCCCCACGGTAAACGCGCTTAAATACTCAGGCCCCATGTTCATTTTGCGCAGGCGGCCTACGGGAATACTCAAAGTGCCGGTAACTTTAGTGGGCGTTAAATCCTGCAAGGACGCCTCGCGGGTGTTAGGCACCAAACGCACCCAATCATTGGCGTTGGCGATGAGCTGTTCGATGTCCTGCATGGACACATTTTTAGTCAGCTTTAAGGTGATAGCCTGGCTGTGGCAGCGCATGGCACCGATGCGCACACAAAGGCCGTCGATGGGAATACCACTGGTAGGGCCGAGAATTTTGTTGGTTTCGGCCATGCCTTTCCACTCTTCTTTGCTTTGGCCGGTTTCCCATTGTTTGTCGATGTAGGGCAACAGGCTACCGGCTAAGGGCGCGCCGAATTGCTGGGTGGGGAATTCAGCCGAGCGCTGGGTAGCGGCCACTTGGCGGTCGATGTCTAAAATTGCACTGGCTGGGTCGGCGAGTTTATCGGCCACGCTTGCGTGAATGGCGCCCATTTGGCTGATCAGTTCACGCATATTTTGCGCACCGGCGCCGGAGGCCGCCTGATACGTCATGGAGCTTACCCACTCCACTAACCCGGCTTTAAATAATCCACCCAAGCCCATCAGCATTAAGCTCACGGTGCAGTTGCCACCGATGTAATTTTTCACGCCCTTATCCAAGCCTTGTTCTATTACGTCTTTATTAACCGGGTCGAGGATAATAATCGCGTCGTCTTTCATGCGTAGGGAACTGGCCGCGTCGATCCAATAACCCTGCCAGCCCGCTGCGCGCAATTTGGGGAACACCTCGTTGGTGTAATCGCCCCCCTGGCAGCTAATGATGGCATCCAGGGTTTTTAAATCTTCAATATTATTGGCATCTTTTAAAGCTTCTATTTCTTTACCTATAGCCGGGCCTTGGCCGCCTACATTTGAAGTGGTAAAAAATACCGGCTCGATCTGCGCAAAATCGTTTTCTTCTAACATGCGGCCCATAAGTACCGAACCCACCATGCCGCGCCAACCGACAAAACCTACTCGTAACATAAAATCACCTATTTAAACTGTGTAATTGTTTTAATTAAAAATGAATATGGGTGTTCGGCTGATTGGGCTAACAAACAAGCCTTTTTATTACTTTCACCGCCACGCACCGTAGGTTGGGCAGTCATGCCCAACACACCGATACCAGCGATGAAAAAACTTATTTAAAATAAAATATTGTAGCCGGTGGTTTGTGGTGCTGGGCATGACTGCCCAACCTACGAGTTAACCATTAGCGGGTTAATGCGGCCACCACCGCTTCACCCATTTCCCGCGTGCCCACTTTGCGGGTGCCTTCTGGCTCGGCAGAAGAATAAATATCCCCCGTGCGCAAACCTTGATCCAATACTTTACCTACCGCTTGTTCAATCGCATCTGCCGCGTCGGCTCGGCCTAATGAATAACGCAACATCATCGAAGCACTCAAAATAGTCGCCAGCGGGTTAGCAATGCCCTGTCCTGCTATATCCGGCGCGGAGCCGTGTACTGGTTCATACAGGCCGGAGGCTTTTTCATTTAATGAGGCGGAAGGCAACATGCCGATGGAGCCGGTGAGCATGGCGGCGGTGTCCGATAAAATATCGCCAAACATATTGCCCGTTACAATGACATCGAACTGTTTTGGCGCGCGCACTAATTGCATCGCGGCGTTATCCACGTACATGTGGCTGAGTTCTACATCTGGATATTGCGGGCTTAAACGGTCCATCACCTCGCGCCATAAAACAGTGGCTTCCAACACATTGGCTTTATCCACCGAGCAGACTTTTTTATGGCGTTTACGCGCCATTTCAAATGCGGTGCGGCCAATGCGTTCAATTTCGCTTTCGCTATAAACCGCAGTATTAAAACCTTGGCGCTCGCCAGATTCTAAAACACGAATTCCTCGCGGTTGGCCGAAATAAATACCGCCGGTTAAGTCGCGCACAATTAAAATATCCAAGCCCGCGACAATTTCCGGTTTTAAGCTGGAAG
>JBEGTZ010000256.1:0-14421 GCA_041179125.1 Pseudomonadota bacterium | reverse complement strand
CCACGGATGGGGGAGGTAGAATTTCATCGGGAATGAAATCGAGGTAGAGCGACGCATGATGCCCAAGCCGAAGGAGGGAGTTTATGCGGTATAAATGACCGACTGAGTACGAAAATAACGAAGCGAGCACGCGAAAAATGGATTTCCGGAGGTGCCCTTAAGGTGGAAGTGAACCTGAGGTGAGGGCACAGCATAAGAGTCTAAGCGTTTGGGAGCAATTACAGCGCTAATAAAAGCCGTCGGATTAGTTACTCCGATAGGCTACCGGCAGCTAATTTATTTTTGAGTTTTCGCAACTATTCAGCTCAAGCGTAGGGCGGGTTATGCCTGTGGCGTAACCCGCGCACTAGCAGGCAAGCACAAGCTCAACAAAAATTGCACAAACAAAATCCGTGTTTTTACAAGAGTGATCGCCAACGACAACACCCTCAGCGCGGGTTATTAACCCGCCCTACAATAGGTGCTGAATAGTTACGAGTTTTCCACGTATTCCCAACAGTGTGCGCAGTGTTGTCATAAAAGCATCCAACAGACTTTTTTTGCCCATTATTACCTGCTAGTCTGCCCGCCATTTTATTTATCTACGAGACGTTAAGGTTGCCGATTATGCCGCTACGATTTCAAGCTTTAGCCCGCATAGCCTTGTTATTAGGCTTATCTTCTTCCACCGCTTGGGCTGATGCCCCCAGTTTAAATTCGGGCAATAGTGCTTGGGTTTTAACCGCCACTGCCTTGGTGCTTTTTATGACCTTGCCGGGGCTTGCGCTATTTTACGGCGGTCTGGTGCGGACTAAAAACGTGCTGTCCGTTCTGATGCAGTGTTTTGCCATCTGTTGCATGGCTTCACTTTTATGGTTTCTCTGTGCCTATAGCCTAAGTTTTTCACCCGGTTCCGCCTGGTTGGGCGATTTATCCAAAGCCTTATTTAACGGCATGAGCCGTGAAAGCCTGCAAGGCGATATCCCAGAATCCCTATTTGCTCTGTTCCAAATGACCTTCGCCATCATCACCCCCGCACTGATTGTTGGCGCCGTGGCAGAGCGGATGAAATTTTCCAGCGTATTGATTTTCAGCAGCCTGTGGCTGTTGGTGGTATACGCGCCGGTTTGCCATTGGGTATGGGGCGGCGGTTGGTTGATGAGCATGGGGCTGCTGGATTTTGCCGGTGGCACCGTGGTGCATATCACCGCAGGGGTGGCGGCTTTGGTGGCGGCTTTATCCATAGGCAACCGACATGGTTTCCCCAATACCCCTATGCCCCCGCACAACATGACCATGACTGTAACCGGCGCCGGTATGCTTTGGGTGGGTTGGTTCGGTTTTAACGGCGGCAGCGCACTCATGGCCAACGGTAATGCGTCTATGGCGATGTTAGTCACCCACCTATCCGCAGCGGCAGGCGCCCTGGCTTGGATGGGTATGGAGTGGTGGCGTTATTCCAAACCCAGTGTATTAGGGGTGGTCACCGGCATGGTGGCGGGCCTAGGTACTATTACTCCTGCCTCAGGCAGCGTAGGCCCTGCGGCGGCGATTCTCATTGGACTTTCAGCCGGTGTGGTATGTTTTTTTGCTACCCAATGGATAAAGCGCAAAATGCATATCGACGATTCCTTAGATGTATTCCCTGTACACGGCGTGGGTGGGTTTTTAGGCACGCTACTGGTGGGTGTTTTTGCCTCGCAGGAACTGGGTGTATTTTCAGGTTTTGGTTTTGGTACCGGTAATAGCACCATGCTTGAACAACTTAAAGTTCAAGCCATCGGCGCGCTGGCCGTGGGTATCTACACGGCTATAGCCACTTGGCTCGTGATCAAACTGACCGGATTGTGTACCAACGGCATCCGCGTCAGCCCAGAAGATGAATCACAAGGCCTTGATATTAGCCTGCATGAAGAAGCAGGCTACAAGCTTTAAGCTTTTTTAGTGAATCGGCTCGGCGCTTGCCGGGCCGATTCTCACTTCTGTTTAACGTCAAAATTTCACCTCTTTCGCAAAACCTAAAAACATCACCTACCGGGATGTTTTTACCCCGCTTGATCTTGTAAAAAAAACTTATGGCTCCAAACTAAGCCAACACTTACCAAGACCAACCCAGGTGGCCCCATGCAAAATTTTACCTTCCACAACCCAACCCGAATTCTTTTTGGCGAAGGCCAAATTGCCAATATGGCTGCCTATATACCCGCAGACGCCCGGATTCTTGTCACCTATGGCGGCGGTTCTATTAAGCAAAACGGTGTTTATGACCAAGTAAAACAGGCCTTAGAAGGACGTGTTTGGTTTGAATTTGCAGGCATTGAAGTTAACCCGCATTTTGAAACACTGATGCAAGCCACCGCATTAGCCAAAGAAAAGAACATTGATTTTTTACTCGCCGTAGGTGGCGGCAGCGTTGTAGATGGCACCAAGCTCATTGCAGCGGCGATGCACTTTGACGGCGACCCTTGGGATATTCTGGCCAAAAACGCACCAGTTAAAAAAGCCATGCCACTCGCCTGCGTGCTTACACTGCCTGCCACCGGCACCGAAAGCAACGGCAATTCAGTAATCACCAAAGCCGCCACCCAGGAAAAACTCGCCTTCGGCAGCCCCCTGGTTTACCCCGTATTTGCCGTTTTAGACCCCGCCACCACCTTAAGCCTTCCGGTCAAACAAATTTCTAACGGTGTGGTAGATGCCTTTGTACACACCATCGAGCAGTATTTAACCTATCCCGTTGACGCCAAAGTGCAGGATCGCGCCGCCGAAGGCCTGCTGATGACATTAATTGAAGAAGGGCCAAGAGCTTTAGCTGAGCCGAACAACTTAGCGGTGCGCGCAAATGTGATGTGGGCAGCGACACAAGCGCTCAACGGTTTGATCGGTGTCGGCGTGCCTCAAGATTGGGCCACACACATGATCGGACATGAAATCACCGCCTTACACGGCTTAGATCACGCACAGACGCTAGCCATTGTTTTACCCTCATTAATGAATGTTCAGCGCAAGCAAAAGTCCGCCAAAATCCAACAATTTGGCCGCCGTGTGTTTGGCTTGACCGGCGATGAAAACGCACTGATAGATCAAACCATTGCCGCCACAGCCCAGTTTTTTGAACAAATGGGCCTGCCCACCAAGCTCAGCCGTTACGGCATTCCTGAAACATCAATCGCAAAACTGGTGGACAACTTAATTGCCCACGGCTACACAAGCCTTGGCGAACACAAAGATATTTCAGCAGAAGTCAGCCGCACCATATTGCAGGGGGCTTATTAATTTCACCGTGCTATAGCGGCGCACGCAAATTTTACGCAGACGCTTTCAACCTAGAAACCTCAGTTGAGCGCTCAACTGAGGTTTCTAGGTTGAAACTGTTGTTCGGTTCCGCAAGATGTTATTTTTTTGGCGCATCATCTTTGTGCTTATCATCATCGTTTTTACCTGATAATTGGCCCAAAACATAACCGGCAATACCGCTGAGAATGGCACCGGTAATGTTGCCCTCTAAACGCCCGGCTAAGCTTAATATAACGGTTGCAGCAATTACGCCCATTACCGTTACTGTTTTAAAAAACGATGCACTTTTTAATATATCCATGATGCTCTCTTGGGATTTGGCTACAGAGTTCCAAAACATCCCCCACATGGATACCAGCGCTACGGTTGCAAGAATTGATAGGCCGACAATATATTCAGGTTTTAGTTGTGTGGCGGCAGCGGTTGCAGCGGTTGTGATAATAGGATCCATGTTGTCACCAGTTTAAGCGTTCGAATTTATAGTAATTTGCGTGCTTTAAACGCACGCCCCTTTATCGGTTTGGTTTGTAATTGTTGCAGTGCTAATTTCCAGATACTTTTATGCACGGCGACGTAAATTGAAAAATCAAACACATCAATTTTGCCAATTTGTTCGCCGAGTATACCGCCGTCTTTAGTGAGGGCGCCCAGCACATCACCTGCGCGCAGTTTGCTTTTTTTACCGCCATCAATGGCCAGTGTGACCATTTCTGCTTCTAAGTTTAGGGGTGTTTTAGGGTTGGGCAATGCCAGCATACGCGAGCGGGTTTTGGTGAGGTCTTCTAAGCGGTGCAGGGCGGGTAAATCTGTGGGGGCAATTAAATTAAGTGCGATGCCGCTTTCGCCAGCGCGACCTGTGCGGCCTATACGATGGATGTGTACAGAGCCTTCTTTGGCGATTTCATAATTAATGACGGCATCTAATTGTTTTATATCTAAGCCCCGTGCGGCAACGTCGGTGGCAATTAATAATGAAACACTGCGGTTGGAAAAACACACCAATACTTGATCGCGCTGCTTTTGGTCTAAATCCCCGTGTAGGGCCAGGGCTGACATTTTATTTTGTTGCAGGAAGTCTAATAATTCGTTGCAGGTTTGTTTGGTGTTGCAAAAAATTAGGCTGGAGGTGGGTTTGAATTCGGCCAATAATTTTAATACGGCTTGGGGTTTTTCTTTGTTGGATTTTAATTCGTAAAAATATTGGCTGATGGCGTGGTTGGGTTCGTTGTGTTCTACATTAATTATGGTTGGATTTTTTTGACAGCGGCGGCTGATGGCGGCTATGTCTTCTGGGTACGTGGCTGAAAATAACAGTGTTTGTTTTTGTTTCGGGCAGGCGGCGATGATGCTGTTGAGTTGATCGGTGAAACCCATTTCCAACATGCGGTCCGCTTCATCCAGTACTAATTGTTTTATTTGGCCTAATTTAATCGTGTTTTTACTGATGTGATCCACCAAACGGCCCGGTGTGCCGACAATAATATGGGCACCGCGTTCAAGGGAGACGCGTTGCGGGCCGATGGGGGCGCCGCCGCAAATCGTAAGCACTTTAATATTGGCAATGGCGCGGCCTAGCCTGCGTATTTCTTTGGCTACTTGGTCGGCGAGTTCGCGTGTGGGGCAAATAATTAGGGCTTGTGTTTGGTAATTTTCTACGTCTAATTGTTGTAAAACACCTAAGGCAAATGCGCAGGTTTTACCGCTGCCTGTTTTGGCTTTGCTGATAATATCGCCCCCTTGCAAAATACATGGCAGGCTTTGTTCTTGTATCGGAGTCATGGTGTGAAATTCCAATGACGCCAGTGTGCTGAGTAATTCAGGTTTAAGGGGGAGTGTTGAAAATAAAGCGCTCATGCTGTGTCCAGTGGAGTGGTGTATCCAAAAAATTAGGGAAATAATTTGCCGTGGGAATTGTTATTCGATTAGATTTTTAAAGCACTCTGTTGCGCGGGTTCTGTTTTTTTATCGCGCATGACAAAATAACTCCAGCCTAATAATAAAAAACAGGCGGCTAATACGGGCCAATTTAGCCATACCATATAGGGTGTAAGCCCTTCTACGCCGTAGGCTTCGCCACTGACGGCTTGGGGTTTGTAGCGCTCGCCAATCACGCGCACTGTGCCGAATGGGTCGATAATTCCGGTCATGCCGGTGTTGGTGGCGCGCACAACGTAGCGGCGGGTTTCGGCGGCGCGCATTCGGGCTATTTGAAAATGTTGTAGTGGGCCTATGGAATCGGCAAACCAGGCATCGTTGGAAATTGTTAGCAGAATATGACTTTCTTTGGCGCGGCGGGCGACTAGGTCGGGGTAGGCAATTTCGTAGCATATTGCCGGTGATATCAATAAATCCCGTGCTTTAAGGCCGTTTTGCTGTGTGGGGCCGATATTAATTATGGATACCGGCAGATCAAAAAAACCGATTAATCCGCGTAACTGTTCTTCAAACGGTACATATTCGCCAAAGGGTACCAGGCGTTGTTTAAAATACAGGCCGCTGCCGCCTACGCCTCGGGCCAGGATGCTGTTGTAGTATTTATCGTTTTTTAAATCATCATAAATAATGCCGCTGATAAATACGCTGTTAAACAGTTTGGCTTTTTGGTCGATTTGCTCTAAAAGCGGTTCGGCATCGTTGTACAAAAATGGTATGGCCGCTTCAGGCCAGATAATCCAGTCTTTGCCCCAGAGTTCTTCAGTTAAATTGACGAGCACACGAAGATTTTGTGTGTAAAAAGCGGGGTCCCATTTTTCTTCTTGGGGAATATTCGGTTGCACCATGCCGATGGAAATGGGTTTTTCAAACGGTTGTGTCCAGGTAATGGGCACTAATGCGCGGCCAATTAATCCGGGCATTATGGCTGCGAACAACCAAAATAATGCCGCCATACGGTTTTTATCGCGGATGTGAACAATTAATGCCAGCCCTAAACAGCCGCTGGCCAATAAGCTCAATAAGCTGACGCCAAATACGCCAAACATCGGCGCCCAGCCTATTAGCGGCGTTTCCATTAAACCGTAGCCTAAATATAACCAGGGAAATCCTGTAAATAACCAGGAGCGCATCCATTCCCCGAGCACAAATACGGCGGGAAAGCCCAGCACGAGTGCATAGATATTGCTGTGAAAAAAACGCGCACACAGCCAGTAGGGCCAGGTAAAAATAAAAGCAATACCGCCGATAAACAGCGCCATGAGCATTGCGGCGACTTCAGGTGTTGTGCTGCCGTGTTGGCTGATGCTGACGTAAATCCAGGAAACACCGGCGCCACATAAACCCAAATTAAAACTTAATGCGCGCCAGAATTGGCCTGTGGGCGTGGTTTTATAAAGATAGGCGCCGAGTACCCAGGGGCAAATAATGGCCAAGGGCCAGAGTGCATAGGGTGCCATGGAAAAATGCACTAAGGCTCCGGCGATAAATAAAATAGGAAGGGCAAGCCAGGGGCTTTGGAGCGGAGCGAACATAGTGTAATTTCGATTAAATTTTGACGTTAAATGGCGGGCGTCGTTAGGCGAATTAAATGAATTTGGCGGCTGTCGGCATAGAGAATTCGAAAGGTAAAACCGGATAATTCAATGGTTTCGTTGCGGGTGGGAATGTGGCCGAAGGCTTGGGTTAATAGGCCGCCTAAGGTGTCAAATTCATCATCGCTAAATTCGGTGCCGAAATGATCGTTAAAATCTTCAATAGCGGTGAGTGCTTTTAATACATAATCTCGGTCGGAAACCTGGCGGATAAAGTCTTCATCGCTGTCGTCATCGGTTTCGTCTTCTATGTCACCTACTATTTCTTCCAGAATGTCTTCAATGGTTAAAAGGCCTGAAATAGAGCCAAATTCGTCTATGACTAGGGCCATGTGGTAGCGATTTTCGCGGAATTCTTTTAGCAGAATATTTAAGCGTTTACTTTCGGGAATAATATTCGCGGGGCGCAAAATGGAGCCTAAAGAAAAATGTTCGGTGCCGTGCAAAATTAATTGTAATAAATCTTTGGCTAATAAAACGCCTTTAATATCGTCTAGGGAATCGCCAATGACTGGAAAACGGGAGTGGCCGCTTTCGATAACTTTGGGTAAAAATTCTGCGGCGGTGTCTTCTATTTTTATCACCACCATTTGGCTGCGGGGCACCATGATTTCCCGCACTTGTAAATCGGCTACGTCCAGTGCGCCTTCAATAATATTTAATGCTTCTTGATCCACCAATTTATTGTTGGCGGCTTCTTTGATGATTTCTAGTAATTCCTCCCGCGAGCGTGGTTCGTTGTTGGAAAATGACTGGATCAAGCGATCCAGCCAGGATCTGGGTTGACTACTCGGCGAGTCGTCGGACATAAAATGTTCCTATGTTCTAGGCAAAAAATTAATGGGTGTGGTAAGGATCAGAAAATCCTAGGCCAATGATGAGTTTCGTTTCAATGGCTTCCATAACGGCTGCGTCTTCGTCTGTTTGGTGGTCATAGCCCAACAAATGTAGCGCGCCGTGGATACATAAATGTGCCCAGTGGGCCTGTAAGGGTTTGTTCTGTTCTGTGGCTTCCCGCGCCACTACGGCTGCGCAAATGACTAGATCACCCAATAGAGGGATGTTCAGCTCTGCGGGCACATCGGCGGGGAAAGATAACACGTTGGTGGCGTAATCTTTACCGCGATAGTCGCGGTTGAGGCTTTGGCTTTCCGCTTCGTCCACCAGGCGTAGGGTGATATCCCAGGTGTGTTGTTCGGCAGGAATGGCCAGGGCAAGCCAGGTTTTAAATTCATCCAGCGTCGGTAAATGGGTGTCGGCGCAGGCCAGTTGTAGGTCGAGGTTTTCCACCTAGGTATCACCTTTGTGCAGTTCTTTGGCGGCTGCCTCTTTGGCTTCTTGTGCCGCGTAGGCTTCCACGATGCGCTGCACAATGGGGTGGCGCACAACATCTTTGGAGGTGAAGCAGGTAAAGCTGATGCCGGGTACGCCGTCTAAAACTTCTAATGCATGGCGCAGGCCAGAAGCGGTGCCACGGGGTAGGTCGATTTGTGTTGGGTCGCCGGTGATCACGGCGGTGGTGCCAAAACCGATGCGGGTTAGGAACATTTTCATCTGTTCGCGGGTGGTGTTTTGGCTTTCGTCCAAAATGACGTAGGCGTTGTTCAGTGTGCGGCCACGCATGTAGGCGAGGGGGGCGATTTCAATCACCTGGCGTTCGATCAGTTTGCCTACAACTTCTACGCCAAGCATTTCATAGAGGGCGTCGTAGAGTGGGCGCAGGTAAGGGTCTACTTTTTGCGATAAATCGCCGGGCAAGAACCCAAGTTTTTCACCCGCTTCCACCGCTGGACGCACCAGCAGGATGCGTTCTACATCGTCTTTTAATAGGGATTCCACCGCGCAGGCCACCGCCAGATAGGTTTTCCCTGTTCCAGCAGGCCCCACGCCAAAGTTGATGTCGTGGGTGCGGATGGCGGCTACGTAAGATTGTTGATTGACACCGCGTGCTTTGACATTGCCTTTTTTGGTGCGAATGGCTGAGTACACTTCCGGCGGTTGTTGGGGCTGCACCGCCATTGGCGCTTCGCAGCCGTGTTCTTGCAGGGCTAGGTGGACTTCATCCGGGGTGATGTTATCGCCGTCGCTTTCGGCATACAGCTGTTGCAATACTTTTTCGGCGATGTGCAGGCGTTCGGGCGGGCCTTCTAACACAAAAGCATTGCCACGATTGTGGATGCAGATGGAGAGGCGTTGTTCGATTTGCTTGAGGTGGCAGTCGTACTGGCCGCCCAAATTGGCTAGGCGGCGGGCATCAACAGGTTCTAAATGTAGCAACAACTGCGGTGCGCTGGCGGTTGATGCTGGGTTCAGCTCAGCCGCTGGGGTTTGAGTATTCAAGAATTAATGGCTCGTGAACAAGAGAGGCCTAAGACTAACTCAATCACGCCGGAGTGAAAACCACCCGGCGTGGTTGCTGTGAGGTTAAGCCTAAAAATATTAGTGGAGGGTTATAGGTTGGTTGATTGTGCGTTGTGTTTGTGACATGTGTGTTTAGGGCGCCTTGCGGAAATTCACTTTTCGCGCGCTCGCGGCGTTATTTTCGTGCTCAGTCGCGCATAAACTTCCTCCTTCGGCTTGGGCATCCTCGACTTTGGCTCCTGCGTCGTTCTACCGCCTAAATCCATTTAGGCGTGCGTCGCTCTACCTCGATTTCATTCCCGATGAAATTCTACCTCCCCCATCCTTGGGGTCGTCCAAATGCCTTGCGATCATCACGAAAAGTGAATTTCCAGAGATGCCCTTTAGCTGGCTGAATGTTTGGGCTGCGGCAGCGTAACCTTGGTGAGAGGTGGAATTTGTGCGGGAATTAAAAAATAACACAGTGTCGTCACCAGCGCGCAGCTGGCGATAAACACAAAAAAACCGCTAATGGACAATTGGGGTTGTAGTTGCAGGTAGGTGGTTACAGCGATGGGGCTAAGCACCGCGCCCAGGCGAGAGACTGTTTGAGCAAGCCCTACGGCTGAGCCGCGAAGGTGTGTGGGGTAGGCATACGTGCTGACGGTATAAATAAATACCTGCATTCCGTTGATGGCGATGCCCAGGGCAAAGCTCAATACCAAAATACTGTATTCAGCCGGGTTATTGGGCGTGTAAAGCACAGCGCCCAATGAAGCGCTCGCCAGAACACCCAAAAAAGCTAGGCTGGTGCCCACAGGGCGGGAACCGAGTTGCGGCACTATTAATGCGCTGGCAATAGAACCTAAAAAAGCACCAATGGAAAACAACATCAACGCAAGGCCTGCGGTATCGGTGCTTATTTTTTCCTGTGGCAACAACACTTTTAAATAATTGGTGTAAACATAAAGTACAAAACTATTAAAAGAAAATACGAGCCAAATGCATAACGTAGTTAAGCGGTAATGGGCATTCCAAATGGTGGCGAGCCAGTTGGTGCTGTATTTATTTTCTTCGGTTAATACAAAATGTTCGCTGCCATCAAAACGTTTTTTACCTATTAAACGGTTGAGTGTATTGGCCAGTTTGTGAGTGTGCTTGGGGTTTTGTAGCAGGTATCGCGGGGACTCAGGTAAAAAAAATATAAATGCAATGAATAATCCGAGTGGCACAGCGCTTCCGATTAAAAACATCTGCGGCCATTCCACCCAGCGGCTGACAAAACCAGTTAAAAAACCACCCAGCGGCACTGCGGAAATCACACAGGCAATACACAGGCTGCGAATCGGTTGCGCAATCCATTCAGACATTATGGTGGCGGCCAACGGGGTAACACCGCCCATGCCTAAGCCCATAATAAAACGCCCTAAAACCATCTGCTCAATACTTGCTTGTGCTGTGCTGGCGGAGCCTGTTTGGGCGGCGTTGTAGCACACCAATGAACCTATAAAAAGAAATAACAAACAGGAAAAATAGGCCCGCGTGCGACCGATGCGATCGCCTAACCAGCCCAGCGCCACCGAACCTGTTGCCATACCAATTAAACCTGCGGTATTTATTGGGCCTAATTCTGCGCGGGTTATTTTCCAATCGTGGATTAAAAACGTACTCACATGGCCCATTAAAAAAAGATCGTAGCCATCCGCGAGCATTATGCTGGTCATCATTAATGTAATCACAAAGGGCAGCCCAAAATAGCGGGCGGAATTAATCACGGTGTCGATATTAATTATTTTGCTGTGCATTGAATTCTCGAGCGCGTAGAAGGTTTCTAGGGTTAGGGTTGGCAAGTTTGTTTAAATCAGTGAAACTGCCGTTCTTGCGTATGCCCAGATACACACTGCACATGCGAAGCCAATGGTTTACACACGAACTAAATGCAGAATACTTATGCCCCGCATCGCCATATTAATCCACGAGCGCGACCCGATTGACGCTAATTATGTGCTCTATGAATTAGCTAAAATTTGGCGCCAACAGGCTATGGACGTTTTAATCCTACCGGCTTTGGCCGCCCCGCAACAGGTGGACTTGGCTTTTTTACATGTGGATTTAACCTTTGTGCCGCCGGAATACCAAAACCTTACTGCACGCTACCCTAAACTGCTCAACGCCCAAGTGACGGATATTTCTAAGCGTTTTATTAGCCGTCAGTTGGTGCATAAAACCGATGCTTGGGACGGCCCGGTAATTATAAAAACCAACCGCAACTATGGCGGCATACCTGAATTAATTCGTTTTGGTCGTATTGAAGATCGTAAATATATTCCAAAATTAATTGACTACCCTATTTTAAATTCTGCGCGTGATGTGCCCGATAATGTTTGGAATATGCCAGATTGGGTGGTGGAACAATTCTTACCTGAACGCAGTGGTGAAGATTATTGCCTGCGCACCTGGTTGTTTTTGGGTGACTGCCATATTCATTCGCTCAGTTATTCCCGCGACCCTTTAGTGAAATCCGGTACAGTTTATAAACGCGAACCGCTGGGAGAAGTGCCTGCTGAATTATTGGCGGTAAAACAGCAATTAAACATGGCCTACGGAAAATTTGATTATGCCTGTGTTGATGGCCGCGTAGTGCTTTACGATGTAAATAAAACCCCCGCGCTAGGCAATTTAAACCCGGAAAAATTTTTACAACGTCTACCTGCGCTTGCCAAGGGTATTGACCACTATTTGCTGCGGTAAATGTATTTAAGGGCGCCTCCGGAAATCCATTTTTCGCGCGCTCGCGGCGTTATTTTCGTGCTCATTCGGTCATTTATACCGCATAAACTCCCTCGTTCCGCGCGAAAATGCCTTGCGATCATCACGAAAATTGAATTTCCGGAGGCGCCCTTAAGGCGTTTAGGTTTATGACACATTCAAACGATAGCTGGGCAAAAATGGCCGACACCTGGCAATTTATACCACCCCCTTTAAGGCCGCAACCAGACGATGTAGTGGCGGTTGCGGCTCATTTAAAACAGTATTTTCCTTCGGGTGCGAGGGGATTAATCTTGGGTGTTACACCGGAATATTGTCATCTGGCCACTAAACTCAAGCATGATGTTTATGCGTTAGATATTTCAAACACCATGATTAACCGCATTTGGCCCGGCCCTAAAAACTGCGCCACACAAGGTAATTGGATGCAAATGCCCTTTGGTGCGCAGAATTTTGATTGGCTTATTCTTGACGGTGGATTTGCCCTGCTTCCGCATCCCGTAGGGCAGGCGGCTGTTATTAAGGAAGTTTTCCGTATTTTAAAACCGGGCGGTTTATTTTTTATCCGCTTATTTACCCCACCTATTCTTGCTGAGCGCCAAGCCAATCCTATTGATAATATTGAAACTCTATTGCGAGACGGTACGATTGCCAACGTCAGCCAATTAAAACTTTGGTTATGGGGCACACTGCAAATTGATGCCACCTGCGGCATCGGCTTGATGGACATTGCGCGCACCCTCGCTCAGGTGGTACCGAAATTAGACGAATTACTGCGCGAATTGGGCTGGCCGCAAAGGGATATTGACGGGCTTAATGCCTACAACACCAACCCCGCCCGTTATTACCTCACCGACGAAAAACAAACATTGGAATTGCTTCAAAATGATCCTGGTGGGTTTAACTTATTAACTGCCCACCGAGGGCAATATGCGTTTGCCGAGTGTTGCGCTTTATTGGTGTTACTGCGGAACGGCTGAGGTTTTTAGGTTAAAGCCGCCTTGGCTGCACGCCTGCGTCGCACTTCCATCGGCTCGCAGGTTAAAGGCCTATAACATTCAACCCTGTCCCCAGGTTTCACCACGTACTGTGCCGCCAAAGGCAAACCTTTGGTGCCAAACGCACGGCCCCAAAGCCCTAATAAAGAAGGCTCCAACACAAATGTTGGGAAATAATCCTGCAACCGCGCAGCCAGCACCGCATCAATAGCGTTGCTGCCCGGCGGCACCTCCACCAGCGCTATATGTTGTTCGTGGGGCAGGGCATAGGCTACTTCTACGCGGATTACATCAGCCATTTTTTAACCATAAATTTGTTTCGCCCGCAAGCAAACCGCTTCCACCTGTTCACTGGCCACCGCCTCCATCCATTTGCCCGCCATCATGGTGAGCAGGTTATTGGCGAATTCATAATTCAACTCAAACGAAACCTTACAGGCCTCGGCATTCAACGGTGTGAAATCCCAGCGCCCGGTGAAGGTCTTAAACGGCCCATCCACTAGGCTCATTTGCATCGTAAGCGGCGGTGTTAGCGTATTGCGCGTGGTAAAAGCCTGTTTAACGCCCATTTTTTGAATTTCCAAGCGCGCCGTAATTTCACCCGCGCTGCGCGCCAACACCTCCGCGCGCACACAGCCCTCCATAAAGTGCGGGTAGGCTTCTATGTCGTTCACCAACGCAAACATCTGCTCGGCACTAAACACCACCAAAGCACTGCGTTGAATTTGTTTTGCACTCATTAATCGTCACCAATAATCAAAAGGCGCAAATTGTACCGCACAGAACCGGCAAGGTATGGGCCTTGCCTAAACAAACGCGGTAAGATTGCCGCCCATTTCACTTTGAACACACAGACGGCATGGCCAAGAAAAAAGCCCCAACTGACGCAACCATCGCGCAGAACCGCAAAGCACGCCACGATTATTTTATTGAGGAACGCATAGAAGCAGGCCTAGTACTGGCCGGGTGGGAAGTGAAAAGCCTGCGGGCGGGCAAAGGCCAGCTTACCGACAGCTTTGTTATTTTCAAAAATAATGAAGCCTTCTTGCACGGCGTTTTAATCCAACCCCTGCAAACCGCCTCCACCCACTTCGTCACCGAACCCTCTCGCACCCGCAAATTACTGATGAAAGAGCGGGAAATACGCCGCCTGCGCGAAGCCAGTGAACAAAAAGGCTACACCGTGGTGGTGTTATCCCTCTACTGGAAAACCCACCTGGTCAAATGCGAAGTGGCCCTAGCCAAAGGCAAACAGCAACACGACAAACGCGACGCCGAAAAAGACCGCGATTGGGCGCGAGACAAAGAGCGCACCATGCGCGAACACAACAAATAAACCCGCCAGCATTTTTGGTTTTCGGTATACTCGCAGGCCGGGTGCAAACCCGGATTGGGGGCGATTAGGATTCGACGCCGGTAGTGAAGCCCAAGGTGCATGTGGTGATGGCAGCGAATCACCTTAATCCAAAGCTGCAACCGAATAGTCGCAAACGACGATTCATACGCTCTAG
>JBEGTZ010000255.1:0-25441 GCA_041179125.1 Pseudomonadota bacterium | reverse complement strand
TTAATACCTAAATCTGTGTTTCGCACCCCGCCTGCGTATTTATCCCGGTAGCCGTGCCAGCCGTGGTCGTAACTAAAGGTATTGCCCTGCGCGGCAATACTGTGGCTTAGGCCCATAGCGCCACCAATGCTTAGGGTATCTAAGTTGGGTTGCACTTGGTTGCCGTATACATTCACGCCCAAGGCATCCACGGTGGAGTATTTGGGGAGTGGGATAAAGTCGTCTTGAACGGCAAAACTGACCGATGTAAAACCACAGAAAAGCGTTGTTAACGTACTGAAAATAAATTTTAAGGCACTATGTTTCATGGCGGAGCAACCTTGCGCGAGGATATGAATTAGCGGATTAGGGGCGTTAGATGATGGGGTTAATTTTCTGGGAACTTGGCATAGGTGCGGGTTTCAACCGAGCGGATTTCAACGGCACCGGTTTCTGAAACGCCGGTTTCCGGCAGGCCGGTTTCAAAAATGGCTTCAACCGAATAAGGCCTGGGGCCTGCACTGCTTGCGGAAGTTTCTGTGGTGATGGTGGAGGTTGGCTCACCGTTGAGTTGGTATGCGTAGGCCACTGCGCCAGGCACAGGACTCCATGAAAAATCCCACCCGCCACCGCCGTCACTAATTGGCGTTCGTGGACCACTCACCGTTAACCCGGTGGGCACAGGCAAGGGCGGTACTTCTGGGGTTTTAGTGGCATCGCTGGCTGTGCTGGTGGCAACTAACACCCGGTTGCCCGCTTTGTCGTAATCGTAATCACGGTTGCCGTTTTCTATATCTTCTACGTAGCTTAACCGCCCGAGTGCATCGTATTGATATTTAACGACCACTTCAGGTTCGCTGGCGGCGCAGGCGGTGAGTAGGGTTAGGAAAATACTGTGTATACAGATTTGTTTTACTTGGGAGGGGGTGTTTTTATCCACTGGATTGTCCTTTTGTTACAAATAAATAAGCACCGCGCGGGTTGATCTGTGTGGGTGCATTTTGGGCGCGGGGATTATCGTTGTGTTGTTTTTTTATTTGCAAGTTTTTTATGGGTTGGGATTTTTTATTTATTGGTGAGTGGTTTGGAGGTATGCATTCCCACGCGGGAGCGTGGGAACGAGAATAAATCGCGCCCCTACAGGGTGAAATGGCGCAAAGCCTTTTGCGATTAATTAATCAGCAACTATTCAGCTCAATCGTAGCGCAGGCTATGCCGCAAGCGTAACCTGCGCTACGCAGGCAAGCACACATTCAATAAAAACCGCACAACCAAAATCCGTGTTTTTACACTCGTTATCGCAAGCGACAATACCGTCCGCGCGGGTCTGAAGACCCGCTTTACCGTGTGTGCTGAATAATTACATTAATTATTAACCCGTATTACGCATTCCCGCAGCAATCCCCGCCATGGTTACTTTTAGCGCTCGGTCCAGGTCGGAGCTAATCGCCCCTGGTTCGCGTTCGCGTTTGAGTAATTCCACTTGTAAAAAATTGAGTGGGTCTATGTAGGGTTTGCGCACGTTGATGGAGCCTTGTAAATTCGGTTCACCATCTAATAACGCGTTTTGGTTTTTTAATTGAATAATTAATTTGCTTAAACCTTCTAAATCGGCGCGCAGTTTTACGCCTAGGCCTCGGTATTCTACGGGGACTAATTGGCGTTCGTAGTGGGAGCAAATATCGCCTTCGCTTTTGCCTAGTACCATTTCTAATAAATCCAAAAAGCTGGAGAAGAACGGCCATTCTTTTAGCATGGTTTGCAGGGTGTCCGGGGCGGTGGTTTGGGCGTGTTCTAGGGCTTGGCGCACGCCGAGCCAGGCGGGTAGGTTCAGGCGTACTTGGGTCCAGGCGAATACCCAGGGGATGGCGCGCAGGCTTTCTACGCCGCCGGTGGATTTGCGTTTGGCGGGGCGGGAGCCTAGGGCGAGTTTGTTGAGTTCTTGCTCGGGGGTGAGGTTGCGGAAGTAGGGTACGAAGTCGTCGCTGTCGCGCACGATGGAGCGGTAGCCTTCCAAGCTGTGCAGGGACATGGCTTCGATGAGTTCACGCCATTCGGGTTTGGGGGCTGCGTGGGGGGCTACGGTGGCCAGCATGGTGGCGGTGACGTAGGTGGATAGGCTGCTGAAGGCGATGCGCGGCAGGCCAAATTTGTAGCGGATCATTTCGCCTTGTTCGGTCACGCGGATGCGCCCTTGTACGGAGCCGGGGGGTTGTGAGGCCATTGCTTTTTCTACTGGGCCGCCGCCGCGCCCTACGGTGCCGCCACGCCCGTGGAATAAGACGAGGGAGATGCCGTGTTTTTCCGAGAGGCTGACGAGGTTTTCTTGGGCTTTGTATTGCGCCCAGGTGGCGGCGAATTTGCCTGCGTCTTTGGCGGAGTCCGAGTAGCCGATCATGACGGTTTGGTCTTGGTTGCTGTACTCGCGGTACCAGGGCAGCTGCCAGAGGCGGTCCATAACTTTGGTGGCGCGGTCTAGGTCGTCGAGGGTTTCAAACAAGGGCACGATGGGCATGTTCCAGCTCATGCCGCATTCTTTTAATAGCAGGGCTACGGCCAGTACGTCGGAGGGCTGTTGGGCCATTGAGATGATGTAGTGGGAGAGCGCTTCGCGGGGTTCTTCGGCGATGACGCGGCAGGTTTTGATCACTTCTAAGGATTCGTCCGACACCGGCCAGCTGTGCGGCAGGAGTGGGCGTTTGGAGGTGAGTTGGTCGAGTAAAAACGCTTGGCGGGTTTCTTCGTCCCAGCTGCGGTAGTTGCCCATTTCTAGGTATTCGGTGAGTTCGTCTAACACTTGTACGTGGCGGTCGCCGTCTTGGCGAATGTCCAGCGGTACGAGGTTAATGCCAAAGCAGCGCACGCGGCGGATGGTGTCCAAGAGCGGGCCGTTGGCGACGTCTTCAAGCGCTACGGCTTCTAGCGAGCGGTGGACAATTAGTAGTGGGTCTAATAATTCTTGTGCGGAGGTGATGACGCCTTCCGGGGCGAGGCTGATGTTGCCTTTGAGCTGTTCGGAGGCCCATTCTTGGGTGGCTTCTAAGCGTGCGTATACGCCTTTGAGAAATTCCCGGTAGGGTGTTTTTGACGGTTCTTTTAGATGGCTGAGCAGTTCTTCGCTGGCTTCGAACATGCTCAAATCGCCGCCCAGGCTGTGCAGGTCTTTTAGGTAGAGTTCGGCGGCGCTTTGGCGCCCGTGTAGCAACACTTTGGCGGTGACGTCGTGGGTGACGTTGGGGTTGCCGTCACGGTCGCCGCCCATCCAGGAGAAAAACCGGAACGGGCAGAATTCCATGGGTAAACGTTCATTTAGATGACGGTTTACTAAGCGGTCAAAATGGCGGATTTGATCCGGCACCGCTTGCCACAAGCTGCTTTCAATGACCACAAACCCCCAGCGCGCTTCGTCTATGGCGGTGGGGCGTTCGTTGCGAATTTCGTCGGTGCTCCAGATTTCCTCCACCAGGCGCTTTAAGCGGCCCCGGTATTTGTCGTGTTCGTATTGGAGTAAATCGGTGCGGCGGTGGCTGGCCATGACGTTGGTGATTTGGTCGTATTTGCGGATAAGTGTGCGGCGGGTGATTTCTGTGGGGTGGGCGGTGAGCACTAGGTCGATGGATAGGTTGTGGATGACGTCCAACAATTTGGTGCGGTCGCAGCGGTCTTTTTGCTCGTTTAATAAGTTGTCTAGGGTGTCTACATTGGAGGCTTCAAGACTGCTGGCGTATTCCTGTTCGGCGAGGTTGGCCAGGTTCAAAAATTGGTTGAAGGAGCGCACGATGGGCAGAATTTCCGCATCGCCGACCTTATCTAATAAATCCACCAGCTGTTGGGAATCCCCCTCGGAGGCTTTGTTGATGGCCTTGCCGAGCTTGCGAATGGCTTCTACTTTGGCAAACACCGCCGCCCCTTCGTGTTTTAACAGGGTCTCCCCTAATAATTCGCCTAACAGACGCACGTTTTCACGCAGGGTTTCGGGTAATTTGGTCATTTACAATCTCCTCAAATAGGTGCTTTCTAAAGTTGCCCTGGGGGCTTTTAAAATTATTTATGGTGGTTCGGAACAGCACGTCTCGTGCCTATTGCTAAGTTTTGCTAAGTTTTGTTGTTTTTAACCTCAGCCAGACGCCAAGGTTACGTGCGGTTGATCACGCTAGCGCTTACATGTTCGGGTAATTAGGCCCGCCTGCGCCCTCCGGTGTTACCCAGGTAATGTTCTGCGCCGGGTCTTTGATGTCGCAGGTTTTGCAGTGAACACAATTCTGCCCGTTTATTTGCAATCGCGGCGCACCATTTTGTTCCACTATTTCATACACCCCCGCTGGGCAGTAACGCTGGGCGGGTTCGGCGTAGAGCGGTAGGTTTTTTGCCACGGGAATGCTGGCATCGGCCAGGGTTAAGTGGCAGGGCTGGTCTTCTGTGTGGTGAGTGTTGGAGAGGTAAACCGACGAGAGTTTATCGAAACTCAGCACGCCATCGGGCTTGGGGTAGTCAATGACCGGGCATTGCGCGGCGGGTTTGAGGCAGGCGTGATCGGCTTTTTTGTCGCTTAATGTCCAAGGCAAATGGCCGTTGAATAGGTTGATGTCCACAAACGCATAGGCCGAACCCCAGAGGTTGCCCCAGCGGTGTTGTGCCGGGCCAAAGTTGCGTTGTTGGTACAGCTCGTCATAGGCCCAGGAATCTTCAAAGCTTTCGGCGAATTCTTGCAAGTCTGTGGCTTCAAGCCCGGCTCTTAAGGCTTTGGCGAGCACGTCGGCTGCGATCAGGCCGGATTTCATGGCGGTGTGCGAGCCTTTAATTTTGGCGAAATTCAGTGTGCCCGCGTCATCGCCAATTAACAAACCGCCGGGGAAGTGCATCTTTGGCTGCGACTGCAACCCGCCCTTGGCAATCGCCCGCGCACCGTAGGCAATACGCTTGCCACCGTGTAAATGCTGGGCGATGGTGGGGTGGTGTTTGTAACGTTGGAATTCATCAAAAGGGCTTAGATGTGGGTTTTCGTAGGACAAATCTGTAATCAAACCCACCGCCACCTGGCGGTCTTCTAAGTGATATAAAAACCCACCGCCGGGTGTGCCAGATGCGGCCAAAGGCCAGCCTGCGGTGTGTACTACTAAACCGGGGCGGTGTTGTTCCGCAGGGATTTGCCAGAGTTCTTTAATGCCTAAGCCGTAGTGTTGCGGCTGTTTGCCAGCATCCAAAGCAAAATGTTTGATCAGTTGTTTGCCCAAATGGCCCCGGCACCCCTCAGCAAACAGGGTGTATTTGCCGTGTAGTTCCATGCCGGCTGTGAAGCTGCTTTTGGGTGTGCCATCGGCGCCCACGCCCATATCGCCAATTAAGATGCCCTTCACGGCCCCCTGCTCATCAAACAATAACGCGCTGGCGGCAAAACCGGGGAACACATCCACGCCCAAGCCTTCCGCCTGCTCCGCCAACCAGCGGCACAAATTGCCCAGGCTAATAATGTAATTGCCCTGGTTGTGCAACGTTTTGGGGATAAAAAAGCCTGGCACGCGCAGGCTTTTGTCGGCCTGGTTGAGGTAATAGATTTCATCGGCCTGAACCTGGGTGGTTAAGGGCGCGCCTTTTTGCTGCCAATCGGGGAACAATTCAGTTAATGCACGCGGCTCAAACACCGCACCGGAGAGAATATGCGCGCCCACTTCCGAGCCTTTCTCCACCACACAGACTGAAATTTCCGCTGATAACTGCTTAAGACGGCACGCAGCAGCCAGGCCAGCAGGCCCAGCTCCCACAATTACCACGTCATAAGGCATCGACTCGCGCTCCACAGGCACACCCCACTTGGCCAAAAAAAGGGCGGAGTATAAACGTTGAACCTAAAAACCGCACATGACGCAAGGCGCACCTTGGTGCGCGACTGTGATAGGGGTGAGATAAACAGTGGATAGATGGCGCACTAAAGCGCCTTATTTAGTGAGCTAGCGCGGTTATTACCTACTATTTATTACGTGTTTTTCTCACCTTTTTATTACGTGTTTTTCTCACCTTTTTGTTCTGAGCGAGTGAGAACATTTAATGTAACGGCGTTTTCTTCTGCAATTGCTTTTTCAACTCGATTGACAAGCTGAGTGAAGGCCTTCTCCTCATCCAAGCCTTCATAATCCCCTGCCCCATGCTCAAAAATAACCTTTTGAGTCTTTAAATATTCTGCGGTTGATCTCGAATTTAACCACTGTTCTCGGTGGTGATAGACGCCCTCCAAGGCAACTAAAAGGGCAACAGTAATACCCAAAACACTCACCAAGAGGTTGGATATATCAACCTGCACCCCGCAGATAGAAAATGACAACTCAATGTTGGTTATCACGGGGATGAGCACTGCGCTCACAGCAGAAATAAGCCTACCCCGCTGATAGCTGGCTTTGCTTTTCACCGCTTTCGAGTCGTACCACACGTAATATTGCTCTACGCGCCCTTGTATATAGCTTTGGACTGTTTCGTTGGTTGTCATATGGCTTACGTTTTGTACATATCAATTTATAGTGAGAACAAATTCCACCTGATCAGAAAAGTGGGATTGACTACTTAACATTAACTGGAATTACCCAGCAACCCAAAATTCGGGTTTTTATACGTGTATCAACCCGTAAAAACAAGTCGTTTAAATTGAGGCGCAGCAGAGCGAGCACAGCAGAAAGCGCCTCATTTTTCGGATCTGTGAGCAAAAAACCACCACAAAATGATATCGCCCTCTAAATCAGCCCTTCGAGCTAGAATTAAAACAACATGCGCGGCCCGCCCTATACCGTTTTTAGGCTAATTAACGCAAAAGGCTAGCCACACCTAACTAATGCTTTTAGTATCGCGCCTTTTCAAACATCTAACGCCTATTAGATAGAACCCCGCACGGGCCCTAAGGCCACAGGCAATGCTTAGCTTAAAATGCTTAACTGAAATCGGAGAGCAAATCCATGAAAATCCTCGTCCCCATCAAACGGGTTGTCGATGCCAATGTTAAGGTGCGCCCAACAGACACCCAAACCCAAGCGGACACCGCCAACCTCAAAATGGCAGTGAACCCCTTTTGTGAAATCGCCATTGAAGAGGCTGTGCGCCTAGCCGAGCGCGGTGTGGCCAGCGAAGTGATCGCCGTATGTATCGGTGATACAAAAGGCCAAGAACAACTGCGCGCCGCCTTAGCCCTGGGCGCGGACCGCGCTATTTTAGTGGAGGCGCCCAGTGAGCTGGAGCCACTGGCGGTAGCCAAAACACTCAAAGCACTGGTGGAAAAAGAACAGCCGGGCCTGATCATTTTGGGCAAACAATCCATCGACGGCGACAACAACCAAACCGGCCAAATGCTCGCGGCCCTGTGCGGTATGCCCCAGGGCACTTTTGCTTCGGAGCTAAGCATTAGCGAAGGCCGCGCCCAGGTGACGCGTGAAATCGACGGCGGCCTTGAGACCCTGAGCCTGAGCCTGCCCGCTGTCATCACCACCGATTTACGCCTCAACGAACCGCGCTACGCCTCCCTGCCCAACATCATGAAGGCCAAGAAAAAACCTTTGGACATCCTAGCCTTAGCAGACTTAGGCGTGGACCCAGCCCCCCGCGTGAAAACGTTAAAAGTAGAGCTGCCCGCCGAGCGCAGCGCCGGTATTAAGGTAGCCAGTGTAGAAGAGCTAATCAGCAAATTAAAAAACGACGCCAAGGTGATCCCATGAGCACATTAGTCATTGCCGAATTCGACGCCCAAGGTTTAAAACCCGCCACCCTGCACTGCATCAGCGCCGCACAAAAATTAGGCGCAGTGGACGTATTAGTGGCCGGGCAGCACGGCCAACTCGCCGCAGAAGCCCTAGCCGCCTGCCCTGCGGTAAGCAAAGTGTGGCTGGCCGATGACGCCCAATTGGCCCACGGCCTGGCTGAGCGCTTAAGTGCATTAATTGTTGCGCGCGCCAGCACCTACAGCCACATACTGGCCCCCGCCACCAGCTTCGGCAAAAACCTGCTGCCGCGCGTGGCCGCACTGTTGGATGTGCAGCAAATCTCCGATGTCATCAGCATTGAAAGCCCCGACACCTTCAAACGCCCCATCTACGCTGGCAGCCTTATCGCCACGGTACAAAGCCAAGATGCCATCAAAGTGCTTACCATTCGCACCACCGCCTTTGACGCCGCCGCCACACAAGGCGGCAGCGCGGCGATTGAACCCATCGCGGTTTCAAACAGCAACACCCAAAGCGAATTCGTAAGCGCAAGCCTTGCGGTGAGCGAAAGGCCTGAACTCACCGCCGCCAAAGTTATTGTCTCCGGTGGCCGCGCCCTGGGCAGCGCCGAAAACTTCGCTCTAATTTACGCACTCGCAGACCGCCTCGGCGCCGCCGTGGGCGCCTCCCGCGCTGCGGTGGACGCAGGCTACGCCCCCAATGATTTCCAGGTGGGCCAAACCGGTAAAATCGTCGCGCCCGAGTTGTATATTGCTGTAGGCATTTCCGGCGCGGTTCAACATCTGGCGGGCATGAAAGACTCCAAAGTGATTGTGGCGATTAACAAAGACCCAGACGCGCCGATTTTCCAAGTGGCCGATTACGGTTTGGTGGCGGATTTATTTGAAGCGCTGCCTGCACTCACGCAAGCGTTGGCCTAAGTTGGCCCGCGCACAGGCCGCCGCAGTTCACCTGTAAAAAAGCCGATGGTCTGTGACTATCGGCTTTTTTACATGCGGAAATTCAATTTTCGTGATGATCGCGAGGCATTTGGACGACCCCACGGATGGGGGAGGTAGAATTTCATCGGGAATGAAATCGAGGAAGGGAGTTATGCGGTATAAATGACCGACTGAGTACGAAAATAACGGAGCGAGCGCGCGAAAAGTGGATTTCCGAAGGTGCCCAGGTGGGGTTTTTAGGTTAAATCACGGTAAATATCATGTTCAGTTTTTTTGAAGCGCAAACCAAAGTACAAAAAGACCGCCAACTCATGCGTGAAACCGATGCGCGCATGGCTAAATATTCCAGGCGCGGAATCGTCGCGAATGTATTAATTTTTCTTTTGTGTTTAGCCAGTGGCGAATTTATCGAATTACACGCCCGCCTGGCATTAATTCTCACCATCGGCCTGCTTTTAACCACTTTTTTGCGCGGCTATTATTTATACCGTTTTGAAAGTATTTACCCGCGAGCACCTAGCCGCTGGCGCAATATTTATTTTTTCGTCACCCTGCTGGGCGCCGTATGGTGGGGTTTTATCACCTCCAGCATGACGCTGGTTTTAGAATTACAACACGAAGCTCCATTAATTTGGCTCTACACCGGGGTGTTTTTTGCCACCACCGCCCACGCATTTGCACCCTTTAGCCGCTTTTTAACCCTTTACCAACTGATTGGCTTAGTACCGCTGGCAATTAGCGCACTGTTTGTAGGCGAATTAATTAGCCTCGTCAGTGGCGTAGTCATGTTATTTTTCTGTTGGATTTTAAATCATCAGTCCCGCACCATGACGGAAAATTATTGGGACAGATTAGAAGCCAATTATATTCTGGCTCGCAAAACAGAATCATTAGAAGAAGAAAAACGCGGCACCCGCGCCACAGTGCAGCTTAACCAAGAATATATGCACCTTTTGCGCAATGAATTAAAAGGCCTTTTAGATGCGCCCAGGCTCGCGCCCCGCGATGCAGACAGTCAACAAAAACCCTCAAACCTTCAAACCCTCAACACTGGGCCGCGCCCGAGGCTGTTGCAACTATTTAATAACGTAAACGATTTTTACCAGGTTTTATCCAAAGAATTAATTATTCACAATCGCGTTTTTAACCTGCGCCACCTCATTCAAAATTTAATCGCGCAAACCGTAAACTCTGCCCAAGCGCGCGGCATTTTATTGGAACCCTCACTATCACCCACGCTGCCCATGCGTATGTTTGGTGATGTTGAGCGTTTTTCACAAATTGTTAATATTCTACTCAACGTTATTATTCATCAAAGTGAGAACTGCCAAATACTATTAGAAGCAGAGTTCACCCGCGACCTTGAGCGTGAAGGTGAGCTACATTTAACGCTCTCACGTCAGTCACTTTCATCTAAAAAAATAATGCCGCAAGAAAATACCAACGAAGCTATTCGGCTGAATTTAGACCTGGCATTGGCTAAAGGGCTGGCCGATGCCCTTAACGGCAACCTGGATTTAGCCGAAAGCGGCAATGAGGGTGAAGGCGTTCAATTGCGTTTTCGCCTGCGGATGAGCATGGCGGAACATGAAGCCCAAATGATATTCCAGCGCCCGCAATTTCGCGGCAAACGCATTTTACTCACACACCCCAACCCACGTTTATTAGATATTAAACGCCACGAATTAGACGCTATGGGGTTTGTGGTATTCACCGAAACACAACTGAAAAAAGCTTTTACCAAAATTGAACATGCACTAAACCAAGGCCAAGCCTTCGACGCCATTGTGTATTATTTGGAAGCCCACGATCACGAAACCATTGAATTTGCCGACGCTATTCTTGCGCGCGCCGACCTTAAATTCATCAAACAACTGGCATTGATTTCCCCCGCGAGCCTTAGCGAAGAATCCATTAAACATCTGCACAACACACAAAATATTCATTTAATACCGCGCCCAGCGGGCATATTTGAACTTGAAATTAATTTGCAACCGCTGATCAGCAAAATCACCCAAGGCGATGTAGCCTTTATCACCCCCGAAGTTTTACTGTACAACCCAGATAAAAAACAAACGGCGCCCAAGCAATGGTTAAATCAATTTGCCATAGTCACAGAAATAAATTCCGAAGATGTTTTATTCGAACACCTACAACGCCATAAAGTAGCTGTAATAACCTGCGTGATTGACCCGCTAGGCATGTCCGAGCAGATGTTGTTACAACTACGTAACTTTGAACAAACACGCCAGCAGGAATTTTTTATTCCTGTGGTGGGCATGGGCACAGCAGATCAAGCCTATAAAGCCTATCAAATAGGGGTGGATCATTTTTTAAATACCGAACAAAACAGCCACACCCAGGTACACGAATTACTCTATTGGAGCGAAGTGTTCATTGCGCAACAGCACTAAAAAATAAAGTAACTATTCAGAACAATTTCCATTTGATTCACGTCATCCCCGCCTGCGCGGGGATGACGAAAAAATGTGCTGAATAGTTACAAAATAAATATATCATCGGCGTTTAACGCACAGAGAATTCTTCATGAAACAACCACCACCTGATGACGCCACACGGCTCACCGACACATCACCGAAGGATTCAAACGGCGCACCCATAAACCCCGATGCCACACGCGTAACCCAACACACACATACTGAAGTTAACACCGCCACCACGCTGGATAACACCACACTTATTTCCAACAGTACCGAGCAAAAACAAACCTTATCCGGCACGCGCTCCTCCACGCAATCCAGCACACGCACCAACACCTACGGTTACGGTGTTGGCCACCAGGTTGCACCCACGCCCGGCGCACGCGTTTTGCGCGATCGCTTTGAATTAATTGAACCACCATTAGGTTCTGGTGGCATGGGCGATGTGTTTTTAGCGCGGGATTTAGTCCGCGAAGAAATGCAAGATTCCTCACCCTTAATTGCCTTAAAACTATTAAACGAAACCTGCCGCAACCTGCCCGGTGCACTGCAAGCATTACAACGCGAAGCCAAAAAAGCGCAAACACTTTCGCACCCCAATATAGTGACGGTATTTGATTTTGACCGTGACGGCGAAGATGCTTTTATTACGATGGAATATTTAAAGGGAGAACCTTTAAAGGATTACCTACGCAAAAAACAAAAACTCCCCTTGCAAGAAGGCCTTTTTATACTGGAAAAAATAGCGCGTGGCCTTGCCTACGCGCATCAAGAAGGCTTTGTACACGCCGATATTAAACCCGCCAACATTTATCTCACCGATACTAATTTAGTAAAAATATTAGACTTAGGTATCGCCCATGCCTTTACCGAAGCCCAAAAAGATGCGCCTTGCGCAGCGGATGAATTAACCAAAAATGCACTCACCGTCGCCTACGCCAGCAAACAAATGTTAGAAGGCGAAGACACATTACCCGCCGATGATATTTATGCATTAGGCTGTGTAGCCTACGAAATATTTGCCGGGCGACACCCATTTTTAGATGAAAAAGCCCGTGTTGTACCCGCAGATGCCGCACAAAAACGCGGCATGTTAGTGGAGTCAATCCCACAACTGCCCAAACGTTACATGCGGGCCATTACCAAAGCACTGAGTTTTGATCGCAACTTGCGTTTTAAAGATGCGGGCGAATTTATTGATGCCATTAAACCGCGCAATCTGAAAAAAGATTTAATCCGTTTAAGCGCAGCAGTTATTACAACAGGCGTTGTAATCTTCGGCGTAAATCTCGCCCTAAAATCCATCGTACCGCCGGTGGAGAGTTTGCCTAGCGAATTAAGCACCACCGCCACCGCCATTATTGAAGGCGACAGCCTATTTGCTGCCGGGGATATTGATATGGCCCACAGGCTGTACGCTGAAAGCTGGGAAGCCACCAATCAAATACCCAATTTAGACCCTACACTTTTAGATAAAGCCCAAATGATTTTGCGCGATCGTATGACGCAGGTTGCCAAACATTTAATTAAACAATCCAAACAACAAAACCTAGATGAATTTCATTTGCGTGAATTAGCCGCCGCCTTAGAATTTATGCGCAAAGATGAACTGGCCAACAACCTAGACGATATTGATAGCGCAGTGCGCAGCATTAACAAACGGCTGGCTAAAAAATAGCACTTGGTAAAATTCCCGGCATGAACCCACCACCGCTACGCAGGCACCCCATGACCGAAGCCTTTAGAAAAAAAACCATTTTAATCACCGGCGCCACCAATGGCATCGGCTTTTGTGCCGCACAAAAACTGGCTGAATTAGGCCATAAAGTTATTCTGCATGGCAGGAGTAATCAAAAAGGAGAGGCGGCGCTTGTTGCCATTAAAAAGCACGTCCCCCAAGCCGATATTAGTTTTATCCAAGCAGATTTTTCATCCTTGCAACAAGTGCGCGCACTCGCCCAAACAATAAACCAACTGCCGCAATTGGATATATTAATTAATAATGCCGGTGCGATGTTTTTTCAGCGCCAACAAACAGAAGACGGCTACGAAGCCACCTTTGCGGTTAACCATCTGGCCCCATTTTTACTAACACAATTATTACTGGATAAACTAAAAACCGCCGGTAATGCACGCATTGTTAATGTTGCCTCAAACGCCCACCGGCGCGCCGGGCCGTTAAATTTTGACGATTTAATGAGCCAAAAAAGCTATGCCCCCTTCAAAGTATATTGCCGCTCAAAACTCGCCAACATGCTATTTACCCACACATTGGCACAGCGCCTTGTGGGTACGGATGTAACCGCCCATTGCCTGCACCCAGGCGTTGTAAAAACTGGGTTCGGGCATAATTCCCACGGGTTAATCCGCTTATTAATAACCCTGGCAGGAATATTTTTTATGATCCCCCCCGAAAAAGGCGCTAAAACACTGGTGCATTTAGCCACGTCCGAAGAAGGTGGGCGCGGTGGTGGGCGATATTTTGTCGCCTGCAAAGAAGCTAATCCCGCACCGTTTGCCACAAGCGATGCGCAGGCAAATCGGTTATGGCTGGAAAGCGTGCGTTTAACGGCCTAGCTATTCACCATTACATGGCAGGCCCTAGGCGCAATTAACGCGCCATAGCGTGTTAATTTCCTGCTATGCTTGGGCAGTTTATGTCGCCCTAAAAACCTTCATTCATTGCGCAGCAGCTCTTCATTCATTCCGCAGCGGTTCGTCGCTAAAATCCAAATAATTAGAGGTGTTCAATGGTTAATTCCCTTCGTGTTACTGGTTTTATTCCAAGTTTGATAGCGCTAAGCATAAGCCTTTTATTATGCGCCTGCGGCAACGATAAACCTTCCGTTAGCGGCAAAGCCAAAGAGGGCTATCAAGAGCTAGGGGATCTTTATATCGTGGATTGCCTGCTCCCCAACCAAGTGCGCAAACTCGGCAATACATCGTATCTCGCACCGCGTAAAGCCGTAAAAACCACCACCTCAGACTGCCGTATTCGCGGTGGCGAATATGTAGATTACAACCGCGCGGATTACCGCTCTGCACTTAATGTTTGGCTGCCACAGGCACAAACGGGCGATGCAGAAGCACAAAACTACGTAGGTGAAATTTTTGAAAAAGGCCTAGGGCAAACACCGGATTTTATTTCCGCCGTTAGCTGGTATAAAAAATCAGCCGAACAAGGTTATGCGCGAGCGCAAATTAATCTTGGGTATATGTATGAAAAAGGCCAGGGCGTACCGCGTGATATGACCATAGCATTAAATTTTTATCGCCAAGCCTCCGGCATTAAAAACGATGCTTTAGTGTTAAATTCAGACGCACAAAAAGAAATCGCCGCCAATAAACAACAATTAGCCGACGCCCTACAAAAAACACAAACACAAGCAAACCTACTGCAAAAACAAGTAGCTGGGTTACAAACCAAATTATCCAAACAAGAAGCCCTCGCCGCCAAAAACCCACAGGCCAGTCAAGAATTAGCCAGCGTTCGGCAAGAGCTTGAAGCAATGAAATCCCTGTACGAAAAAGCCCAGGGCGATAAAACCAGCATTTCTACCGAGCTACAATCGGTGGAATTAGCCTACCGTAAATTTTCCGAACAACCCTTATTAACCAACGAAACCCTAGCCGCAAGCACCCCGCGCACCTTTAAAGACATTAATTTTGGCCGCTACTATGCGTTGATTATTGGCAACCAAAACTATACCTTTTTAGAACACCTGCGCTCCCCCATTTCCGATGCACGCAAATTAAAAGAAGTGCTTGAAAACAAATACGGCTTCAGCAGCTTGCTCATTGAAAACGGCACCGAAAAACAAATACTCAACACCATCAATGATTTTTACAGCCAAATTGGCGAGAACGACAACTTATTAATTTTTTACGCCGGGCACGGGCAGCTATCTACGGGAGAAAACAGTAAAAAAGAACGCGGTTATTGGCTACCCATCGACGCGCGCGCCAATACCCTAAGCACCTGGATTAACAACGCGGTTATTTCCGACCACTTAGACCGCATTAAAGCGCGCTCAATATTAGTGATTGCAGACTCCTGTTATGCAGGCTTTTTAGGTTCAGAAAAAAGCCCATTATTATTCGGCGTATCCTCCAGCCAAATTACCGAAGCAGGTATTAAATCGAGCTTAAACCGTCGCGCACGCCTGGTTATTTCCTCCGGTGGTTTAGCGCCCGTGTTAGACGGCACCAACACCAACCACTCGGTATTTGCCAACGCATTAATTGAAACACTAGAGCACAATAATGACACCTTGCGGGACAGCAATTTATTTTCCGCGCTCTCGGTTAACGTGCGCAAACGCGTGGGTGCCGCTGAGTTAGTACAATTGCCGGAGATGAAACCCGTGCGAGAAGCTGGGCACGCAGGCGGCACATTTTATTTTGTTCCAAAACTATAAATTTTAGGATTAATCAGGTTCTATGCCCGAAACCCGCAGCAATAAATTACAGGATACCCTAGAGACTATTTTTGCGCTTTTACAGAAGCAAGAATTAGTTGAATCCTTAGCGCACCGGCAATCTGGCTCAACAAATCCACTGGTAGAACAACTGGTACACAGGCAGCATGAGGCAGAATTACGGCATAAATTACAGAGCCTTAACGCTGCGGATATCGCCCATTTATTGGATATTTTGCCGCAAAAAAAACGCCTATTGATATGGGCATTAGTGCCCGATCAAAAGGCATCTGCCTGTTTGCTGGAATTAAATGAAAACAGCTTACTGCACATCATAGAAGACAGCCCCGCGCCGCGCCTTAAAGAATTACTCGGCCATTTAGATGCCGATGAATTAGCCGTAATTGCAGAATATGTACCCAAAGAATTACTCACCGAAGTAACCGCAGGGTTAGAACGGCAAGAGCGCGACTGGCTAGAAACCACATTAAATTACGATGAAGAATCCGTCGGCAGTTTAATGAGCCGCGATTCATTAGTGGTATACAGTTTTTGGAATGTGGATCAAGCCATTGACGCCATTCGCAACTTAGCGGAAATGCCCGAGCAAACAGACCAAGCATTTATTGTGAATGAACAGCGCGTATTAGTGGGTGCGCTGCCTTTAACATCACTGCTGCGCCACCCTGGGCAAGTGGTATTAAAAAACATTATGAACCAACAAGTTGTGCGTTTTTTACCGACCACCGAAGGCCAAGAAGCTGCGCGGGCATTCGAACGTTACGACTTAATTTGTGCGCCCGTGGTGGATGAACGGGGCCGTATTATTGGCCGTTTAACCGTAGAAACCATTATGGATTTTGTTCGCGAACAAAATGAACACATGGAAATGGCCAAACAAGGTTTATCCGCCCGGGCGGATTTATTTGACCCGATTTGGCAGGGCGCACAAACACGTTGGCTGTGGTTAACCATTAATTTAATCACCGCATTTTGCGCCACACGTTTTATCGCTGTTTTCGCTTCATCCATAGAATCGCTAGTGGCTTTGGCCACCTTGATGCCTATTGTGGCAAGCATTGGCGGCAATGCGGGCCAACAAACCGCAGCCTTAATGGTGCGCAGCTTGGGCCTAAACCAAATAAATAAAAATAATTTACCTTATGCCCTCGGCAAAGAAATTGCCGTAAGCCTTATTAACGGTTTAATTTGGGGCAGTGTATTAGGCGCCGTGGCAGCCATGCTTTATAAAAATATTGGCTTAGGTGTGGTGATGCTCATGGCCATTTGTTGCAACTTACTCATCGCCGCTATTGCCGGTATTTTTACACCCTTATTAATTAATAAATTAGGCCGCGACCCCGCAATGGGCACCAGCGTCATTCTCACATTTTTAACAGACAGCATGGGCTTTTTTATCTTTTTAGGGCTTGCAACGCTTTGGCTGATGTAGGTGCCATGTCAAACAATTGAGACGCTTAACAATTTATTTTCCAAGCGTGCCCTTTATAATTCGCCATTAACATTCGTTTTAGAAGGAGCACAAGCCACATGCGTATTTTATTTATTTGCATAATCACGCTTGCACTCGCCGGTTGCAGCCAATTACCTCCGCCAAGCCCAACCCCTTATTACATTACCGCCGAAGAATGGCAGCACGCCCACGAAAAACCGATCAAACTTCCTTCCGGCAATATCATTATTGATATGAAAGCCGATATTGAGCGCGGCAAAAGCTCCACGATTGTCCTGCAACATAAGCGTGCATCGGTGGCTATTTTGCGCTTTAACCCAGCCGAAGCCTGTGAAGGCGCCGCGTCTTTAACCGTGGGGCACTCGCCAAATCGCATTGGCGAAACTCTGTTTTATTCATGGCCACAGGGCAAGGCCGATGCCTCAACCTCAGTACAACTTATTATTGGCTACAAACAACTGACTGTTAACTTCCAAGGCCAAACCAAAACGTTTGCACTTATTGCGGACGCCAATGAACTTAGCGTTCGTTAAAAACACCCAATAAAAACCTTACTCAAAAGATACACACATGAAATCGTATATTGTTATTGCCAGCATTATTACAACCTTGTTCAGCGCAACCGCACAGGCGGATTTTGAACTTGGGTTTAGATATTATCAAAATAAAGAATTCGCAAAAGCTTTTAAAGAGTTTACTTATTCAGCCAGCATTGGCGATAAAGACGCACAAAAAAACATAGGCGTGATGTATTACCGTGGTGAAGGCGTTACTAAATCCCCCGCCCTTGCCTATGCCTGGCTAAAGCTATCCAATACGCCAGAATCACCCGAAAAAAGCAAAACCTTTAACGCCATAGCCAAAAAAATAACCCCTGAGGAAACCAGCCAAGGCGAGCAAGAGTTTATAAAATTAAAACCCTACACCAACGAATTAGTTAACGAAAAACTAGCCCCTCTTGCAACTGAAGGAACAATAATTTCAGGCCCCAAAATTTTAAAAAGCATCGCACCCAAATTCCCTCAAGAGGCGATAAGTGCAGGCGACGTTGGCTTACTTGACATTTCTTTAACCGTGGCAAAAGATGGCAGTGTGCGCGATTTCGTTGTCCTAAATAAAGAACCCAGATTTGTACAACCAAGTCTTAAAGCCTTGCGCCAACACACCTACCAACCGGCACAAATAAATGGGCAATCAGTAAATTTCTACAACCATACATCACGTTATGTATACTCGATAAACAACTCCAAACTGGAAATAGATAAAATAAAAAAATCACTAAAAGATCAGCGCATCAAAGCGGATACAGGCGATGCAGGAAACATGCTTGTTTATGGCTTACAGAATGATCTATACAAAAACTACTTAAGAATAAGTGACGACAAAGAAGTCAAAAAACTAGAATTTGAAAACCCCAACCCCTGGTACCACAAATCAGCCATTAAAGGTAATGCAACCGCAGCATTTATTCTTGGCACAAACCAATTTAACGGCCTGCAATGCAAACAAAATATCAATGCAGGCGCCGCCTGGCTTGAGCGTGCTGCATCACAAGGCTCGCCGGATGCGCAGTTTGTATTAGGTGCCTATTATTACGATGGCACTTTGCTCCCCCTAGATGAAGAAAAAGGTATCTATTGGCTGCAAAAAGCCGCTCTGGCAGGCAATGCCAATGCCGCCGTTAAACTGGCCCGCATTTACGCCTGCTCCCCCAGCGAAGCCTGGTTCAAACCTCACGATGCCCAAGTAGTTTTTAACACGGTTAAAGACGACCACTTAGACCAGCTTTCGTATTACGAAGTAAAAGCCGCTGTAGCCGCAGCGAATAGTGATTTTAAAACGGCGCTTGCTGCTCAAAATAAAGCCATTGAACTTGCCAGCAGTTACAAATTAAATTTGCCCGCTCAAGAGTTAGCCCTAAAAAAATATCAACAAAACCAAACGCTACGCGAACGCTAATGCCGATTTGTTTATTTTTATTCAATCGCAAACTCAATCAGCTTCGATTTCAACTATTAATCCTGAGAATTTTTTATGCGCCCATTTAACGTCCTACAGCGTTTATTCATTATTGCTAGCCTTTTGGGCGCTACCGCCTGCACCGGCACCGATGGCGCTTCAAGTTCCAGCAGCAGCTCCTCAAGCTCCAGTAATTCGTCATCGAGCAGTTCGTCTTCCAGTAGTTCTTCAGGCAGTATTGCAAGCCTAGTCGATGCAGGAAAAGACCAGTTTGTTTTTAACAGTGAATGGGTGCGTTTAAATAGCGGTAGTTTACAAACAGGCTCGCTTAAATGGCGCCAATTAAGTGGGCCGAATGTAAATTTGGACCCAAAACCCGCAACCGGTTTTGTGGCGCCCGATGTTACACAACCGACAGATTTATTATTTGAATTATCCGCCATTGTGAATGGGCAAACGCTAACGGATAGCGTAAATGTACGAGTAGAACCCTGTAAAAACCCTGAAAACAGCATTTTTAGCGAATGTATTACTCCAGGTTTTGGCCCCTTTCTCGCGTATGAATCCTCAACGGCTACCGGTGAGTTATTTCATTGCCAAGGCTATGAAGCCTATACGCATGTGCAATGGAAACCTGTAGAAACGGGTGATGCAAAACACGGGCGCGTGATTGAAATTAACTGGAACGCTAACGACCCCAACCACAGCATTAATGCCAACGGTTGGTTCGGTTTAGCCATGCCGGGCAACAGCGCTGATTTACAGGCCTATAAAGACGGTGCGTTGAGTTTTGATATGCGTTTAATTCACCACGAGCAGCCGAATAATGCTGCACCGTTTATTTTTAAAAGCGAATGTATTTTACCCTGTGTAAGCGCAGAATTGCCTATTGTAAAAGGCAATAGTTCTTTTGAATGGCAAACCCACACCTACCCTATTTCTGAATTAACAGCCTCCGGGTTAAATTTAAGCAAGGTGAACCATTTGTGGGTTATTCAACCCGCCTGGCGCAACCAGGAACAAAATGTCACGGTGCAAATTGATAATATTCGTTTAGTAAAAAAATATACACCGCCTGCTCCAGCCGATGGTTGCACGGGTGCAGGTAAAATAAGTTACACACTCGCCCGCGCACAAAACCCAACCGCTGATGAAAAACAAGCCTACGATTTAATTACCGCCGCCATGGATTTAGCCGTTAAAAATTACAACTGCTACACCAACCTAACCCGCCAGCTTCAAGTAACCTATAACCCGAGCGTAGCAACCGCTGATGGCAGCACTAATGGTTCTATTCGGTTCGGCTCGCGCGCGTCTATGCATCACGTTACCGCCATGCATGAAATTGCTCATGTGCTCGGCGTGGGCGCAACAAAATACCGTACATTAGTGAGCAACGGCATTTATAACGGGCCAAAAGCCACGGCTAAATTGCGTGACATATCAGGCAATAATACAGACCAAATTAAATCCGACGGCACCCATTTTTGGCCCCACGGATTAAATTATGTCAGCGAATGGAAAACACAACAGGACTTGATAAACCACTGTCATGTAGTGCAGGCGATTGTTGCTGATTTACTTTGAAATAATTAATTGGGCGCCTGTGGGCGCTCAATTCAAAACCAGACGCAAAAACCTCTAATTAACCGTTAACCTCACCGCATCAACAAATAAATCCTGCCCCGCCGCTGGCCCCACAAATATTATCTGCGCATTGGTTAATGCACCTACAGCATAAATACTAAATGTTGCGTTTAAACCCGCCCAAACATTAACGGGCACAGCGCCGGTACCGAGGCTTATTTTTTGTGCCCCACGGCTATCGTTAAACATTAACCAGGCTTGAATACCGGCAGAGCCTGCCACTGTGCTACCTGCACGTAATTTTGCACTTAAGGTATAGCTTTTACCGGGAATTAATTGCGCGCCTAACTGCACGGCAGCACCGGAATTAACACTGGTGCGTTTATTAATGCGCAAACTGTATTTACCCTCACCTGGCGTTGAATTCACAATGCTAGCCACACCGCCAAACACAGCACTCCAACCATTACTGGCCGATTCAAAACCTTCATTAATAATTGTTTTGGGTGTGGCCGGTGGTGTTGCCGCTACGGGAGTTAGGCTTACACCATCCAATAACATATTAACTCCTGCTTGCGGGCCAAAAAATAATATGCCGTTAATACCATTTGCAGGAACGGAAAATTCCGTGCTGTAGGTGGTAAATTCATTGGAGGTAACAGAAATAGAGGTTAATTCATAAAGTTGTTTATTCGTACTGCTTTTTACCACTAAAGCTACACGCAAATTATCCCGCACTCCATTGTGAATACTGGCACGGGCCGTTAAACGGTATTTTGTTCCGCTCACCAACGGTGTATTTAAACTGTAAAAAGCATCACCCATGTAAGATTTGCGATTATTTACAGCAAGCACTTTATCCATACAGGTGCCATTTATAACGTCTTTAAGCATTAAAGTACTGGCCCCCAAACCACTGGCCCAACCGTCTAAAACAGAAAATTCACCATTTTTAATTAAACTGTTGGCATCCTGCGTACGCTTACACAGCGCCACAGACATGCCTGACGAGCTTGAACTACTTGAGCTGCTTGAACTGGATTTACCGCTACTACTGGATGATGAGCTGCTGCTTGAAGCGCTGGCCAGTGGCACAACTGTTGGCATAAAAGCGCTAATTTGTACTGCTAAGGCATTTAAACTACCGGACGCATCGGCGCCATCACTGTAGGTGCGCTCTACACCACAGTTATTACCGGCACACATTTTTAATTTAGGATTAGAAAACATAGGTAATTGATTGGTGGTACCGTAGGATTGAGGATACGCCATGACGGTACTAAATAAACCCATCACACCATAACCACGCCCCCATTTCCAAACACCGCCACCAGAATTTTGTATCTGGGAATGCCCAAGCCCCATGTTATGTCCAATTTCATGGGTCATTACATTTAAATTACAATCGATACCGACCAAATTAAACGCCAAACTGGCCGCATCGGAATAAAAAGTACCACTGGCTGAATTTCCACCTGGAATATAACCAATACCACAAACACTACCGCCTGAAACCGATTGGCTGAGCGTTAAAAAAGTGACTACATCCGCACCATATTGCCTGCGCAATTGTGCCACGGTTGAATTTTCGCGCAGCGCATGTAAATTGGCTTCGGAAACCGTTGCTATAGGAAGATCTAATTTTTGCGTCGCCACAAGGCGTAATTGTATGTCGATATTACTGCTGGAATAGGCTTTATTGGCGTAAGCAATATAGGATGCAACGCGCGCATTGATATCCGCCCCATTGCGTTGTGCCTGCGCACTGGAATTATAAAGCACTAAAATATCTACTTTATTTTCAGCCCAGGCTGCACCAGTAAAACCTGTGCTCAACGCAAAAAAAGATGTTAGAAGATAGAATTTAAGCATAATGCGCTCTCAAATAACGGCTTTAAGATATTCAGACTAAAATAATCACACCAAAATAGTCACACCAAAAATAATCATCAGCTGTAAAAATGGTTAAATTTAAATATTTTTATGCAGCGCATTAAGGCGTCAGCGGCGGTTCTATTTCATGGTGCTCATGCAGCACTACGCCATCATCCACCCATGCTTGGCGAGCAATTAATTTACCTTCGTCCACCAACGTTGCCTTGCCGGTGTTGTTGTCTGCAATAAGCGTATAACTCCCACGCTCGGTAAAAATAGCAATGTGAGTTTGTGTTTTTCCCTGCGTGATTAAAACCGAGGCGGATGGCACATCATTTTGTATGATTGCATTCCAGTTATGGGTCCCCTCTGCATCATTAAAAGTATTAGTAATTAATGCATGTACTTCGGGGGCGCCTTCTGGCAGGGGTAATATGAGTGTTTGCCCAGGGTGCAGCGAGGTGAGATGCAGCGGATTTAATTGCAATACAAGATGTTCAACACCATCGCGCTGCTCAATAACTGGCGGTGAACTATTTTGCCAAAGCACTACACGCTCCGGCCCAGCCCAAGGCACGCGATCCAAAGGTTGCGGCACGGGAATATCTGTATTATCTGCGCTGGCGTTATTAGTCTCAGCATGGGCAGTTAAAATAGCATCTGTTTTATTTGCGCTGTGCGATGAATTTAAATGGTTTTTTTTAAATTCAGCGTTTGGCTTTAATTGTTCAACAGAACTTATATGATTGATCGCTGGCGCATTCACCAACATTCGCTCACGCAAAAAATAACAAACGGCCACAAAACACATAAAACCTGCTGCTACTAAACGCAAATTCATATTTTCATCACCTGAATATCTCATCCTTTAGGATAGATGATTAGCTTTTATGCAAAGGACCGTTTTATTCTAAATGCAGGCTAAAAGACCGTGATTGGTTTTAACCTGGAAACCTCAGCCGAGCATCAAAGGCGCCCTAGAGTTTTCGCAACTATTCAGCTCAAGCGTAGGGCGGCTTATGCCTGCGGCGTAACCCGCGCACTAGCAGGCAAGCACAAGCTCAACAAAAACCGCACAAACAAAATCCGTGTTTTTACAAAAATGATCGCAAACGACAACACCGTCAGCGCGGGTTATTAACCCGCCCTACAATAGGTGCTGAATAGTTACGAGTTTTCGACGTTATGACAAAGTGAAAACTCCACTCAAAAAGATATATACCCCACAGTGAATTTTCCTAACGGTTATAGACTTCCGCATAATCTGTAAAAATTATTCTAATCACCGAGTCTGTTTTTATAGCCAAAACTGATCCATCCTTAAATCTAGAAATCTCAGTTAAAGCAGCAGCGCTGATCACACGCACACGCAAAAAGTATTTTTTTAAAAAATACTCAACGTATGTTTCCGATTGTTAATTCCAAATGGTGGATAACGTGGCATTTCAGCAGTATCAACACCGGCACACACTCGGCGCTTTCGTCTTCGGCGCTGTATGTTTGTGTTGTGTTAATACAAGCTGGGCAGATAAATCTATTTTTTGTGGCGCGGCGGATCAATTAAAAAAAATCCAATTTATTCCTATCCAACAAATGGATAACGAAATGCTGTTGGAATCTGTTGCCAACACCCTAGATAACAGCATGAGCAGTGAAGCAAGGTTATTAAATAATTATTGGCTCAATAGCCAACCGAATAATACCCGCGTTAATAAAGCCGCCGTAAACCGCATGGTGGCTGTCACATTGGCCACCTATTACGATTTAGCCATGCAAAGTCTTCTGCCGGGCGAACCCGATAAAAACGCTGTGGAACACACGGCGGTTATGGGTATTTTTGGTGGCTACCATCTGCGCGTTTCGAAGCGCTCCGCCGAGCTGGGTTTACATTATCGTTTTTGATTTGCCTTAACGGCTCGATTACTGTCCGCACAGAGGTAATTTTGGTTAGAATGCGTGCTTTTTATTGGGCAACACGCAATTTTTATGAGCAAACACCTCGTTATCTTCGATACCACCCTGCGCGACGGCGAGCAAAGCCCCGGCGCGTCTATGACCAAAGACGAAAAAGTCCGCATCGCTAAAATGCTGGAAAAACTGCGGGTTGATGTCATAGAAGCCGGGTTTGCCATTGCAAGCCCCGGTGATTTTGCCGCCGTGCAGGCGGTGGCCCGCGCGGTGAAAGACTCCCGTGTATGCAGCTTGGCGCGCGCCGTGATTGGCGACATCGACCGCGCAGGCGAAGCCCTCAAAGACGCCAACGCTTCACGCATTCACACCTTTATCGCCACCTCGCCAATTCACATGCAGTTCAAACTGCAAATGCAGCCGGAGCAGGTTTTAGAACAGGCCGTACGCGCCATCAAACACGCCCGCCAGTACACCGACGATGTGGAATTCTCCCTAGAAGACGGCAGCCGCTCGGAATTTGATTTTATGTGCCGCATCACCGAGGCCGCCATTAACGCAGGCGCAAGCACCATCAACGTGCCCGATACCGTAGGCTACGGCGAGCCAGCCGCTTATGGCGCGATGTTCAAACGCTTAATTGAAGCGGTGCCCAACGCCGATAAAGCTGTTTTTTCCACCCACTGCCATAACGATTTGGGCCTGGCGGTGGCTAATTCCCTAAGCGCGGTGATGAACGGCGTGCGCCAGGTGGAATGCACCATTAACGGTTTGGGCGAGCGGGCCGGCAATGCGGCGCTGGAAGAAATTGTCATGGCCGTGCGCACCCGCCACGACCTATTCCCCGTGCAAACCCGCATCAACGCGGAACATATCGTGGCCACTTCGCGCTTGGTGTCCAGCATTACAGGCTTTGCGGTGCAGCCGAATAAAGCCATCGTCGGCGCCAATGCCTTTGCCCATGAATCCGGCATTCACCAAGACGGCGTGTTAAAACACCGGGAAACCTACGAAATTATGCGCGCCGAAGACGTGGGCTGGCACACCAACAAATTGGTGCTGGGTAAACTTTCAGGCCGTGCCGCCGTAAAAGCACGCTTTGAAGAGCTCGGCATCAGCTTCGCCACGCAAGAAGAATTGGACGACGTGTTCAAACGTT
>JBEGTZ010000254.1:0-4984 GCA_041179125.1 Pseudomonadota bacterium | reverse complement strand
TGGGTGTTCATCCTATAAATTGCTCTTTTGTAGCTAAACCATAGCTGAACAATGTGCTGAGATTTTTAAATTTATCCAGCCTTTACAATTATTGATATTATTCAATGCCGTTCGTGATGTTCTGTCTGGGGTTTTAGTTTCGTATATTCAGCGCCCAAGCATCCACCTCAAATAATTCGACCTTGACCACCCCATTTGATCTAACCCTACTTGCCCTGGCCGACATAGGCACCACGTTTATTTGCTGTGTTTTTAATGCATATTTCACCAACGACTCAGAATGTAGCGGTCGCTGATAGTGAATGCAATAATTTTCAGCCTGTGATTTTCTACCTCCATAGGCTTTGGCCGCATTAGCGCTCGCACAGATGGAAAACCGATCATTGAAACCGCCCCAGTGCTGCCAGTTTGGAATACAAATAACATCACTGAGGTTATCCAACATTTGTATCATGGGCATTTCGAGGCTGTCGTGATACATAAGATCTGGCCTCACAAAAACATACAGGTTTGGATTCCATTCAAGAGCGGCTTGAGACACTGAATTAAGTGAATACAGCTGATGAGTCAAATTCCGTAGGGATTGAAAATTATCATTCCAAATATCCCCATAGCTTTTTAACCGCCCAAACTGCACAACACACTCCCGTTGCTCAGGTTCTTCAAGTAATAACCAATCCGTTTTTAACAATGTGTGCTGGTCTGGCAGTAGCGCGCCTGATTCTCCCGAACGCGGGTTAAAAATTTCACGCTGATTAAAAAAATGAGCGAATATTTTTACCTCCCCCAATTTTTGCGCGGGGGCTATTACATTTTTCTCAATTGACAATAGAGTTTTATACAGTGATCGAGGGATACCGAAAAAGCAAATTGCAATTTTCATATTAATAGCAGTACCGATAAGCGTATTGATGCCTGCGAGTTAATTACGCAGTATTTACTGAACCCACATATCTCGTTTATATGTACCCGCAAACTTCCACCGGCACCAATATTCCCAACTCAATCCAATTCGTTAACAACGCCCGCGTCTGCGCTTCTATTTCTGGCGTCAGCGGGCTGTTGAGTGTTTGGTTTAGGGCTTGATGGGGGGTGGTTTGGGGGGTGATGGTTTGTAGCCATAGGGCGCAGGCGGGGGTTAGGGCGATGAATTTAACCTCCTGTGCGCGGTTGCGGTACACCACAAAGGCGCTGGGGTTTGGCGCGGGGTTGGGGTTGTTGGGGCCGATTAAATGCACTGGGTATTGGTAGGCCAAACACCAGGCTAATGGGGAGAGTTGCCAGTGTGTGTGCCAGGGGTTGGCGGCTTGTGTTGCGCCTGGCGGCTGGGGGATGTCGGTGATGTCGAGGGCTAATTCCACCCATTCGTAGTGGGCAAGTTCGGTGATATAAGCAGGTAATTCCGCAAGGCTTGCCGGGTGGCTCAGTAAAAATTGTACGAATTCTTCAGCTATGCCCAAAAAATAGGGGGTTTGGCTGGGGTTTTGGGCGATGAAGGTGCGGATTAATGCCTCCCAGGCGTGTTCTTCACACACCTGTGTGCAAACGGGGAAGGCTTGGTTGAGAAAACCTGCGATGTTGCGGTACACCAAGTCGGCGTAAATGTTCATGGCGCGCGGGTTGGCGCCTTCGGGCAGGGGGCCACTGGGGTTTCTCATGTAGGCCAAAAATTGGCGCTGTTGCTGGGCCAAGTCAGACATCTGTAACGCTGGCCTGTAGGTGTTTGATGCGGTTGATTTCAGCTGTCAGTTCACTCACGTCGGGGAAGTTGTCGTCCCGTTCCAGCAGGGTGGGTTTAACGCCGAAGCGTTGGTACACCTTGGACAGCAATTGCCACACGCCTTCATCAACGCTGTCGGCGTGGGTGTCGATGCGCCAGTTGTCTTCTTCCACCCAATGGCCGGCCAGGTGCAAATAGCTGATGCGCTGGCCGTTGAGTTGCTGCAAAAAGGTGTCGGCGCAGTAGCCGTGGTTTTGGCTGTTCACAAAGAGGTTGTTGACGTCCAGCAATAACAGGCAGTCGGCTTCGGCCAGGACGGCGTTGATAAATTCCACTTCGCTCATAGCTTGCGCAGGCAGGGTGTAGTAGGTGGCGTTTTCGATGGCGATTTGCTGGCCGAGTATGTCTTGGGCTTGGCGAATACGCGCTGCGGTGTGGTTGATGGCTTCTTCGGTTAAGGGCAGCGGGAACAGCTCGTAGAGTTGATGTTCATCACCGGTGTAGCTTAAGTGTTCGCTGTAGTGGCGGATGTTGTGTTGGCTGATGAAGTGTTTGATGCTGTGTAATAACTCGGTATTTAAAGGGCCAATGCCGCCTATGGAGAGGGATAAACCGTGGCAGATGATGGGGTAGGCTTCGCTGAAGGGGCGCAGTTTTTGGCCCAGGCGGCCACCAAGGTGCAGCCAGTTTTCTGGGGCTATTTCAAAAAAGTCGATGGGATGGCCGGGTTTTAATAGGCTGAGGGCGTCCATTAAGGGGCGGCGCAGGCCTAAACCTGCGCTGCCGATGTGCTGTGTTAAATCAAGCACTTTGAGGTTTATTTGGTTTTTTCAGGGGTGGCTTCTGGGGCGGCTTTTTTCATGTTGGCGCCGCATTTACCTTCGCCACCGCACTTGGCTTCTTTGGTTTTGTCAGCGGCTTTGTCTGTGCCTTCTTTTTTCATGTCAGCGCCGCACTTGCCTTCGCCACCGCATTTAGCTTCTTTGGCTTTATCCGCGCCTTCTTTTTTCATTTTATCGGCGCCGCATTTGCCTTCTGCGCCGCATTTACCTTCAGCAGTTTTATCCGCCAGGGTGTAGCCGGTTTCCATCGGGGTTGCGCCAAATTCTGCACTGGCTAGGGCGCCTGCTGAAAGGGTTAAGCCAGCAGCGAACGCAGCGCCAAGGGTGAGTGTTTTTTTATTTATCATGATCATAATCCTAGGTTGAGGGGTAATGGCCCTGCACTATAGCGGCTTGGCGGGGTGAACAGAGAGTACTTTAATTAGCAGAAAGTTGCATCCAGAGCGCTTGGGCGTCGGCTAAACGTGCGGGAGTTCCCACATCGAGCCAAATGCCGTCGAATACTTCACCGCTTAAGCCGCCTTGTTCGATCGCCCAGCCAAAGGCTTCCCGCAGGGGAAACACCTCGCGTGCGCGGGGGTATTGGCGGATAAGCTGCGGATGCAACACGCTGATGCCGCTGAAGGTATACGACGGGTTGACGCAGGCGGATGTGCTAGCCGTAGATAAAAGGCCGCGCGCATCTAAAACAAAATCCCCCTGCGGGTGTTGTTCGGGGTTGGGGACGAGTACCAAATGGCCCAACTCGCCGCCTGCCAACCCGCGCGCGAGTAGCCGCTCAAGCGGGTAAGTGCAGAGCACATCGGCATTTATGAGCAAAAACGGTTGGTTGTGTAACAGCGGTAGCGCGTGCCGCAGTGCGCCGCCGGTTTCCAATGGGAATGGCTCGTTCGAGTAAATAATACGCAGGCCCCAGGCGCTGCCATCGCCCAGGGCGGTGTGAATTTGGGCGCCCAGGTAGGCGGTGTTCACCACCACCTCCTGCACGCCCGCCGCTTTTAACCGGCGCAGGTTGTGGCCGATTAAATGGTTGTGGCCGATTAAAGGGTCTCCTAAGGGCAAAAGGGGTTTGGGGGTGTGAAGGGTGAGGGGCAACATACGGCGGCCCTCCCCGGCGGCGAAGATCATAGCTTGCATAATGGCTCGTGAGTTTTAGATAGGCTGCACGTCTTCACGCTGTTAATAATTCCATTCCAAACCCACCGACCACTCACGCCCTCGGTGCGGGATTCCTTTTACCAGTCCCGCACTCAGCGCGGGCGTGGAGAATTCTTTATCGAATAGGTTTTTTATTTTTAGATTCACTTTATAAGCATCCGAAAATTCATAGCTGAGTTTTGAGTCGGCCATCCAAAATGCGGGCAGTGGCTGAAGGATATTAACCTGCTCCTGGGTGAAGCGCTGCGCTTGGTAAATGGCAGCAATATTCCAGTTTAATTTTTGTTGTTTAAAGTTAAGCATCAGCGATGCAAAATTATCCGCTTCGCGGAAGGATGCAGCGGGAAGCTCGAATAAATGTGTATAAGTCGCGCGCAGCAGCCAGTGCTGTAAAAATTCCTGCGAGGCTTCTAATTCAATTCCGCTGGTGTGGTCGTTTTGGCTGTTAACAGATTGGCGTACATTTCCAATAAACCCCACCGATATAGGATTGCTATAGCGGCTGTGGAACACATCCAAACTCGCCGCTGTATGGTGCCACTCGCTATGCCAAATTAATTCCCACGTTTTAATACATTCGTAGGTTAAATTTTGGTTGCCTAGGGTAAGCGGTGTATTTATTACGCCCAGTTCAGACAGCGCAGGTGCTCTAAAGGCTTCGCCATACAGTATTTTAAGCGTATTTTGTTTATCCAGTTGATGAATTAAACCAATGCGTGGGCTGGTGTGCCCGCCAAAATCGTTGTAATAATCGTAGCGGGCGCCAATATTAATTCGTGTGTCGGCGTTAAATTGGTGTAAATACTGTGCGTACACGCCTGATGCCGTTTGTGAATCTTCCAGGCTCAGAGGAGCTTCAAAAGTTACTTCGCCAAAATAAGTGACAGGAAATTCTTTATTAAGTAATTGCAAAAGATTGTAGTTAGAAAAACTCCTAGCTTTTATCTCTTCATTTTTCAATAAAGACACACCGAACTGAACACTTGAATTATTATTGATCGTCCAGTCATTGGCTAAATTAGCGCGAAAGTTTTGGACTTTAAAAATGGCTTTGGATAAAAAAGGTGCCTGGCTGGCCGGTGCGCTGATAGTGGTGAGTGCTCCTGGAGCCAAGACTTGCAGGTGCGCATTGATGTCCGTGCGCAAATAACTCAGTGCTAAATGCGATGAAAAATGTTCGTTATTAGCCAGTTGGTGCTCTATTTCGAATTGATTAAATGTTTGCTGGTAATCATTAACATCATTATTAACCGCTTCGTATGCA
>JBEGTZ010000253.1:0-8293 GCA_041179125.1 Pseudomonadota bacterium | reverse complement strand
GGCTAACTCCTGCAAATCAGCCGCACGCTTGCCGCCGTCTTCGTATTGTTTAAATGCCTTATCAACTTTTTTAAGTTCATCAGTGCGCGAGTGAAAACGTTTTTTAGTCAGATCCATCCATTGTGTATAAGTGATGTCAGTCATAGAGTATTCCTCTTGGTGGCAAGGTTCTAGGTTGGCGGAGCATTGGGCGCTCCAGGTTAAATGTACGCACTATTACACGCGCAAATTACATCGTGTTATTTTCTAACTTAATAAACTTCACACAAAATTAACTGAAGTTTTAGTCTTAAAAATTTCGCACTCAACTCCCAGCCACACCAATCCAAACCATACAGAGCTTTTATAAAAAACTTATTTACCCGTAAAACATTTCACCTTTATCACCCGCATTAATCACCACCACTAATCCGTATAAAGCCCTTGGCTGCGCAGGTAATCATCATAATTACCGTGGAAATCAATAATCCCCTTAGGCTGCATATCAATAATACGTGTAGCCAAAGAAGACACAAATTCACGGTCATGGCTTACAAAAATAATTGTGCCTGGGTAATTTTCTAGCGCCAGGTTAAGCGCTTCAATGGATTCCATATCCAAGTGGTTAGTGGGTTCATCCAGCAATAATACATTCGGGTTTACCAGGCTGAATTTGCCAAACAACATACGGCCTTTTTCACCACCGGATAACACTTTTACATTTTTTTTAACTTCATCATTGGAAAATAACATACGCCCTAAAGCGCCGCGCACCAATTGCTCATCCCCTTTAGTCCACTGTTTCATCCAATCAAATAAAATTGAATCATCGGCAAAATCAGCCGTGTGGTCCTGGGCGTAATAACCAATTTCTGCCTGTTCGGCCCATTTTAAAAAACCGGCATCCGGTGTTAAATCGCCATATAAACAGCGCAACAAGGTTGTTTTACCCGCGCCATTAGGGCCGATAATTGCAATGCGCTCCCCGGCTTCCACCTGCATACTAAAACCATTAAATAAGGTGCGATCAAACCCTTTGGTGATGTTATCCACCACCACCGCCTGGCGGTGTAATTTTTTATTTTGTGTAAAACGAATATAAGGGCTTACACGGCTGGACGGTTTAACATCATCCAATTGAATTTTATCAATTTGTTTAGCACGGGATGTAGCCTGCTTTGCCTTAGAGGCGTTGGCAGAAAATCGGCTAACAAAGGCTTGCAATTCAGATATTTGTGCTTTCTTTTTAGCGTTTTCACTCAACAAACGCTCGCGCACCTGGGTGGACGCCAACATATAATCGTCGTAATTACCGGGATAAACACGAATTTCGCCGTAGTCTAAATCTGCCATGTGAGTGCAGACTGCATTTAAAAAGTGGCGATCGTGGGAAATGATGATAATAGTGCTGTTGCGTTGGCGCAAAATACCTTCCAACCAACGGATGGTATTAATATCCAAGTTGTTGGTGGGCTCGTCCAGCAATAATACTTCCGGGTTAGAAAACAACGCCTGCGCTAATAAAACGCGCAATTTCCACCCCGGTGCCACCGCACTCATTAAACCGCTATGTTGCTCAATGGGAATATCCAAACCCAATAATAATTCACCCGCACGCGCCTCAGCGGTATAACCATCCATTTCCGCAAAAGTCACTTCCAGCTCCGCAACCTTCATGCCGTCTTCTTCGCTCATATCCGGCAAGCTATAAATGCGATCGCGCTCCGCTTTAACGGCCCATAATTCCACATGGCCCATAATCACGGTATCTAAAACGGTAAATTCTTCGTAGGCGAATTGATCTTGCTTTAATTTACCCAAACGAACATTGGGTTCCAGCATAACCTGGCCTGCGGTGGGCACTAAATCTCCCCCGAGAATTTTCATAAATGTGGATTTGCCGCAGCCATTGGCACCAATCAAACCATAACGATTGGAATTATTAAATTTGACGGAGACATTTTCAAACAGTGGCTTGGCACCAAATTGCATGGTGATGTTAGCGGTGGAAATCACGGCGATACCCTAAAGAAAAGCGGGCATTCTACTGACTAAGGGCCGCCTAGTACAGAAAACAAGCAGTGCGCAGACTAATAAGCACGGAAGACACACCCCAGTGTGGGCCAAAACCTTATGCGGGCGATAAAAACCACTGCTGTAACAATTGGGCATCAAACGGCCAGTCAAGCTCCGCACCGGTTGAAGGGTTTAACAAAACCGGAATACGTGTACCGTAGCGCTCGATCAGATTCTCCTCGGCGATATCAATTATTTCAATTTCGCTACCGCCGTGCGCCAACAAAGGCAGCAAAACTGCCTCAGCCTCTTCACACAAATGACACCCCAAGGTGGAATATAAATAAAACCGCCGCATGATGTTAAGGGTGCCTCCGGAAATTCAATTTTCGTGATGATCGCAAGGCATTTTCGCACGAAAGGAGGGAGTTTATACGGTATAAATGACCGACCGAGTACGAAAACAACGAAGTGAGCACACGAAAAATGGATTTCCGGAGGTGTCCTTAAGTCACTTCTACAAATTTAACCGCCGCCACAGGGGATTGTTTACGCGCTTTAAAATCCGTAGCGGCGCGTTCAACTGCGGCCAGGGCGCAGGCCTTGTGTTTGGCATCGCCACTGCAAAAATTAATTAACGCACGCGCCGTACGCAACAGCCAGGGTTGCGTTTTTCGTGTGGCCAAATAATTTAATGTATCCAGCGCAGTGCTTGCTCCCACATGAGCACTGCGGTGATTGGCGCGCGTGACTTCCTGGTGTGTGGCAACCCAGGTTTTCAGCTGTTCAGCATTAACACCCAGCTGTTGCATGGTTTCTTCCTGCTGCCTTTGGGCCATTTGTTTGGCTTTAAATAACTGCATTTGCACACGGCTGTACACATTTACCGCGCCATCGCCATTGGTTTCAATTGGTAAAAATATGGCAGCGGGATACAATTCTGTAATTAAAGATTGCACGCCATCGGATACGCTGCTGGAAGGCATACAACCAAAAGGTTTTATGCTCAGCGTCATATTTACTTTTTGATCCACCACGTTGTGAATTAATTTACCCACCTCCATGTGCCCTTCCCCGCCGCGCAAATTATTATCGTAAAACGCATGGCTAATTTGGGCGATAAAATTCATATCCGGCAGATGATAATTTTTAAGGCCTAAAATTTTTGCATAGGTGTAAAAAACGCCGCGCATAAAATATTCAGCGCCTTTTAACATCCAACGTTTTTTGGCCACATTAACGCCTTCCAAAGCAAACTTACTGCCCGTGCCGCCGGCACGCTTATCAATGCCTTTATCCACACCTTTTAATTGTGCGCGCTCAGCTAAATCGTACTGCGCGCCCCAAAGTAAATATAACCCCCAATTAACAACCAACTGAATATCAACCTCTGCGCCTTCCTGCTCTAAAAAGCGATGCATTTTATAGTTGCCATCCCCTTCTGTGGTCATGGCCCAAAATTCACCAATAATGGCTACTTTAGGTTTTACTCGTAAATAATCCACCGGAATAGCGGCTATTTCTTTGCGCGTTTGCCATAACGCCGCCCAAAGGCCTGTTCTCGCTTCAAAGGCGCGGGCAATACGTTGTTTGGCGTTATGAATGACCGCATCAGTGCGGCCAGGCTCTAATTCGTAAGGGCGAATACGGTACATTAATGCATTTAATACATCGCCCAACAAAATGGCGCGCACCATAGTTAAAAAGAATTGCGCATCTATTTTAAGGCCTAAATCTTCACCGGTGGCCTGTTTAATGCCGCCAGATTGTTGAAATAAAATAACGCGAAAGCCTTCAAAACCTGCATCACGCAGCGCTTTGCGGTATTCGGTGACATAGGTACCAAACCGGCACGGCCCGCAGGAGCCAGCCGTGGAAAATATATAATTTTTAATAATATCTTCTTTGTCCATACCACCAGCCTCCAAAGATTTTAAATGTTTAACCAAATTACCCACCGTAAAATAAGTCGGGTTACATTGGCCTCGGTTGCCAAATTCTCGGCCTAATTGCAAGGCGTCATTATCGGGCACGTCCATCGCCTGCACTTTATACCCCAACCCACGAAATGCCGACTGGATAAATAAATCGTGGGCCACGGTGAGGCCTGCGTGCAAAATAGTGGTATGAGCACGCTGGGACGCGGTAAAAGTGGAGGGCACAGCGTCAAACCAATGGGCGGGCGGCGCCTCAGGCGGGGCCTCTTGCACGGGGGTTTCATCTAATTGTTTAAGAAAATCAGAAGCGCTCAGTTCATTTGCAGGGGTTTTTACAGGTGCGTTCATGGTGTATTCCTAGTCAATTTCAACGGCAGAAATCAATTGTGAAGGTATCACTTCAACCAAAGATTTAACGGGAAACCCTTGATCGTTAGCGGCATATTGGCTTTTGGATTGAGCCAGTTCTTGTCGGCACTTTTCTAATTCAGCAATAATTAATGGGTCGTTACGGATTTTTTCCGGTGCTTGCTGCAAAGCAAACATACGCTGCTTTATTTTTTCTAAAAATTTTTGTTTTTCAACTTGAGCGGTGTCTTCAAGTTTTTCTTCGTTGATTTTTAATGTGTAGCCGTAGGTTTTTACCCGAATTTTAATAGAACCCGAGGGTTTGTTGGCGTCTATATCGTGCAATGCGGAATAGGGTGAATTATTCGCACCGATAATTCGGTCAATTAAACCGTAGGTTGGGGCATCGTGGCCGCATTTAAAACTGGATAAATCCAACACGGCCACATTCGGGTGGCGGGAGGCAAATTTTGCGGCCCACACTTTTTGCACCGAATTAACACTGTAGTTTTCTGGCCACACATCGCTAATATCCAACGGTGAATTGATATGACCTAATTTTAAATCTTCCGCAAAATACGGCGCTAAATATTCTTTATCCTTAGGCAGGGAGCGCATGGACAAAATAGGGTACCCCATCGCCTGGTACTCCTCTAAAACACTATGATTCATGCCCGGATCGTTATGGTAAGGCCTGCCAATCATCAGCAATGCAATACGGTTTTGCTCGGCCACCGCGTCTAAAATCATGCGGCCTTTAGCCTGCATGTGCTGATCAAAATAATGCCAAGCGTTAAAAGCCTCATCTACAGCAAAATTATTTTCGTCCTCACTAAGGGTTAAATGCTCCGCGAAGGTTTGCCACATTTTATTTTTTAATAATAAAGGCTCATTTAAACTTAGGGCCGGGTCCAAATAAATAATATTGCGCGCGCCAAAATAATCTTGCTCTTTTGTAAATGCAGCGCCCATTACTTTAGGCGTGCCGGCCACAATAGGGCAACAGGCGGTATCCATTACACTTTCCACAAAAGTGGGGATATGCGTAAGCGCGGGGAAAAATATAAAATTAAGTGGTTTCTCTTCGTGGTGTACAAATAATAAATTGTGAATATGCGCCTGCGCCACTTTAGCCGGATAACACGGGTCAATGGAACCGTATTTACCTCCGGCCTGCCACATTTCTTCGCTGGTATCATCAGAGAACACAATATTGCGCGGTTTAATTCCTAAGGCTTCAAAATAGGCGCGCCAAAAAGGCCCTGTACTCCACATATTTAATGCTTTGGGCATACCGATGCGAATATGTTCCCGGCGCTGCCAACTGGCTTCATCTGAGCGCACAAATGCGCGCACAATCGGCTGGTGTTTAATGCCGCCCAGCAGGCCTTTTTTAATTTTAATGTCATCAATGGGGCTGCCAGCCTCAGGCATGGCTTGGGTTTTATACAAACGCTTAAAACACCAGGTGGCTTCGTAATCGACTAAATTGGGGTAGGCCACCGTGCGTTCACGGCGTTGTTTATTGAGTTTTTTTAGCGCGTCGTGATCTTCTACTGTGCCTTTTTCACAACTAAAACCGGAAATATAACGGGCGGTTTCAGTTTCGCTGATATGCGCATCAATAAAAGTGCGCGAACAATCATTCGCACAAAAATGGCATTGTGTGGTTTCATCATTGCGGGTGGTGTAACGCAAATTAATGGCTTCATCCAAACCAATAAACCGGCTATATCCTTTGCGTTTTACTACGCGTATAGCTTCAAACGCAGCGCCTAATGCGCCCGCCTCACCCGTATGTGGATGCACATAAACTTCGGCATCGGGCACACGCTCTTTAATATAATCCACTTGGGCTTTTACGGCGGCCATATTTTTTTGTGTGCCGCCTTGCAACACAAATATGCGGCCCAACTCCGCCATGCGCGGAATTTGCACCACGTATTGCCAAATATTTTTAGGCAATACCAAAGCTAAACCCGCCAATAATTCCTCGCCGTTGTAACCTTCTTTTTGGAAGTTAACGCGGTCGGAATCTAAAAACACGGCGCAACCGTAGCTAAATTTTGGCGATAAATCGGCCTTAAATGCGCGTTCAGCATATTCTGTTACCGGCACACCAAACTGATCGGCCATCGCCTGCAATAACATGCCATTGCCAGCACTACAAGAATTGCTCAAACGGAAATTTTTAATTACTTTATTTTGCATAAACAGGACTTTAATATCCTGCCCACCCACATCACAAATAACGTCCACATTAGGGAAATATTGCTGCGCGCTTTTCATGTGGGCTACGGTTTCCACCACATTGGCATCGGCTTTTAATGCAGATTCCATAACATCACCGGCATAACCGGTTACACCGAACCCTTTAACGGCTAATTCACACCCCTGCTGTGTCGCCCAGGTTTTTAATTGCAAAAACATTTGTTTCATATCTTCTAAAGGGTTGCCTTTAGAAAGTTGATACACTTTTTGAATAATATCCCCATCATCATTAACCAACACACACTTGCTAGATGTAGAGCCTCCATCCAAGCCAATAAAACCTTCAATTAAGCCTTTTTTTTGCGCGAGCGGTTCAAAATGCGGCAATTCATAAGCGCGGAAAAAATCCGCCGCTTCATCAACTGTTTTAACCAACGCAGGCCCAGCTTGATTACCCAGCTGCGCTTTACGCCCCTCTTTAATAAAATGGGCTAAGGGCTCAAGGCCTACACAAGGCGTAATGGTAACTTCATGACGACCAAATAATACCGCGCCAAACGCCGCGTAATATTCAGCATTATTCGGCGCAAAAATTAATTCCTCTATAGGGGTATCGCGGGGGTAATTAAAACCGCGCTCATCCCAGGTTTGCGGGATGCGGTAACGCCAACAGGCTTGCAAAAAAGGCAGGTAGGTATTCGGCCCACCTAACAATAAAACCTTGGGTTTTAAGGTATTTCCGCGTGTTAACACGGATAAATTTTGCCCCACGATGGCATCCGCCAAAGAGCACATAATTTCAGCTGCGGGGATGCCGCTTTTAACTAAATTTACTATATCGGTTTCAGCAAACACACCGCATTTAGCCGCGACGTGGTGTAATTTATGCGGGTTGAATATAAGTTTGGCGACTTCCTCTTGCGGCATACCCACTTTAATAAAACATTTATCAATAGTGGCGCCAGTCCCGGAGGCGCACTTATCGTTCATTGATGTGGTTGCGCGTTTTTCGCCAGTGTCTTCTTGCGTTTTAAACATAATAATTTTGGCATCCTGCCCACCTAATTCAATTACGCTTCCTACATCTGGGTGTAAATATTCTACCGCCATAGTCACGGCGTTTACTTCTTGAATAAATTTAGCGTTAATGTGTGGGGCAATCGGTGAGGCACCGGAGCCGGTAATAAAAATAGGGCTTTGCGTGAGCACCAGGCTTGGCAATTCCACCTGCACTTGTTGCAATAATTCCAACACTTTTTCCGCTTGACGGGTTTCGTGGCGCTGGTAACAACTCCAGATAATCTCCAGGTTCTCACCATTAATAACCACCAGCTTGACGGTGGTGGAGCCCACATCAATTCCCAGAATAAATAAAGGTGTATTCATCGGTTGCCTGCCCGTAACAATGTTGCTGAACACTAGCTGAAATTTTCACTAAAACCAAGCGCTATGGTGGGATATTGCCCCGCTATTACACAGCCCGTGAAAAACCTTGCGGCACAGGTTCACGCTTCAAACAATTAGTACCATTTCCACAAAAAACCTTATTTTTCATCTGGGCTTATATGCGCCTGGCCTTGGGGGCCAATATACCCGTACAATCGACGGCCAATTCTTCTTCTGCGCTAATGTTTAAACATGGATACGGCCCATTATATTCTTCAGCACACCTTCGGTTACGGCGCGTTTCGCGGCCAGCAGGCGGATATTATTCAAGCGCTGATTCAAGGCGAGGACGCACTTGTGGTTATGCCCACCGGTGGCGGAAAATCCCTGTGTTATCAAATACCCGCCCTGGCGCG
>JBEGTZ010000252.1:0-25962 GCA_041179125.1 Pseudomonadota bacterium | reverse complement strand
CAGGGCATCTTTAGCCGCCATTTCGTTAAGCTTGATCAGCTCCGGCACCTCAATTTTTTGCGACAAGAGCGAGGCGCCGGAATAAAAATCACTGCCCACCAGCCAAACAATCACCCCAGCCACTAAAAAAGCCACCCAAGGCAACACCCGGTAATGACGGTGGGAGTCCACCAGAACCGGCTCGGGCAGAGCTTGGCCGCGCTCCAATTCGCTTTCACTGCGCAATTTGCGCTCCAGCGCGCCAAGCCAAGGCTCCACCGCAACCGCCAACAGCCGTGCATAAGAGCGCATATAGCCGATAACATGCGCGGGTGACTGGCCTGCATTGGCGTAGTCATCGCGCTCCAAAGCTTCAAGGCGCGAACGGGTAATACGCGTCGCCTCAGCCACATCCAAAATGCTCAGCCCAGCGGCTTCACGTAGCAGCTTTAAACGTGCGCCTGGGGTTTTTAATTCCTCGTTAGATAGTTCTGACATAACGCATCTATTGGCTATTGCCCGATTAAACGTTGATATTCCAGGTACTCATCAGAGGACCCATAGAGGTTTTTTAACACCAGGGCGTAGCTCGCGACTTTATCGTCGTGACCTAAAACCCGGTGAAGGCGGATGCCCAACCATAGGCTACGGGGGTTTTGTTTACTTAAACGGGTGAACTGTTCGTACTGCTGTTCAGCATTGATATAGTCGCGTGTTTTGAACGCCGCATCGGCCAGCTCTAAATAAGGTTCACCAAATTCAGGTTTTACATTTAACGCATGCTGGAAACTCGCCTGGGCTTTTACAAGTTCGCCCACTTCCACCTGACAGCGGCCAAGCCAATAAAGCCCCTGGGCACGACCACGAAAATCGTAGTCTTCACCTGCGTGTTCAAAGTGCTTTAACGCATCTTTGTAGCGCTTTTGTTTCCAGAGGAATTCACCATAAGCCATTTCAATATCGGCACGCGAATTTTTACTGGCCTTACTGAGCGCTTTCTTGAAATTGGTCTCAGCTTCGGGGTATTCAACGTTGGCGGCATGTACGCGTGCGATACCCAAATAGGCCTCGGCAATGCCGGAATTTATTTTCAGTACATCCGTAAATTGACGTCGTGCTGACTCGCGATTGCCATCGGCCAAATAACGATTGCCCAGCTCAAGCCGAGTTTCCACCGCCTGATTGAGATTGCGGCCGCCATCTTTAATTTCGCTTACGCAGCCGCTTGTGAGTACAGCACCAAGTAACATCAGGATAGGTACAAGGGAATAGCGCATTGTTTACTGTCTCCTCTAATTTTTATGGCTGTTAAAAACCTACCGGCTACCACCCACAAAACGCACCGCCTCCTCTTGCGCGGCATAACGCTCACTGCGGCGTGTGCGGTCGTTAACTTGCCCTGCCAACTGACCACAGGCGGCGTCTATATCGTCGCCTCGGGTGGTTCTAATGGTCGCGATATAACCCGCTTCAATCAATATGGTTTGAAATCGCTTTAACGCATTGTTGCTCACTCGTTTGTAGTCCACCAAACCAAACGGGTTAAAAGGAATGAGGTTAATTTTTACTGGCACATCCTGCAACAGTTTCGCTAGCTCATGTGCGTGTTCTGGGCGGTCGTTCACTTGGTCGATTAACGTATATTCAATAGTAATTTTGCGATGAGTATCCGGCAGGCCTTCGATGTAGCGTTTGGATGAAGCCAACAATTGGGCAATGGGATACTTTTTATTAATTGGGACTAGCTGATCTCGCAATGCATCATTAGGCGCATGTAGGGATATTGCCAAACAGCAATCGGTATATTCACCCAAGCGATCCAACGCAGGCACAACACCGGATGTACTTAAGGTTACGCGACGCTTAGAAATACCGTAACAGTTGTCATGCATCATCAAGTGAATGGCATCCACCACGTTATCAAAGTTCAGCAGCGGCTCACCCATACCCATTAAAACCACATTGGTAATGCGGCGCGGGCCGTGTTCACCGAGCTGGCCAAAGGATTGCGCCGCCAACCAAACCTGCCCAATTATTTCGGCGGCGGTTAAATCCCGGTTAAAACCTTGTTTACCGGTTGCACAAAAACTGCAATCCAACGAGCAGCCAATTTGCGACGACACACACAAAGTGCCACGCTCACCTTCAGGAATAAACACCGTTTCAATAGAGCTGCCGCCGTCCACGCGAATTAAAAACTTGCGTGTGCCGTCGATAGAATCTAATTGTTGCTGCACCTCGGGCAAACGTAATTCGGCAATTTCACTGAGTTTTTCCCGCAACGCTTTGCTCATATTGGTCATGGCGTGAAAATCCAACACACCCCATTGATGCACCCATTTTAGAAGCTGCGTGGCGCGAAACCGTTTCTCACCCAAAGACTCAAAAAACGCCTCAAGCTTCGGCTGGGTATAGCCGATTAAATTGAGGCGAGGGGTTGAAACGTCCTGCATGAAAATACCTATAACTTAATTATCGAAACAAAAAATACCGTTTTTTAAACGGATATATCACTGGAGGCAAAGAAAAAGGCAATCTCCCGAGCAGCCGATGTGGGCGAGTCGGAACCGTGTACCGCATTGGCGTCAATTGAGTCGGCAAAATCAGCGCGAATAGTGCCCGCTGCCGCTTCTTTAGGGTTGGTTGCGCCCATTAAATCGCGGTTTTTAGCAATCGCGTTTTCGCCTTCTAACACCTGTACAAACACAGGGCCTGAAGTCATAAAGCTCACCAAGTGACCGAAAAACGAACGCTCGGAATGCTCGGCATAAAAACCCTGAGCCTGGGCCTGGGAAAGCGTAAGCATTTTAGCGGCAACAATACGCAAACCAGCGGTTTCAAATCGGCTACAAATTTGGCCTATAACATTTTTAGCAACAGCATCGGGTTTGATGATGCTCAGGGTACGTTCAACAGCCATAAATGGCTCCTCTTAAGATTGGTTTTAAAATAATCCTAAAAACCTCAGTTGGATTACCCAAGTCTGCACAACCCCTTGATGCGCCTGGCAAAAGTTAAAAAATTCGAACAACCAATAAGGTTGCCCTTCATTTTTAACTTTCACTATTCGCATCAAGGGGTTGTGCAGACTTGGGCGCTCAACTGAGGTTTCTAGGATAATAGAACCCAGGCCCAAGGGGCGCTGGAATCAAAAAGCGGCGATTATACCGAGTTTTGTAACAAAGTTGCACAATTGGAAGGAAAGTTGCTCACAAGATGGGCGCACAAGGGATGAGCAAGGAAAATGGGGCAATGGAGCCTAGTGGCTGGCAGATTGGCTTGGGCGTTTTTTGCGTGGATTTTTTATCTGATTATTGGGCTTGTTTATCGAGGCTTGTTTATCGAGGCTTGTTTATCGAGGCACAGTTATCGTGGATTGCCCGGCATCAAAGATTCATTACGTTTTTCAAGCAAAAAATTGACACCGCCGCCGGTGTTTAAATCTAACCGCTGCTGGCTTTCTATATACCGAAACTCAAAATCCGCTGATGCCCCGCACTGGCCATCCGCCCCCTTCAAAAACACCCAATAAATTGCATCGCGATGAAACAGCACCTTACATGCGCGGCTGGTGCGTGCAGCGGTTAAACGTTCGGTGTACAGCTCACAGGATTGATCGGCATGAATAATAAACCCTACCGTGGCGTTATTTTCTGTATTAAACCAATGCCCAGGTAGATTCGACGGCAACGAAGTTGTGGGCGCTTGTTTTGCTGCGGGCTGCTGATCAAGTGGCGCAGCCTTACAAACAAGCGGCCATTGCAGCAATACTAAAAACACTAAATTGAGTATCGACATGCGCTGCATAGCCTCCCCGACAACTGATAGATGCTTTTAAAAAATATAGGAATTGTTTAAATGGGGCGGGAGATTGTGCGAAAACACACTGGCGTGGATTAAAACAATTCGAAAGACATGTTATTGCCCGAGAGCTTTGACTGGCTGGGCTTTTTATAAACATTTTTACAAGGCATTTTTTATAAAACACCTTGCACGCTGCTGCGTGCAAGGTGCAGAGGAAGGGTGGAACCCTCCCTGACTAAACAAGACGCGCCTTAATTAAACAGGACGTACTTTGTTAGCACATGGCCCTTTTTGGCCTTGGCCCACTTCAAACTCAACCACTTGACCTTCGTTTAAAGTCGCATAACCGCCACCAGCTTGGATCTCTGAGTGGTGAACAAATAAATCTTTGCTTCCATTCTCAGGTGTAATGAAACCAAAACCTTTGTCTGCATTAAACCACTTAACCGTACCTTTACTCATATTGCTATCTACTTTAGGGGTGAAATAAAAATGACCGCACTCGCTATCACCATCGCGAACACGGTTTTAGGAAACTACAAATAACAGATGAAATGCATCGAGCTACCAGCGCCGCGTTAACAAACCAGCTCAAAAAGGAGCGCAATAAGTACAAATATGTGGCGATTTAACGCCAACCGGTGAAAAATGGCAAGGATTTATAAAGCGCAACAAGGATTTAGGTGTTTTTAGGTGTGCGTTTGGCGGCCCAGCCGACAGCGCTTCAGCGCATTACCGTCTAATTACCATTCTCTCCTTCAAAGTGACAAAAAGCTGCTTTAGCCTAAAAACCTCAATTGGATCAGCTCATGCTGTGTAACTGAGGTTTTTAGGTTTGAATTCACAGCAGGCTATTTGGCCGTGTTATGAAACGGCGCCAGCCAAGTAATGATGAATGAAGGAATGGTGGCCACCATAACAAAAATAAAATACTGCATATAACCCATGTGCTCCTGCAACGTGCCGCTGGCCATGCCTGTAAGCATCATACAAAGGCCCATTAATGCCGTACCAAACGCGAAGTGCGCGGTAGTATATTTACCCGGTGCCAATTGCTGCATCATGTAAATCATAAAACCCACCGAACCCACACCGAAGAAAAACTGCTCAATGACGATCAACGAGGCAACTAATACTTGGCTTTCAGGTTGATACATCGCCAAAAACAAAAAGGTGATGTTCGGTACGTTCACCATACAGCAGAGAATAAACAACACATTTTTCAAACCGGAGCGTGCAATCCAAAGGCCGCCCAAAATAGAACCAATAACGTTGGCAGCAATACCGTAAGTGCCGTACACAATACCAATATCTTGGTTGCTCATGGCAAGGCCGCCATTTTCCACCGTGTCTTTTAAAAATAACGGGGTGATGGCATTTAAAAAACCGTAACTTAAGCGATACAAAAAAGCGAAGCCGATCATCAACCACACATCGCGCTTCATAAAAAAGGTGATAAATGCATCCACTAATGTAGCGAAGGCTTCGCCGACATTCCTAGGTGGGTTTTCGGCTTTAGAGCCATCGGGCATGGTTTTAAAATGCCAAAGCGCCATCAATAAATACCAAACGCCAGTTGCCGCGATAACAATTTGCCAAGAGACAATCCAATCTGGGCCGCTCACATGGGGGTCGTGTTTGAATATGCTTTCGTGCAAAAAACCACTGGCCACAACCAACCCGCTTAATATAGCTAAGCGGCCCATATTCCAGCTAAAACTTTGTACACCGGTATAATTTGCCTGGCTTTTAGCATCCAAAGAGGTGACGTAAATACCGTCACTGGCAATGTCTTGCGAGCTGCCTACAAACGATAAAATCCACAATAAAATCAGTAGCGGGAATATAAAATCCGGTAGTTGCATTACGGCTGCAACCGCAAATAATCCGAAACCTAAAATAGCCTGAGTGAGCAACACGAAGAATTTTTTCGTGCGGTACATTTCTAAAAAGGGCGCAAAAAAAGGCTTTAACGTATAGGCAAGGCCCAGCATACCGGCATAGGCGGTGGCCTTGGCGTTATCCATGCCCACGTTACTGAACATCAACGCGGTGGCGCCGGTCAGCAGGTTATACATAAGCGCCATGGTGAAATAACCCGAGGGCACCCAGAGCATGGGGTTGATGGTTTTAGACTGGGTTTGCATAGAGTCAGCTACCTATAGTTTTTATAGTGGTTTTTATCTTAGGAACCCCTATTGAGCGCACCAAAAGGACTGGGGTGATACAACGGAAGTTTCTGATTTTATAGCGGTAAAGGCGGCGCACAATAACACCTCAGCAGAGGACAATAAATAAATGCCGCCACGCCGCCAATGGTTTTTTCCTGTGCTTGTAGCTACTTCACACTAGATGGGCATAAAAAGGGCAGAAGAAGTGACAGCGGCGTAACTCCTGATACACTGCCCGGCCCAACGATAACAACGATGACACCGAGGATATCCATGTTCCGCCCCCTGGGAATTTCTTGCCTGGCGCTGGCCCTATCCAGCCTCTTTGCGTGTGGCCAACACAGCATTCAAACCAACGCGGTAAAGCCTGCTCCACAGGACAAACGCGCCCTCTGGCCACAGCCTAAATCGCCCTTTAGCACAGTGGAAACCGCCAAGGTAAATGCCCGCGTGGAGCAACTGTTGGCAACACTGAGCCTGGAGGAAAAAGTAGGCCAAATGGTGGTGGCGGAAATGGGCTTTATTACGCCTGAACAGGTGCGCCAATACAGTGTGGGCGCAGTGCTTGAAGCGGGCGGCGCGTATTTGAGCAAAGATAAACAGGCAAAGATCTCCGATTGGGTATTACAAACCGAACGTTTTTATTTGGCTTCTGTAGATAAAAACGGGGGCCGTGCCGGCATTCCTATTTTGTGGGGCACCGATGCACTGCATGGCCACAACAAAGCCTTTGGTGCGACCATCTTCCCCCACAACATCGGCCTTGGCGCCACACGCAATGCAGAATTAGTACGCCGAATTGGCGAGGTAACAGCGCTTGAAACCCTGATCGGCGGGAAAAACTGGACTTATGCACCCGTGGTATCGGTGGTGCGTGATGACCGCTGGGGCCGCAGTTATGAAAGTTATTCTGAGAACCCCACGTTAGTAGCCGAACTGGGCCGCCAAGCCGTGCTGGGTTTACAAGGTGAACCGGGTACCAGCTTCATGCAACCCAACCGCTTGATGGCTACGGCAAAACACTTTATTGGCGATGGCGGCACCGAGGATGGCGTTGACCGTGCCAACAATACCGCCAGCGAAGAAGACCTTATCCGCATCCACGGCCCTGGCTATGTTTCCACCATTGAAGCCGGTGTGTTATCGGTGATGGCAAGCCACAACTCTTGGCAAGGCACGCGCCTTCACGGGCATCATTACTTGCTCACCAGCATTTTAAAAGAACGCATGGGATTTGACGGTTTTGTGGTGGGTGATTGGAACAGCCACGGTTTAATTCCCGGCTGCACCAACAGCGACTGCGCCCAAACGATCAACGCTGGGGTGGATATGATTATGGCGCCAGAGCATTGGAAGGAATTTATCCAAAGCACCCTCGCCCATGTTAAAGACGGCAGTATTAGCCAGGCACGTATTGACGACGCGGTGCGGCGAATTTTGCGCAGTAAAATCCGCGCAGGCCTGATGGAATCCGGCGAGCCAATCCACCGTCCCTACAGCAACGACACCGCCCAGTTCACCGACCCCAGCCACCACGCCCTGGCCCGCCAAGCGGTGCGCGAATCCCTTGTATTGCTGAAAAACAACCAGCAACTACTGCCCTTAAACCCTAAACAAACCATTCTCATCACAGGTACAGGTGCCGATAACATTCCTCAAGCCTGCGGTGGCTGGACAATCTCCTGGCAAGGCACGGGGCTGGATAACAACGATTTCCCCAACGGCACCAGCATTGCTAGCGGCTTGCAGGCACAAATCAAAGCCGCAGGTGGCAAGGCACTGCTCAGCAAAGACGGCACATTTAAGAAAACATCCAAAACCACGCCTAAGGTAGCCATCGTGGTATTTGGCGAAACCCCCTACGCCGAATGGCAGGGGGATATCAAAACACTGGCTTATCAACCCCGCGTGAACAGCGACGCCAAGCTTTTAGAATCCCTACAAGCCCAAGGCATCAAAACCGTTGCTGTGTTTTTATCCGGCAGGCCAATGTGGGTAAACCAAGCACTTAACGCCAGTGACGCCTTTGTAGCCGCTTGGCTGCCCGGCACTGAAGGCGCAGGTGTTGCCGATGTGCTGCTGCGCAAAAAAGACGGCCAAATCGCCCACGACTTTAAAGGTAAACTGTCATTTTCCTGGCCTGCAAAACCCGATCAAACCAGCAATGAAGGCGATGGCAGCACGCCTTTATTCCCCTATGGATTCGGCTTGTCCTACGCTGCACCCACTGCGGATTTAGGCCTTTTAAGTACCGATGTGGGCAATGCTGCGGATCTCATCAATGGCAACACACCCATGTTTAATGGCCGCGCCAAGGCGCCTTGGGTGTTGAACATTCAATCCGCTGGCGAAGTATTGCCCTATCAATCCAGCACCCTCGCAGGCAAAGTGATCACGCTCACCGAAGCCGATCAACACACTCAAGGCGATGCCGTAGACGCCCTGTGGAATGGTACAGGCAGCGCCATGCTGGCCTTACAAACCCCAAAAGCTAGCCAAAACACTACAGATTTAGTAGCGCGTAAGGGGGTAGTGGCGTTTGACTTAATGGTGCTAAAAAAACCCAGCGCCAAGGTGGCGTTTGAAATGAGCTATGCGCCTAAATCCATAGCCCACAGGGAGGACTTCACCGCCCAACTCAACGCAGCCCAGCCCAACACCTGGCGCCGCTACCGCGTAGACATGGCCTGCTTCGCTCAGCACAAGATTGATTTTAGTGAATTGAACCAGGGATTTGGTTTAGTGACCGAAGGCACATTACAACTGCGCTTGGCGAATGTGGTGATGGAGCCAGATGGGCAAGATAAAGCGGATATTAAGTGCCCATAACGGGCATTGGGCCGACTAATTAACCGAACAAAGCCTAGAAGTGCGGCCTAGCGGCGGCGCTTCTTCAGGCTGATGCTTTCATTAACCCGGTCGCGCATTTCTTTTCCGGGTTTGAAGTGGGGGACATATTTACCTTCTAAGGCCACCGCCTCGCCGGTTTTGGGGTTCCGCCCCACCCTGGCTTCGCGATAATGCAGTGCAAAACTACCAAAGCCGCGAATCTCGATACGCTCACCCTTAGAGAGGGATTGGCTCATAAATTCCAGTAACAGCTTTACCGCCACCTCCACATCTTTCGGAGAGAGCTGCTCTTGGTAGGTAGCTATTCGATCAATTAACTCTGATTTAGTAATAGACATGGCGCCGCCCCATAAAAGGTTTGTTTCTACACACGAACCTTGAACCTCGATCCGTGCGCACTGGGTAAACCTATCTTAAGCGGCTGTTATACATCATGTTTTCGAATAATAGAAGACTCAGGCAAGGATTCTATGCAAGTCATTGAAGAAAACCAGGCTCTTTGCGCAAACCCTTCTCAAACTAAAAATTCACGTAACTATTCGGTCAGCTCAGTCAGCTCAGTCAGCGAACTATTCAGCGTATTAAACAATGCCCACACCAATTCACCTGTATTGGCGCGATTCATCGCGCCTTATTTGATGGTTTTCTACACTGGGATGACGCACGAAAATAGAAAATATGCTTATCACTTACAAATTCTGTAACTATTCAACACTGTGTGGTGTGTGGAATTTAGCACTTTATGCGGAAAGTTATCGTGGCTGTGACGCATATAGGCATGCCGCTTTGTTTATGTTTTCCCTATAAACGTTATCGCGCGCGCAAAAAAAGCAAGAAAAATAGAATTAGAAATGACGGGCAAAAAAGTGCTTGATAAGCGCTTTTAGTCTAAGAAAATTACGTTGAAAACTAACTCAAACGCTGATCAAAAGGATGTTTATTTGCTGACAATATGACGACTTCTGTTGCCAAAGGATGTTTTGGGTTTAGCAGGTAGTTATAGCTATGCGGGAGTATTGCGCTAGGCACTTTTAGCAGGAGCGTGCTGGCACTTAATAGCCACTGATCGCCAATATCTCTAGTCGTATCTTGATCATCCCTCCAATCATTATCCAGGGAGTCCTCGGACAGCCGCGAAATTCCCTTTCTTTGGGTGTATTCAACTTCTAGAAGCTGATAATTCTCAGGTAGTTCATCCTTATCTAATTCAAGATGAACCATAACCTCAAGCATAGCTAAAGCAGGATGCTCCGATAGATAAACTATGGGCGCTCCGGCATTGTGCCAACGGCCTTTTTTCTTCGTCCCGCCGATGCCTTTAAGGTCAGCATAATTGCTGATACGCCAAAGCTTCATTAAAAATACCCTTCGTCCATCGCAATAAGTGACTCTTCAACCAATTGAGCTCCATGTTCCGTTTTCATGAATTCCATTGCACTAAGGCCTTCAAAAGCAGTGCGCGCTTTGTGAAGCCAAAGCTTTGCTTTTTCCTCTGAGCCCAATACCTCATAAGCCAACGCCTGGATCCTTGCGGCACGAATTAACTTGTCTGATTCGTCAGTGGTGAGCTTCCCATTACCACCTTTACGGTGACTAAACGTACGAGCAGGAATAATCCAATCTGCTTCCTTCCGAGTAAACCCAGAAAGCGTAAATCGCTCAAAAGCTGTTACAGGAAGGCCACTTCTAGCGTGTCGAGCAAAATCACCTTGATTTGTAATGACCACATTTAGAATTTCCCCTACCCGTGAAAGCGCTCGCGCGCTGACTGACTTGGTTTGAATCTTCTTGGGGGTGAAGATAGCTGGCTTAGACATTTGTCGCTCCGATTACGGCAATATGCCTAATCGTATTCGGCATATTGCCAAAAGTCAAACGGTAGGTCGCCGAGAAAATAAGATTGATCTAAAACATATGTAACTATTCAGCAGCCGCAGAAAATAACACCAAAAACACTTGTCAAAATTTTTTCGTGTTTTCACACAATTCACCAAGCTCAACCAGCTCACGGCAATACCCCCCAATAAAGCCCCTGCTTTCGCCGTAACACACGGCTATCCGCTTTGCGAGCAAGCCACCCTGCGCCAAATTTCAAAACTGTACCGCTTGTATAAAGTGACTTGGCCGGGTTTTATCTTGGACCTAGAAACCTCAGTTGAGCGCCCAAAAGCTGCGCAAGCCATTGACGCGAATAGTGAAAGTTAAAAATGAAGGGCAATCTTATTGGTTGTTCGAATTTTTAACTTTTGCTAAGCGCGTCAAGGGGTTGTGCAGACTTGGGTGATCCAACTGAGGTTTCTAGGTTGATGGTGATGAGGGGGCTAAATAGTTACCAAATGCTCTAGAGCTAACGCAGCTCTTTGGGCAGAGAAAAACTGACGTTCTCCACGCGGCCAGCCAGCTCTTCTGGCAATTCGGCACCGTAGTGTTGCAAACCGTGTATCACGCTTTGTACCAAAACTTCAGGAGCAGAAGCGCCTGCGGTAATGCCTATTGTTTTTACCTGTTCAAACCAATCGGCTTGTAAATCCTGCGGGCCGTCAATTAAAAACGCCTTGGCACCGCAGCGCTCGGCCAATTCGCGCAGGCGATTGGAGTTGGAGCTGTTCGGCGAACCCACCACTAATACCACTTGAGTTTCCAGCGCCAGTTGTTTTACCGCATCTTGCCGGTTTTGTGTGGCATAACAGATGTCGTCTTTGCGCGGGCCTTGTATTTTGGGGAACTGCGCCCGTAAACAGTCGATCACGCGGGCGGTGTCATCCATAGAGAGCGTGGTTTGTGTGACATAGGCCAGTTTGGCCGGGTTTTTAACCGGTAGAGAAGCCACATCGGCTTCGTTTTCCACCAGATAAATAGCGCCGCCTTGTGCATTGGTGTACTGCCCCATAGTGCCTTCTACTTCCGGGTGCCCCGCATGGCCGATGAGCACACACTCCCAACCGTCTTCGCTGTATTTAGCCACTTCAAGATGGACTTTAGTCACCAGCGGGCAGGTGGCGTCGAATACGCGAAGGCTGCGCCGGGATGCCTCTTGGCGCACCGCTTGCGATACACCGTGTGCGCTAAAAATAACAATCACGTCGTCGGGCACGTCAGCCAGTTCATCCACAAAAATGGCGCCGCGCTCTTTTAATTGTTCAACCACAAATTTGTTGTGTACCACCTCGTGACGCACATAAATGGGGGCGCCAAAAATATCTAAAGCGCGATTCACAATATCAATGGCGCGATCAACACCCGCACAAAATCCACGCGGATTAGCCAATTTAATTTGCATACGTGTTAATCCTAATGCGATGTGGGCGGTTGTACGGTAATAATGTGGACATCAAATTGAATTTCATGCCCGGCCAGAGGATGGTTAAAATCCACCGTAACCCAATGCTCATCTAAATCAGAAATAACGCCAGGCAATTCCGTATTTTGTGCATCGGCGAAATTAACTACTAAGCCGGTTTCAAGATTTAAATCGGAAGAAAATAATCGCCGTTCAATTTTTTGTACATTATTCGGGTTTCTCTGCCCGAAGGCGTGTTCCGGTGCAATCACCGAGCACTTACGTTCGCCGCCCAGCATACCCATTAACGCCCGTTCAAAACCCGGTAATAGGTTGCCATCGCCCACAACAAACGTAGCGGGCAATTGTTCGAAATTGCTGTCCACCACTTCGCCATCGGGCAGGCGCAGTGCAAAAAATAATGTTACCTGCATACCCTGCTGAATCGGTAAAACATTCGCCATTTTGCTCACCCCGGTTTACGCAAAGAATCCCACACTAATGCCGCCGCACCGCCGCAAATAGCCATGTCCGCGACATTAAATGCGGGGAAGTACGCTTCACCCCAATGGAATAATAAAAAATCCACCACATAACCTAATGTCACGCGATCATAAAGATTACCTAAAGCACCGCCCAATACTAAGGTTAAGCCCAGTGCTTCAATAATTTTATGCCGGGGTAATTTTGCCAACCAATAACCCAACCCTAAACTCACAGCCGCTGCCACCGCAGTAAAAAACCAGCGCTGCCAACCGCCTTGTTGCGCTAAAAAACTAAAGGCAGCGCCGTGGTTGTAATGCAACGATAGGCTAAAAAAGAAGGTATAAGCCTCAGATTGACCTTCAAATTCAAACATCTGTGTTATGGCGTATTTAGTCCATAAATCAATAACAATGACCGCCAACGCCAGTGCGTACCAGCGCAAAACAAAGGGTAAATTAAGCATAAGCTCGCACTTCTCCATCTAGGTTTACATTGGTATAACAACGCCCGCACAATTCTGGGTGGTCGCTATGTGCGCCCACGTCGTCGCAGTGGTGCCAACAGCGTACACATTTAGCCGCCGAGGTTTTTACAACCTGTATTTTTAACGCTAAATTTTGTGCCGGAATAGCCGCCGCTGGCGCCTGTTCAAGCGGCTGCCAACGCACTTTTGAAGTCATTAAAATAAAACGCAATTCGTCATTTAATACACTCAACGATTCAGCAAACGCGGCATCAGCAAATAAAATAACTTCTGCTTCTAAGGATTTTCCGATTAAATCCGAATTGCGCACGGTTTCAATAACACGGTTGACCTCGGTTTTTAATTCTGCAATACACGCCCAGGTGGCATCATTTATAGGCGATGCTGTCGCCGCTTCGGGAAAGTTATACCAGGTTTGTGTAAATACAGAACCTTGATTACCGGGAATAGCCTGCCAAATTTCATCGGCTGTAAACGATAAAATAGGTGTTATCCAGCGCACCAGGGCTTGGGCAATGTGGTATTGCGCCGTTTGTGCGCTGCGCCGTGCATGGCTGTTTGGTTTGCAGGTATAAACGCGGTCTTTGGTGATGTCCAAATAAAAACCGCCTAAATCTACCACGCAAAAATTATGCAGTTTTTGATAAATTAAATGTAGGTCGTACAGCTCATAATGCGCGCAAATTTGCCTTTGTAGTGCTTCAGCGCGGGATACCGCCCAGCGATCTAACGCCACCATTTCATCCGGAGCAATTAAATCGGTTTGAGGATTAAAATCCGATAAATTCGATAATAAATAGCGCACGGTATTACGTATGCGGCGGTAGGAATCCGCCGTGCGATTTAATATGGTGTCCGAGACGCTCATATCACCGCTAAAATCGGTTGCGGCCACCCATAATCGCAATACATCCGCGCCCAAATCGTTCACAACTTTTTGCGGCGGCACTACATTGCCTAATGATTTAGACATTTTTAAGCCTTTTTCATCAACGGCAAACCCGTGGGTTAATACCTGACGATAAGGCGCGCAATTATTCATAGCTACAGAGGTTTTTAATGATGACTGAAACCAACCTCGATGTTGATCCGAACCTTCTAAATATAAATCGGCGGGGAATTTTAGATTAGCGCGTTGCCCCAGTACGGAATAATGGGTTACGCCGGAGTCAAACCACACATCCAGGGTGTCGGTGACTTTAGTGTAATGCGCGGCGTCCTCGCCTAAAAATTCAGCCACATCCAAGGAGAACCAAGCATCCATACCACCCTGCTCAATTAATTGGGCCACCTGATTAATTAATTCTACCGTGTTGGGGTGTGGTACTTGGGTTTCTTTATGGATAAATAAAGTAATCGGCACGCCCCAGGTGCGCTGACGAGAAATACACCAGTCGGGGCTGGATTCTAATGTGCCGCGCATACGCGATTCCCCCCAGCTGGGGAACCAGCGCACGCCGCCGACGCTATGTTTAACCTGCTTCAGCAGATTATTTTGCGTCATGCTAATAAACCATTGTGGTGTAGCGCGGAAAATTAACGGCGTTTTTGTGCGCCAGCAATGGGGAAAGCTATGGGTAATTTTAGCCTGGCAGAATAACGCGCCGCGCTCCTCTAATAAGGCAACTACTTTTTCGTCTGCTTTATAAACGTGCTCACCGGCAAAAATAGGTGTTTGTGCTGAGTAATTGCCATTTTCGTCCACATAATTAAGTGTGCCGATGTGGTATTTTTTGCCGACCACAAAGTCTTCTATACCGTGATCCGGTGCGGTATGTACAGCGCCGGTACCGGCATCCGTGGTGACGTGATCACCCAAAATAATTGGCACTTGTTTGTCGTAAAATGGGTGTTGAATTAATAACTTTTCTAAAACAGCACCTTTAAATTCAATGAGGGTTTTAAACTCCGTTATTTTGGCGCGGGCGCAAACGGATTCAATTAAGGCTTTTGCGACAACAATGCGCTCGCTGGGTAATTGCAAAATTACATATTCAAGCTCAGCATTTAAACTCACGGCTTGGTTGGCGGGTAATGTCCAAGGCGTGGTGGTCCAAATGACGATTGAAATCGGCCCATGCCCTGGAAGAGTGCCCTGCCCTACAATGGCATTGCGCAATGCGGTTTCATCCGCTAAAAAACGCACATCAATGGAATATGAAGTTTTTTCGTGGTATTCCACTTCGGCATCCGCCAGTGCTGAGGCACCCACCACACTCCAATAAACCGGTTTAAAACCACGCTGCAAATGCCCGTTGGCAATTATTTTTCCTAATGCTCTTACGGTATCTGCTTCAGTTTTATAATCCATTGTTAAATAAGGCTGCTCCCATTCGCCAAATACCCCTAAGCGAATAAAATCGGCTTTTTGGCCTTCTACTTGTTTTTGGGCATAGTCGCGGCATTGTTTGCGGAAGGTAGCAAAATCCACTTTTACACCGGCTTTGCCGATTTTTTTCTCTACGTTGTGTTCAATGGGTAAACCGTGGCAATCCCATCCTGGTACGTAAGGCGCGTCAAAACCGCTTAGGGTTTTAGCTTTAATAATAATATCTTTGAGTATTTTATTGACCGCATGGCCGATATGAATATCGCCGTTCGCATAGGGCGGGCCGTCGTGCAAAATAAATGTAGGACAACCGGTGCGGGCGGCACGGATTTGTTCGTAAATGCCGTCTTTTTGCCAGCGTTTTAGCATTTCGGGTTCGCGCTGGGCTAAATTGGCTTTCATCGCAAAAGATGTAGCGGGCAGGTTTAATGTGGCCTTGTAGTCGATCATGATAAGTCGTCTTGCTTTGGCTAAGGTTTAATGGTGAATAAGGTTTAATGGTGAATTTGATCACTGCACTTAAAATAGATATTAAAAATAATTTAAAAATTACCGGCGCAGCGTTTTAAAAAAATCTTCTGCTGTGGTGACATCTTTTTGAATTTGGTGTTTTAACGCTTCGATACTGGGGAATTTTTGTTCTTCGCGAATCCAACGTAAAAACCGCACGCGCAAACGGCACCCGTATAACGCATAGTGCCCCTGCAAAATAAATACTTCCAACGAGGGTTTTAGGTGGTCGCCAATGGTGGGCTTAACACCAATATTGGCCACGCCCGGCAAACACCCAAAAGGGCCTTCCACTTCAACGGCATAAACACCGGCCAGTGCCCGCCGGTGGTGGCCGATGTGTACATTGGCGGTGGGGAAGCCGAGGCTGCGCGCCAGTGCGCGGCCATAACCAACGCGCCCGCTAATGCTGTAGGGCTGGCCGAGCAACTCGGCGGCGGCGGCCAGTTCGCCTTGTATTAATAGCGCGCGGATACGGGTACTGCTCACGCGCTCCCCCAAACGCACCAGGGTTGGGCTGTTGGCGAGGGTGAAGCCGTAGGTGATGGCGGCGCGGGTTAAAAAAGCATAATCCCCCGTGCGATCGCGCCCAAACCGAAAATCATCCCCCACCTCAAGGTGCCGCACATCCAACCATTCAACCAGTACTTTACGCACAAACTCTTCAGCGGTGAGGTTGCGTAAAGCGCTGTTAAAACGCAGGCAGAGGACTTTATCTATGCCCAGCGCTTTTAACGCAAATACCTTATCCCGCAGGCCTAATAAGCGGGCCGGTGCGGTGTTTGGGCTGAAATATTCTGGCGGTTGGGGTTCGAATATCACCGCCACGGCGGGTAAACCCCTGGCTCGAGCGCGGGCAATAACCTTTTCGATTAAGGCGCGATGCCCTAGGTGTACGCCATCAAACGAACCAATGCTGGCCACACAACCAGCGACAGGCTTGGCAAATCCACTGGCTCCAGCGTTGAAGGTAAATTCAGGCATCTATAAAAAGGTTCAGTAAATGGTTCGGTCAAAAACCCGCGAGTATAACCGAGGCACTTGGTATCCGCTGTTAAAAAGCGCCCGCAGTTAAAAATTACTCCTGCGCAAAGCGCATCACCAGTGGGCAGTGGTCTGATAGGCGGAACCGCTTGGCCTGCTCAGCAGTGTAAGTGATGCGGCTGGCACGAACCGAGGCGAACCGCTCGGCCCAAGGGGCACCCACTAAAACATTGTCGATGGCACCTTGGGTGTAGGGGCTTAGGGGTGAACAGGGTTCATCGGCCATGAGCGATGTGGCCCGCAGCAACAAGGCCCCGGCGGGTTTGTCATCGTGCCAGGCGGCGAACATGGACGTGGGGGCTTGCTCATCCTTACCGGCTGGGTACTGGGCGTCTTTTTCCAGGCGACGGTTAAAATCCCCCAGCACAGCAAATGCCTGTTTTTGTGTGACCTGTTGATCGATCCAGGCTTCAATTTTGGGCACTTGTGAACGCAGCGCGATACAGGGGCCTTTTTTAAACAAGGGGCCAGCAAAACAACCGCTTTTTAGATGGACATTGAGTAAACGCAAGGCTTTGGGCGTGTTGGGCCAGAGGGTGATATCCGCCCCGGAACGGGTTCTTCCATCTAGATCGAGGCTGGCGAACTCAGAATTACACTCATAAGGCACCCCTTTGGGCAAGGCAAACCCTACTTTTTGCGGGTGTTGTCGACGGGTAAAACAGACCAGCTGCCAGCTATCCAACGGGAATACTTGAGCCGCAGCAAGCGGGCCGTCCACCTCTTGCAAGGCCACCACGCTGCCGATTAGCCCTTTGGCAATACGCGCCAGCTCCGACAAATCTTGCTCGCTGCGCTTAGGCGGCGGCGCGTGGCTGGCATCACAGGGAAAGCGCCATTCGTCGCTGCGGGGTTGGCCACGGCTGTCGCAGCTGGCCAGCAATTTGGGGTAGTCCTCTAATACCACCAACCATTCAAGGTTCCAGGTGGCTAAATTCAGCGGTTGTTTGTGCGCGGGTTGCTCAGCAATGCTGTGGGATGTGTGCAGTGTTAGGAAAATAATCAGGCTGATAATGGGTTTTAGGTTTTTGTGTAAGCGAGACATGCCTTCTCCTTTGTTTGAGACGGTGGGTTTTGGGATTAAATGTTGGGTGTGATGTTGTGTGGGCGCGGCAGGCGCACCATACCGTTTATGGGCGATTAGTGCCAGGCTGTGCCGCGTTTGTAAGGTTTATCGCTAGGTTTATGTGATCCCAGGAGATGTATTGCTGAGCTGATCGGCAGTAATTCACAGCGGCCTGTAATCCACCCCTTTAGCCATATATTTCGCCAGGCTTTTAACGCGTAACCCGCACTAACCGTAGGGCGCACTTCAGTGCGCCGTTTTCGATGTGTCGGACTTTTCGGTGTGGCGCGCCAAGGCGGCGCCCTATGGAAAATGGTTAACTTAATTGAATGCGTAAATTGGGTAAGCGCTGAGAAGAATTTCAGCCAGATTTTTGAATGCCCGTGGGCATTTGGCCGATGTGCGCACATTCGCCACCACTCGAATATCCACCACTATTTTTGTAATTTTATTTAAACCCTGGAGTTTTTATTGTGGCAATGTTAAAAAAAATACTATGTGGCGTAACGCGCAACCCGCACAAAATAACAGCTCTGCGTAGGCCACCTTGGCGCGCCACACCGAAGACTCCGGCACACGGAAAATGGCGCACTGAAGTGCGCCCTACGGTTAATGTGGGTTTCGCATTGTGTGTCTATACAGGCTCAATGCGCAGATACCATTCCACAATCAAAAGCTAGCACCACAATGCGATGGACTTTGATTTTCCTGCGCGGATTGATCCGCAAATTTAAAATATTTCTCGATTTTTTTAGATTATTTAGTGTGCAGAAGAACTACTGCCTTGAAGCTGGTGTGTGCTTTCACTAGACTGCCGCCGCTTGGACTGGGTGAATTTTGTTGGCGTATTTTTTTAAAAACGCCGCTCAAAAACATCAGGAAAAAACGTTTTTTTAAAAAATACTTACTTTTGGGAAATGGGATATGAATCAATTGAATAAAATCAGCGTGCTGCTGCTTTCAGCTAGCTTGCTTTTAACCGGTTGTGGCGGCACGGGCACCAGCAGTTCTTCAAGCTCCAGTAGCTCTTCTAGCTCTAGCTCTAGCTCTAGCTCTAGCTCTAGCTCTTCAAGCTCCAGCAGCAGCTCATCTGGCCAATACACTAATGGGCAGGTTGTAAACGTTCTTGTTCAAGTGAGTGGGCCGGGCACTGCGTCGCCCTCCTCATTACAGCTGTTATTTGGCACCACTGTGCCTACATTCCCCATCCCTATCACGCTGTCGCCAGCTCAAGGCAATAAGGTTATATCCGCAAGTGGATGCCCCGGTCAGTTGGTGGGCAATGTATTTCAAATGGCGAAAATGGATAACAACTGCACTTTATCGGTACAGTTCGGCAGTGCAAGTTCCAGCTCGTCTTCTAGCTCCAGTTCGTCCTCTAGTTCAAGTTCCTCGTCCTCTAGCTCAAGCTCATCTTCCAGTTCAGGCGCTGTCACCAGCGGCATTAAATATAGAGGTGTGTCTTTAGCGGGTGCCGAGTTTGGCGATAAAAAATTCCCCGGTGTGTACGAAACGGATTACATCTACCCGGCCCAATCCTCTGTGGAATATTTCAAAAATAAAAAAATGAACACTGTGCGCGTACCCTTTTTGTGGGAGCGTTTGCAGCCGACGTTGAACCAGGCTTTTGATGCGACTGAATTTGCGCGCTTGGATTTATTCGTCACCGAAAGTACATCCAAAGGCATGGTGGTAGTGATAGACCCGCACAACTATGCGCGCTACCGTGGCAACCTGATCGGTTCAAGCCAGGTACCGGTCAGTGCGTTTGCGAATTTTTGGACGCGTTTGGCAACGGCTTATAAAGGTAATGATCGCGTTATTTTTGCGTTGATGAATGAACCGAACACCATGAAAACTGAAGATTGGTTGACCGCCGCTAACGCAGGCGCGAAAGCCGTGCGCGACACCGGTGCCAACAACCTTATCTTGGTGCCTGGCAATGCCTGGACGGGTGCGCACTCTTGGACGCAAACCTTCTACGGCACAGCTAATGCGCAAGTGATGAAGAATTTTGTTGACCCTAAAAACAATTTTGCTTTTGAATTCCACCAGTATTTTGATTCTGATTATTCCGGCGTTAAACCTGAGTGTACGGCTGAAGGCGATAAGCAATTAGCCCAAGCTACCCAGTGGCTGGTTGAAAATAATTACCGTGGGTTTTTAGGTGAATTTGGCGGTGGCAATAATGCCAACTGTAAAGCCACCATTGAGCGCGTGATGAAGCATTTAGAAGCTAACAAACAATGGATCGGTTGGACCTGGTGGGCGGCAGGCCCCTGGTGGGGGAGTTATTTCCTTTCAATTGAACAGCCCACCAGCGGTGGTGATGCGCCGCAGATGTCTTGGCTGACACCGTTTTTAAAATAATAGAAGTTAAATTTTAGGCGTTTTAGGGCAGGGAAATTAAGGAAGCCAAATTAAAAAACGTAAAAAATAAAAAGGGTGGGCAATTTGTTGCTCACCCTTTTTTGTTTTTTGTTTTTTGTTTTTTGTTTTTTGTTTTTTTATGCTCTGCGTGGGAACGAAATTCCAGTACCAAAAATTGTGTAGGGGCTAGTCTGCTGAGGTATGCATTCCCACGCTGAGCGTGGGAACGAGAAGAAATATCGGCGTACTGGTGCGGAATGTGTTGTGTTGGGCATTACTGCCCAACCTACGTTCTGCTCAACGCATCGGGAGTGCTGAATAATTACATTTTATTCAACAACACCCCCGCCGCTATTTCTTCAGCCGTGGCATCCCCCATTAAATAACGCACTAATTCCAACGCAAATAACATGGCGGTAGCGGGGCCTTGGCTGGTGATTAAATTGCCATCACGCACTACCGGTTGATCAATTAATTTTGCGCCTTGTTCGGTAAGTTGCTGTGCAAAGGCGGGGTAGCCGGTGGCGTTTTTGCCTTTTAGCCAGCCCTGTTGGCCTAGTACCACGGCAGGGGCTGCGCAGATGGCGGCTATGCCGCCTAGGCGTTGGCGTTGACGGTTTAATAGTTCAATCAGTGCAGTGCATTCGGCCAGGCGGCTTGAACCGGGCATGCCACCGGGCAGGGCGATGAGGTCGAAGGTTTCGTCGCGGCAGTCGCTGATAAAACAATCGGCCTGCAAGCCCACGCCGTGTGCGGCTGTTACCTGGATGTGGGTTTCAATGCTGGCGAGGGTGACGTGGCATTGGGCGCGGCGCAGCACGTCTACTAGGGTGATGGCTTCTATTTCTTCGCAGCCGTTGGCCAGGGGGATTAATACACGTTTCATACAATTCTCCTATTTGAACCCAGCTTCGGTGGCGTGTTGTGCAACACGTACCATTGCGCGGGTGATGGTGGTGAGTTCGTTGGGGTTGATGATAAAGGGCGGCATACAGTACAGAAGTTTGCCGAAGGGCCGCAGCCATACGCCCTGCTCAACCAGAAAAGGTTGTACCTGGTTGAGGTTAAGCGGTTGTTTAAATTCGATTACACCGATGGCACCTAACACACGCACATCGGCCACGCCCTCGAATGCACGGCACGGGGCCAGTTGCTCGTTAAGCTGGGTTTCAATGCTTACAACCTGTGTTTGCCACTGACCGCTGGCGAGTAATTCCAAGCTGGCGTTGGCGACCGCACAGGCCAGCGGGTTGGCCATAAAGGTGGGGCCGTGCATAAATACCCCGGCGGCACTTTGGCTGATGCCATCGGCAACTGCTTGCGTACACAGGCTGGCGGCGAGGGTTAAATAGCCGCCGGTGAGCGCTTTGCCTACGCAGAGGATGTCTGGGGTTATGCCCGCGTGTTGGCAGGCGAATAGGGTGCCGGTGCGACCAAAGCCGGTGGCTATTTCATCGGCTATTAACAGCAGTTGATAGCGTTCGCACAGGGCTTTGGCGGCTTTCAGGTATTGGGCTGAATAAAACCGCATCCCCCCTGCCCCTTGCACAATCGGCTCTAACACTAAGGCGGCGCAGCTTGAGTGGTGTTGCTGCATGAGGGTTTCGAGTGCGGTTATGTCCGCTCTTATGTCCGTTTTAATGTTGTCATCACTGGCGCAAGCAAACGCAGCCGTGGGTGCGGGCGCAAAAATTTGCTGCGGCACTATGGCGTGAAACAGGCTGTGCATACCGGTATCTGGGTCTGACAAGCTCATGGCGCCTAGAGTGTCGCCATGATAGCCGCGCCGCAGGCATATCATGCGCTGTTTGTTGGGCTGGCCTTGGCCTTGCCAATATTGCACCGCCATTTTAATAGCCACTTCCATCGCCACACTGCCGGAGTCGGCCAGAAATACACGCGCTAAGCCTTTGGGCGCTACATGGATCAGCCGAGCGGCCAGCTCCACCGCCGGTGCATGGGTGAGGCCACCGAACATAACGTGAGCCATGCGTTGGGTTTGATCGCTCAGTGCGGCATTCAGCTGCGGGTGGTTATAGCCGTGAATGGCCGCCCACCAACTGGCCATGCCATCAATCAGCTGCCTGCCGTCTTTTAAAAATAGGGTGCAGCCTTCGGCGCGCGCCACGGCGTACAAGGGTTGCGCGCTGTTGCTTGCGGCGTAGGGGTGCCACAGCTGTGTGCGGTCGTGCTGGATTAACGCATCGGCGCTGAGGGCGTGGAAATCAACATGGTTAAACATGGGTTAAACGGGCGAGGTCTGCCGGTGTGTTGATGTTCATAAAAGGGTCTTCTGGTGCGTTGTAGCTTATGGCTTGAGCCTGGTTTTGCAGGTAGAACGCCTTCACTGCGCGCTCGCCTGTTTGTAAAAAATCATGCAGCGGCGCCATGAGACTGCGGTGCCACAGGCTGTGCAGGTAATGGCCTTGGGCCTGATGCTGCATGTAATAAATGCCCGGTTTTCCTGCGCTGGCGTGCTGAAGCTTCGCCACCCAATCCCTGGGTTGAAGCGGCGTGTCGCAACTGGAAAACACCAGCCATTCATAAGGTTGCGCCTGTGGTGAGGCCAGCACACTGAGCATACCCGCCAACGGGCCGCTGTCGGCTTGTGCATCGGCCACGCAGGCAAAGGGCGCGAAGGCTTTAGCATTTTGGCTGTTGGATATGCTAATCAGCAGCTCACCCACTTGGGGCGCTAAACGTGCAGCGACGTGTTGCCAAAGTGTAAGGCTTGCCATTTGCACCGTGGCCTTATCAACCCCCATTCGGCGGCTGGCGCCACCGCTGAGGATCACACCCAAAAATGTATTTTTGCCGTAACGTGTGGGGGCTTTTGGCATACACTATCTCGCTAATACACTAATAGGCGCACTGAGGTTTTAAGATCAAAACACCTTAAGTTAAAAACGCGCGAAGCTTAACAAACCCCTATATAAAGATGTGACTTATGTTGGACTTAGAGACTATTCGTCGGGAATACCTAATGGGTGGATTGCGCCGGGGCGCCCTGGCCGCAAGCCCCTTTGAGCAATTTGAACGCTGGATGAGTGACGCCATCAGCAGCAAAATCCCCGACCCCACCGCCATGTGCCTAGCCACTGTGGATGCCCAACACCGGCCCCACCAACGCCTGGTGTTACTGAAACAATCCTCCCCGCAAGGCTTAGTATTTTTTACCAACCTCAGCAGCGCCAAAGCACAGGACATCACCGCCAACCCACAGGTCAGCCTGCATTTCCCCTGGCACATGATGGAGCGCCAGGTGCGGGTAGAAGGCACTGCGGTTAAATTGTCGGTAAAAGAGGCGCTGGCCTATTTCATCACCCGCCCAGAAGAGAGCCAAATCGCCGCCTGGGCCTCGCCGCAGAGCCAAACCATCAGCTCGCGCTCGGTGTTATTGCAGCAATTTCACGCCATGAAAGAAAAATTCAAACAAGGCGCCATACCCCTGCCGGATTTTTGGGGCGGCTTTCGTGTGGTGCCGGAACGGTTTGAATTCTGGCAAGGCGGCGCCAGCCGTTTGCACGACCGTTTTGAATATCAACGGCAGGACGACACCTCCTGGGCCATTAATAGGCTTGCACCATGATGCAGTTCATCACCTTCGAGCAACCCGGCCCGGCCAGCCAGCTGTACCTCACCTCAGGCCGCAAACCCATCGCCAACCCAGGCGAAGTACTGATAAAAGTGGCCGCAGCCGGTGTTAACCGGCCCGATATTCTCCAGCGCAAAGGCCTCTACCCCGCCCCCGACGGCGCCAACCCGGTACTGGGGTTAGAAGTGGCCGGCGTGATCAGCGCCCTAGGTGCCGGGGTACGCGACTGGCGTTTAGGCCAGCGGGTGTGCGCCCTCACCAATGGCGGCGGTTACGCCGAATACACCGCCGTGCCCGCCAGCCAATGTTTTGCCCTGCCCGATGCCATCAGTTTTATCGAAGGCGCAGCACTGCCTGAAGCCCTGTTTACCGTATGGAGCAACATCTACGACCGCGCAGGCCTCAAACCCGGCCAAACCCTGCTGGTCCACGGCGGCACCGGCAGCATTGGCACCATCGCCATCCAAATGGGCCGCATCACCGGCGCCCGCGTTTACGCCACCGCAGGCAGCGACAGCAAATGCCTTATCTGCACCCAGCTGGGCGCGGTGCGCGGCATTAATTATCGGCAGGAAGATTTTGTCGAAGTGCTGCGCCTAGCCACCGGGCGCGGCATGGATGTCATTCTCGACTGCATCGGCGGCAGCTACTTCCAACGCAACATCAACATCTGCGCGCCGGACGGCAAAATTGTCTGCATTGCCTTCCAAGAAGGCGCCAGCGCGCAGGTGAATTTCACCCGCGTGATGGCCAAACGCCTCACCATTACCGGCTCCACCCTAAGGCCGCGCAGCGCGCCGGAAAAAGCCCAAATAGCCCAACATGTACGCCACAAAATCTGGCCTGCGGTATGCGCCGGGCGCATCGCCCCACTCATCGCCGCCACCTTCCCACTGGAAGACGCAGCCCTCGCCCACAAAACCCTGGAAGAGGGTGTTGAAGCGGGCAAGGTGGTGTTGACGGTTTAACCTAGAAACCTCAGTTGAGGTTTTGAAACGATTCAGTTTTCGTGGCCCCATCTTGGTGGCCCCATCTTGGTGGCCCCATCTTGGCGAGAAGAACGAAGACATGAACGCATCTGCGCTGGTGCGGGAGAACGTAGGTCGAAAAAGCGCAGCGCCTTCCGACCTACGTAAAAACTAACCCAGCGCACGCGGTTAAGCACCAAAAAGATACTCGAATACAGCCAAAAGCTTCGAAAAGGCAGCCAAAAGGTGCGCCAACGAGGTTAAAAGCCTCGGTGCCAGAGTAAAAAGCCTCGCCGACACAGTAAAAAGCCTCGATGACCGAGCTAAAAGCCTCGGCGCCGCAGTAAAAAGCCTCGACACCGCAGCAAAAAGGTGCGGAGACGAGACTAAAAGCCTCGATGACGCAGTAAAAAGCCTCGATGACGGGTGCGGGAGAACGTAGCAAGGTTGGGCAGTAATATGCCCAAACACATTCCGCACCTGTACGCCGATATTTCAAGCAGAGCTGTAGGCTGGGTAGAGCTTGCGAAACCCAACAATGGCGGGCGGAGCATGGTGGTTTGCGTTGGTATAAATCCAACTGTGCCCGATAATTTTCTGGTTGCGAGTGCGTGCTGTGTTGGGTTTCGCAAGCTCTACCCAACCTACTATTCATCGCACCTCTTCGTCACTCCCGCAAAGCCTGCGGCGATAGAAAATTGCGAACATGCTGAAAAGTTACAAATTTTTAAGCAAAAAAAACCCGGCTTGCGCCGGGTTGAAGGAAGTCTCAAAAATTAAATCGCATCCAGTTTCCAAAGTTTGTTGTTAGCGCCGTTGCAATCGCTTTGCACAATCAGTGCGTTGTTGGCGGTGTTGCTGTTTTGTACTTCTAAACATTTACCGCTGGTAACGTTTTGGATTTGGTAGTAACCGTTGGTGCTGATGAAGTTCCAGTTTTGGTTGCCTTGGTGGTTACAGCCGTACTGTTGGACATAGGTGCCGTTGTTGCTGGTGCCGTTGGGGATGTCCAAGCATTGGTAGGTG
>JBEGTZ010000251.1:0-5950 GCA_041179125.1 Pseudomonadota bacterium | reverse complement strand
TTATACCGCATAAACTCCCTTCCTCGGCTTTGGCATCCTGCGTCGCCCTACCTCCTGCATCCATGCAGTCGTCCGTGCGAAAATGCCTCGCGATCATCGCGAAAATTGAATTTCCGGAGGTGCCCTTTTGTTATTTTGCTGCTATACCTTCAAGAAGGCGTATTCTCGCCGCGTACCACAATTGCAGCTAGCAGAGGAAATAAATGGAGGCGCGCTACTTATTTGTAGATCAGCTAACCCCTCCCGTTCGCAAAGAGCGCTGGAGTAGGGTTTTTGGCTTATTGTGGCTGTGTGTCATCTTAAGCCTTGCAGTGCCAGTGTGCCGCGCTGAGGATTCTTCCAAGTCGGATGTTCGGCTATTAATAGATGTCTCCGGCAGCATGAAGCAAAACGATCCCAATAACCTGCGTGTGCCTGCCGTAGAATTGTTGTGTCGTTTAATCCCCCAGAATAGCCGTGCGGGGGTGTGGTTTTTTTCCCAGAGTGTTAACTCAACGGTTAAGTTATCCACCGTAAATGACACATGGAAACAAAATGCCATAAAAATGAGTAAAACTATTCATTCTCAAGGGTTGTTAACGGATATTGGTGCGGTATTAGAAAAAGCCGCACAAGAACCAGGAGTTGAAGATTTTGAAAAACATATCATTTTACTAACCGATGGTGTGGTTGATGTAGGCCCAGATGTTGAAAAAAACCAGGCCCAGTGGCGCCATATCGCTAATGACTTATTACCCAAATTAAAAGCAGATGGGTTCCACATTCACACCATCGCGCTGTCAGAAAATGCCGATAAAAACCTTCTGGAAAAGTTATCCGTTGGAACAGACGCCACCTCTGTTGTAGCGCTTAATGCTGACCAATTATTGGCCGCATTTTTACAGGTGTTTGATGCGGCAAGCCCGCAGCCTCAGTTGCCTATTGAGGGTAATCATTTTGAAGTAGATAAAAGTGTGGAGGAGATAACTGCATTAATATTCCGTGGCGATGTAGCAGGCCAAATTACACTTACAGATCCTCAGGGCCATGAGTTTAATGCGCAAACCGCACCTAAAAATGTCAATTGGCACCGCGCGGACAGTTACGATTTAATCACTCTAAATAAACCCGCAGCGGGTAAATGGACGTTAGGCGGCGCGTTGGCACCTGGTAGCCGCTTAACGTTGGTAAGCGATTTAAAATTGGATGTACAGCCATTGCCAAACAATATTTTTGTGGGCGAAGGGCAGGATTTAAACATGCAGTTAAAGGAAGCAGATAAAACATTTATTAACCCTGAGTTTTTAAAATTAATACAATTCTCTGCCGAAATTATACCCGCCGATGGCAAAACCGATAAACCCCTTTGGGTGCGTGATTTAACCGTGGCGCAGCCACCTTCTGATGGTGTTTTCCACAGTTTAATTCCTGCATTAACTGCTGAAGGTGTAGTAAGCCTAAGCCTGGTGGCCGATGGAAAAACATTTAAACGTGCCTACCGCCAGCGCATTAGCGTGCGTGAACGTTTTAGTGCTGACATAGAAGCCGTTTCAGATAATGGTTATGAGTTAGTGGTGAAAACCTATGATGAAACCATTGATAAACATTCAGCAACCATAATGGCGCAACTGGAAGATTCGCACCACGTAAAACAACCTATAAATTTAACCATTACACCAGTTGATACCTGGGTTGGTGTTATTGAGCTTGCTAAACCTGGCACCTATACAGTTAAAATTTCAATTAAGGCAACCGATAAAAAAGGTGTGCCCATTTTGCATGAAATTCCCCCTATCACCTTGGCGCACAAAGTAGATCAAGCCGTTAAAGAAACCCCGCCAGTAGAACCTGCTGCGCATGAACCCGCGCCTGAAAAGCCTGCGGAGCCTGAGCATCCAGTGGAAGAGCCACCGGCCAGTGGTATACCGACTTGGTTATTTTATAGTGCGATAGCTTTTGCCAATCTCTGTTTACTTGGTTTGATTTATTTTATTTATAAAAAATTTATTGGCGGTAAGTCGGAAGATGAAATTTTGGGTGAATTTGCACTGGATGCAACGCCGGAAACAACTGCTCCTGCACCTAAATCAAAACCCGCTCCAGCACCTATGGAGGAGTATGACGAAACACAAATGCAAGTCCCGGAAGTTGAAGATGAAATCCCGCCTATGGAGGATTTAGACCCTGATTTGGATATGTCATCGGAAGAGGACATTAATACACCCTCAGCACTTTCAGAGGTGGATATAGACGCTTTATTTGCAGAGCAAACTCAAGCGCCAGCACCGAAAAAAGAAGAAGCCGATGATATGGTGCAAGCGATGTTGCGCGCACAGGGTTTGGATTTGGCCGAAGATGAAATGGACGATGCTATTTCAAGCCTTATTAATGACTTGGAGGATGCAGAGGAGCAAAATCCAACGAATAAACCAAAAAATTAAGGATAATTAATCCCTAAAAATCTCGTGTATCCCCTATTAATTTATCAAAAAATAAATTGGTTTCTGGATTAATTATTTGTCGTTTTGTGTCAGCTTCAAACCACGCCAGTGTTCTTTTTATCCCTTCTTTGTATGAAATTTTAGCGTTGAAGCTGGGTGCTAAACGCTTAATTTTACTGTTGTCAAAAATACTGCTGACGGATTTGTCACCCAGTAATGTCCCCGTATAATTGGGGTCAAGCTGACAAATTCGCGCAGATGCCACATGGACAATCTCAGCTTTAACGCCTACCGCAGCTGCAGTTAATTGATATATTTCATTCCAGCTTAAAACTTCATCCGAGGTGATGTGTACATCCTCACCGATAGCATTTGTGTTGCCCAATAAACCAATAAATCCTGAAGCAAAATCGCTCGCGTGGGTGAGCGTCCAGAGTGATGTGCCATCATCCTGTACCACAACAGGCAAGCCGCGTTTCATGCGATCCACACAGGTGTATTCCGTCCAGCCGCCCAGTGTTAACGGAATAACACGATTATAAGTATGGCTTGGGCGCACAATGGTGGCGGGGAATTGTTCGTGTAGACTTGCTTGGCGTAGAGTTTTTTCCGCTGCAATTTTATTGCGAGAATATTCCCAGTAGGGGTTTTCAAGCGGTGTGTGTTCAGTAATTAAAGGGGTGGGGCCGGGTTTTTGGTAACAGGATGCGGAGCTAATAAATATATATTGCTGAGTTTTATTGCGGAAAATAGCACAATCTCGGGTAATGTCGGCCGCATTAAATGCAACCCAGTTAACCACTACATCCCAGGTGTGTTTGAGTAATTCTTCTTGTGTCTTTGCTGAGTGAATGTCTCCTATCAGGCTAATCGCTCCATTCAGCCCATCAATACCGGTACGGTTTAATAACCATAATTCATGCCCAAGGGCTAAAACCTGCGCGCTAACGGCAGAGCTTATATTGCCTGTGCCACCGATAAATAATATTTTCATAAAGTGTACTTTTGAGGTCAAGTCCACTTATTTTAACTTGCAAAAATATAAAAGCCCACTAAAAAGTGGTTAACACTTTTCGTGGGCTGTAAGAATACTTGCAGTTATTGGTTGAAACCGCCGTAACCTTATTTAAAGGGTAATATTTATAAAGATAAAACCACTTTAACGCTGCCATCTACCAGCTTGGAATCCATGTAGCCGATCATATTGGGGTTGGCGCTTATAAGAGTTTTAACCTCTTTCCCATCACTGACTTGCTTGGGCATTTGCGCTTTTCCGGTAAAAACTAACTTTGACCAATAAGATTTTAATTGAGAGGCGGATTTTTTAGTTACTTTATCACGGAATGCCCCTGCATCTTCTGCGTCGGGCGCTTGATCAATAGGAACTGCCTGGCTGCCATCTGAAAATCTTGAAGATTTGCCTAAAAATATATCAGAAACCTGCTCAACACTAAGATTGCTAATTGAAGAGTTTGAGTTAACAATCACCACAACATCCGCTTGAGCAGAATTAACAGCAAGCATTAAACTGGTAACAATAAGAGTTCGCGTAATGCGCGTCATAAAACACCTATTAAATTGATTAAGTTTTTACCTGAAATTGTTGTCTGTCTATATATTTCTAAAAAACAAAATCTATAGAGGTGGTGAATGTTGTTACAGGTTTAGTTAATGGTAAGGCTTGTTCAAAAGAGCCGCCGGGGAATAAAATTGTTGTGGTTCTGTTTTTGAAGCTGGCTCCGGTTGTATCTTTTGTATCAATATGTTCTATTTGAAATTTAATAGCCGCTGATGAAAATGCATCCCAGCGCAGCCCCACCGCAATATTTTTCTGAGGAGCTACGCCACTTTTTTCTGCCGCTTTTCGGGTGGAGTATTGTAGGTAGGGTAGGAAAGTGTCTATTCGATAACCTCCCATAATGTACTGGCCATCAGAAGCTATTAGGTCGTTTGAGGTGGAGGAGCGGCGTTGAACTGCTTCACCTTGAACAACTATATCGTTGTAATCCATAGTGAATCCAAAACCACTAAATTTATACATTTCTTTTGATACATCGCGATCAGGGAAAAATATTGCAAATATTGGGTTTAAATCAGGGTTGCCTCTTAGGTGTCCAAGTCGCAAGGTATACCAATCACCATCCCATACCAAATTTAATGCTTTAACGTTGTTTACATCACGTTGATTTGCTTTCCCTGTAAAAAAATCGGTGTCAGTAAATGCGCTTTTTCCGCCGAGTAACGTGGCTGTTAATGAATAATCAGATACCGGTATGCGGTAGCTAATATCCCCGCCTTCAAGGCCACCGTTTAGTAAATCCAAACCATATACTTCATTGGCTGGACGCGCCCAGGTATTTGCATAGCCTACTTTTCTGGAGTCGCTTATAAGGAAATTTGGCAGTGCAAATTTACCGGCTCTAATAGACAGGCCTTCTATAGGTGTTACTTTTATAAAAGCCCACTCAGCACGCGTGCTAAGTTCGTCTTCGGTGTAACGCACCTCTGTTAATGATTGGACGGTGGCTGATAGCCAAGAGGTCGCTTTTCCGGTTAACTGAAGGCCTAGGTTACTATCCGATAAAAAATAAGCGCTTTTATCGGCACCTTTGCCTTGCTGTTCCCTGCGGTATTCGCCTTCATTACTATTGGTTTGCACGCCCGACACGGTGCCAAAACCACTGAAATTCACCCGGTCATCAAAGAAGTCTATGCCTAGCGCCGCTGTAGAAGAACTGATAATCATTGGGGCAAGGGCAGTGCGAAATATTTTAGATGTTTTAAACATGGATTTCTCCGTAGTAATCCAACAGGTTGGATTGAAAGATATAGAATTAAATTGTTTTAATGGTAAATTAACTTAACAGTTAAATAATAGAATAAATTATATTTAAATCCATTTTTTAATAATATATTTTATGTGTTTAATAGTTTTTAGGGTGAGGGATATATATTTTTCTACTTCCCCACCAGTGACTTTATACCATTTAGCGCTGCGGCCCCATTAAACGGTTTAATAATCCATCCTTTAACCCCAGAGGCTTTGCCACGATCTTTCATGCCTGGGTCGCTTTCTGTGGTGAGCATAATAATAGGCAAGCTTGTTTTGCCTGCAGCGCGTACTTTTTCGCACATGGTTAAACCGTCCATCCTGGGCATGTTTACGTCACAAATGACGAGTTTATAACTACCGCGTTGAATTTTTTCTAACCCATCTTGACCATCCGATGCTGTTTCAACGGTTAAGCCATTGCTGGATAAAAAACTCGATACCTCATTGCGAACGGTTGCTGAATCATCAACTACTAAAATATCAGCCATAAAGACACTCCATATTTATAGATATTAAAAAAACTCTAATTCACCGGTGGTAATGGATTCATTAGATTCGATTATTGAGGTATTAAAATTAAGTGGTTGGCATGAGTACACATATAAACTTGCGCCAATTAATGGTGAACCGTCCAGCGAAAAAAACACTTGGCTAAATGCAATTATTTGGGGTGAGGAAAGATCAACTAAGTGTGTGG
>JBEGTZ010000250.1:0-4799 GCA_041179125.1 Pseudomonadota bacterium | reverse complement strand
CTTGAAGAGCTGCTGGATGACGAGGAGCTGCTGCTGGAAGAGCTGGTGCGCCCTGATGAACTTGAACTGGATGAGCTGGATGAAGAGCTGGACGAGCTAGATGAGGAGCTTGAAGAACTAGATGACGAGCTGGACGAAGACGTGGTGTCTGCGGTACAGGCGCCCAACGCACCGGCCAGCAGCAAAATACCCGTAAGCTGCCGCGCTTTTTTTGCCCTTTGGGGCAGTGTTTGAAGATGATTCATAACCGTTACCTTTATTTATTATGTAGGCGCCAATATTTAGTGTGCGAATACAACGCAACACGCCTAAATATCTTGAAAGTGTGTAGAGGTAAAACTCCATGCGTATGGGCTGTGCAGAAGACCGGAGCGCAAGCGCGTTCGCTGATCACTGCGGACAGCTGCGTCAACCGGCGTTAACAGTTGCCCCCGCATAGTTTGACAAGTGGATAATACCCGGTCTGGGATAAAATTCTGTTAAAAGCCGCACTTCTTGCTTAAAAGTATGATTTTAAAATGTGCCGTAAGTGGTCGAATCGACCACATAAGTGGTGGCGGTACTGGTTTGCGGTGGTATCGCAATTCTGTGATGGGCTTAAGCTTGGGGCGTTCGATGGTAGCTATTTAGTTAGCACATTTTTTCGTCATCCCCGCGCAGGCGGGAGCCGTTAGTCCAGCGCAGCTCATCCAGCGGTAAACAAGACGTTTTATGTGACTCAAGTACACCCGTGTTGCAGCCCAATCGCCACCTGGATCCCCGCCTGCGCGGGGATGACGTGAATCAAGTGGAAATTGTGCTGAAAAGCTACGTTCGATGTTGCTCTAACAAAAGGCCTAGCTTGCGTGCAAGCCAGGCGGTGGTGGGCGCTTGGATGAGAATAGTGCCGAGAATAAAAATAAAGGTAATGGCGCCTACAACATCCATACCCGGAACCTGCATCCCGGCGAGTATGCCAACGAGTGCGGCGGGAATGACGCCGGTTTCCCGTGTCCAACACATAAAAAGCAGCTCCTGCCAGCTCCAGGCTGCACGGCGATCGGGGGCGGCGCAGATTAAAACGGTTACAGGGCGGGCAATCAAAACAAATACGGCCAGCAGGCCAAGCCCCACCCATAAATATGCGCTAAGTAATTTAAAGTCCACTTGAGAGCCTAATAAAATAAAAATAAACATGCGCATAAGTAGGGAGGTATTGCCGATGTAATCTTCTAAATATTCGTGTTCATGATGATCGAGCGGAAGTTTAAAAAAATCTTTATTCCCGATGATGACGCCGCAGGTGAACACCGCCATAAAGCCCGATGCATGCAGTAAATCGGCCGCTAAAAAAGTAACAATCACCGCCAATACCACTAAAAATGGCATGTGGTTGCGAAAAACTCCCAGCGCTGTGTGGGCCATTAATAAGGCGGCGGCGTACCCCATAACAGAACCAATCACTATGCCTGCGCCGGCCTCCCACAATAAATCTTTGAGAATATGGCCAGGCTCTAGCGCGGCGCTGCCGCCCATCACAAAACCGACAACCGCAAAAGTCGCTATGGCGCCGACTGCATCGTTAAGTGCGGATTCGCTCATCACCGCCTGTGATACGCGGTCTTTTATAGGAATTTGTTTAAAAATAGGCACCAAGGTGGCGGGGTCGGTGGAGGCGGTTACGACGCCTAACAGTAATGCGGTGGCTAATGGCAGGCCGAAACTTACAGCAAACCCGCTGGTAATGGCGCCGGTAATCAACACGCCGAGTGTGGCAATCACGAGTAGCGTAATCCAAATTTCTTTAAGCACCGCAAAACGCAACGTGGCGCCGCCTTCAAATAAAAGGTAGCAGGCGCCCATCGTTAAAATAAGTTGGTTAAACGTGGATGCAGCCGGAATGTTGAGCAGGCCGGTAGCGGCAGGCCCTATGGCGATGCCCAACAATAAAAACAGCACGATGTCCGGTATTTTTATTTTTTTTGCGATAACACTGCCGGTAAGCCCCGCCAAAATAATAATGGCTACGCAGAGTAGATCGTATTTGGCAATTTCGATGCTTGACATGGACGTGTCTCTAAAAATGAAATCTGTCTGGGGGCGAGTTTATCCTAGAAATCTCAGTTGAGCGCCAAAAAGCGGAGTTAAGTCGTTGGTGCGTACAAATTATTCGCAGAGTTTTTAACTTTTCCCGACGAATACTGAAGGGGGAAGGCTTGGGTGATTTTTAGGTTTATTCGATTTGGGCAGGCTTTATCGGCGCGGGCGGCTTATGGGTGCAAGGTTAAGTTTTCGATTTGCCAAACCCCGCCTACACTTAACAAAACCATCAACAAAACCCGCACCAAAACCAGGCCTAAAGAGAGCACACCATGGAATCACCAAGCGAGCGCCGCCAATTTACCCGCATCGGATTTGCAGCGGAGGCCGAGTTGATACAAGACGGGCATTTAGTGCATGCCGAGTTGATCGACATTTCGTTGAACGGATTGCTGGTGCGCACACCTCAGGAATATGAATTTCGCACCGATATTCCCTGCTGCGTGCAGATACACCTCTCTGATGACACGCTGATTCAAATGCAGGTGGCGCTAGTGCATTCAGGCAGCCAATGCCTTGGGTTCCACTGCACCAGCATTGACATGGACAGCATTATTCACCTGCGCCGTTTGGTGGAGATTAACCTTAACGACCCTGGGGCCGCTGAGCGGGTGTTAGCTGAGTTGGTGCGCAGACAAAAATACCCCAACGAAGAAGCTTAAGCGCTGCTTTTTGAACCTAAAGACAAGCGCGGTTGAGTTTAAAAACATTCTAGAAGCTGTGTAGCGCGACACTATTCGCACACAAACCTTATACCTCCGGCCCCAACTCCTCCGTCCAAATATCCAACTCCACCGCCTCGCCCGCAATGCGGTGGCTTTCATCGGCCCAAGCACCTAAATCAATTAAGCGGCAGCGGGGGCTACAAAAGGGCCGCTGTGGGAATTCTGCGGTCATTAACACGGGTTTTTTACAGGTGGGGCAGGGGATTGATAGGGTTGTGAGCGTCATATTCGGCAGCTTGTTGTAAATACTGTTGATGCAAAAGTGCAATGGCTTTTTGAGTGCTGGGCCAGGGGCCGGAATTATCCAGCCGCTCGTGCGCCTGTGCAAGCCGATCTTGGCGGGGCATTTGCGCGGCCAGAATGGCTTTGAGTGTACTGAGGCCGCTACCATCGCGCGCTTTGGCACGCTTGAGTTGCTGCTCCTCCGATGCATCCACTACCAAAGTGCGTTGCGTGAGTTGATTTAGCCCGTTTTCAAACAACAGCGGCGCTACCAAAATAGCGTAGGGTGCGGGGTTGGGTTTTTGTATTTGATTGATGATGGCTTGACGAATCAAGGGATGCAGCAAGTTTTCCAGCCATTGTTTATCCGCAGGTTGGGCAAATATGCGCTCGCGCAATGCGGTGCGGTTGAGCGAGCCGTCATCAAGCAGCATTGCATCGCTAAAATGCTCAGCAATAGCTGCAAGCGCCGCAGAACCTGGCGCCACTACTTCTCTTGCGATGATGTCGGCATCAATAATGCGGGCGCCCAATTCGGCAAATTCATTGGCCACCTGAGTTTTCCCAGCGGCCAGCCCACCGGTTAGGCCTAGTAGCCAGGTCATAGCGGCCAGGATCGTTCGCGCGGAGCGTGGGAGCGAGAAGGAGTGCGTTTGTTATCGAATAAATGGGATGCTGGGGTTCGCACACTCATCGCCAACCGTGTAGCTACGGACTTTTAACTGGCTCTCAATGGTATCGGCAGATAAATCGGCACCACAGCCCCATTCAATAAAATAAACACCATTAAATATGTTTGAAAACGCCACAGGATCTTTCAATGCTTCAAAGGCCTCGTATTGAAGATAAGGACTGACGTCAAATTCACCCAAACAACCATCGTCGGTAAGGATGGATAACATCCAATTAGGCTTCACTTTTACTTCCGCAATTCTCATTGATCAAGCCCTTTAATGGGAAATGGTTTTTTACCGTTTACCGCTAATTCCCAATCCGCCAGCAAATCATCTTTATGAATTTCAATCCATGCTACAACGAGTTTATTTTTGTTGGTGGGCAGCTCCCCTGCCAGCAGCGCTCCGTCAATAATGGAGTAGACAGCCACGCTTCCCTGATAATCCGCATGTATATGCGGCAAATTATGTCGTTCTATATCCCGAAAGAACATTCGGATAAGAATCCCATAAAACATTGAAATTGTCGGCATGTGTTCTTCTCTATTTAGTTTCCGCCGTGGATTAGGTCGCGGTTACTTGCTCCCACTCGGAGCATGGAAGCAGGCAGCAAAAAAGCCCTTTTTTACCGAGCCAGCTGAATCAGCTCAATATCTTTTTTCAGCAATTCATTCACAAACGCAGAATAATCTTTGCCTTTCGCAGTGGCCAAGCTAACGAGCGTGGCTTGCACATCATCATCCAGATACAAAGGCAAATGTACTTTGGCATTAGGGCGGTAAACCCCACCGCGCTCGCCTTTGCTAAAATCGTATTCATCGCGCATGGCATTAACCTTCGTAACTTTTTATTTCGTGTGAAGTGGCTTTGCGGGCTGAGATAATCCGCACACCTCACTAGCTTCGATAAAGCTTACGCCGTGTTTCTGTAAATTACTCGCCGCTTTTTTAGGATCCCAACCAAAATGTAGCTCCATAGTCTTACCCATAACCGTAGGGTGGGCAACACGCACCCGGCAGGTTCTAAAATTCAATCAAACATGCTGCGCCATATATTCTTTCAGCGCCGCGTTCATCCGAGTTTGCCAACCTTTCCCCTT
>JBEGTZ010000249.1:0-5141 GCA_041179125.1 Pseudomonadota bacterium | reverse complement strand
CACCACCCGATTTTGCCCCACCGCCATCATTTAACGTAGCGGCGGATGCACCTGCACCTGTCAACGCAATTACAACCACCCAGGTTAAACCTGCTGAACCAGCACCTGTTGCCAAAGCACCGCCGACTCCTGCTAAACAACCCAAAAAAGGTTTGAGCCTTCCTTCGTATCCATCAGAATCTAAGAAGCTTGGAGAAGAGGGATCGGTTGGACTTGCTATGTATTTAAATGCAGACGGCAAAGTTCAAGAAGCACGAGTTGAGACATCCAGCGGGTTCCCTCGTCTAGACGAGGCCGTTGTGAAACACGTAACACGCTCCTGGAAATTTGAACCCTGCACTGAAGACGGCAAGCCAGTCGCTTGCTGGCACAAGATGAAAGTAAAAATGCAGCTCAAAGACGCATAACCGGCGCCGGGCCATTTAAGGCCCGGCTCTAAATTAAATGACCCACCTCTGTTAATTGTAGGATTCAACAATGATTAATAAATTTTCCTCCGCTCTTGTATTGCAGATGGCACTGGCCTTTGGTGGTCAACTCCTGCTTTCCAGTCACTCTTTTGCCGCCGAAGAAGCCGTGCCGCCCGCAGCCCCCGCTGCTGAAGCACCCGTTGCCGGCCCGCAAGAAACACCTCCTGCGGCAGCTGAAGCTGCACCAGCACCAGCTGCCGATAACGCAGTTGACGCCGCACAAGAGGCCACCAAAGAAACCGCCCACGAATACGGCTTAGCCGGTTTATGGGAACAAGGCGACGCCATTGCCAAGGGCAACCTGATCATCATGGTGATCATGTCGGCGTTCACCTGGTACATTCTGGCCACCAAACTTTGGCAACAACAAAACCTTTACGGCCAATACAGTGCCTCTCGCAAACTTTGGGAAGCCAAAAGCCTGCCTGAAGGTATCAACACACTAAAAAGCGATAGCGCATTCCGTATGATCGCCGAAGACGGTGTAGCCTCCTACAAACAACACGAAGCCCGTCAAGGTGAAAAAATTCACTTGGGCGAGTGGGTACACATGTCCATCAGCCGCTCTATCTCAAGCGTAACCTCTGACCTACAAAACGGCATGGCCTTCTTAGCCACCGTAGGTTCTGTATCTCCATTCGTAGGTCTGTTCGGTACTGTATGGGGTATTTACCACGCCTTGATCAGCATCGCCGCCTCCGGCCAAGCGAGCATCGACAAAGTGGCAGGCCCCGTAGGTGAAGCCTTGATCATGACTGCGGTAGGTCTTGCAGTAGCGGTACCTGCGGTACTGGGTTACAACTGGTTAACGCGCCGCAACAAACTCGCCGTTGAACAATTAAATACCTTTGGTTCTGATGTACACGCCTACCTGTCTATGGGTGTGCGTGGCGGTCAAAAAGACTAATCACAATAATTGAGGGGCATTTTGCCCCTCTGTTAATCACATCAACCGAGGTAGCACACAATGTCAATGAATGTTGGCGGCAATGATGACGAGTTTAACTCGACCATCAACACCACGCCGCTCGTGGATATTATGCTGGTAGTGCTAATTATCTTTTTGATCACCGTTCCTGTAGCGGCCAAAACGGTGAAATTAGAATTGCCCCAGGTAAGTAACATCGCCCTACAAACTAAACCTGAAAACATCGTGATCTCCGTAGATGCTGAAGGCAAGGTGTATTGGAACGATGGTTTAGTGCCCGATAAAGCCACATTACTGAACAAACTAGCCTCTGCTGGCGGCCAAAAACCTCAGCCTGAAGTGCATATTCGCGGTGACTCAGACGCCCGTTATGAACACGTAGGCCGTGTAGTAAATTACTGCCAGAAGGCCGGCATTATTAAAGTTGGCTTCCTTACTTTGCCTGTGCGGGCATAACAGCCAAAGCGGCATAGAAGAGAATTAGGTGATCTTATGAGTATGAACGTAGGTCAAGGTGGTGAAGATGAAGTAATGGTGGACATCAACACCACCCCACTCATCGACGTACTGCTTGTATTAATTGTTATGCTGATCATAACCATCCCCGTCCAAACCCACGCGGTGAAGATGGATATGCCTGTCGGCACGCCCCCTGAACAACTGGTTAAACCTGAAAAAGTGGACATCATTGTCGACTTTGACGGCTCAGTATTGTGGAATGGTAACAACGTAAGCGCAGGGCAGCTCACCACCTACCTTAAGGGTGCCGCTGCTCAAACCCCAATGCCTGAAATCCACTTGCGCCCCCACAAACTGTGCAAGTACGACAAGGTTGCAAAAATCTTGGCTATTTCTCAGCGTTTAGGCGTTACCACTATTGGTATCGTAGGGAATGACCAGTTTGACTAAACTGGTCTTTTTTTGATTTTTATTGAGTGTCATATTCATGTTAACAACTTCAGCTATGCGCAAGGCATTACAAGGCGCACTTATCACCCTAGCCTCAGCCACAGCGGTTGTAGCTCTGTTACCCAACACAGCTTTAGCGGCCAAATCAGCCGGTGAAGTGAGCGCCAAAGTGGGTAAACCTTTGCAAGAAGCCAAAGATTTAATGGCAGCCAAAAAATTCAAGGAGGCTATCGGCAAAGTAAAAGAAGCCGATGCTATGCCCGATAAAAAGCCCGTCGAAGAAACACTCATCAACGAGATGTTGTCTTACCTCTATTTACAAACTAAAGATTACACCAGCGCATTAAATGTTTATGAATCCATGCTGGCTAAAAATCAGTTTGCTCCTGGCGACGTTAACAAGCGTATTCTCACCATGTCTCAGCTATACCTGAGCATGAAAAATTACCCCAAATCTTTACAATACGCAGAGCGCTATTTAAAAGAAGTGGGCCAAGACGCAGAAGTTTCGCGCCAAATTGCACAAACCTATTACATCCAAAACGATTTTGCCAAAACCGCTGACTTAGCCAGCAAATATATTAAAGCCAGCGCCAACAGCGCAAAACCACCATCAGAAGATTGGTACAAGCTGTGGATGAGCTCGCTCTTCAAACAAAATAAAACCACCGAAGCCGCTGATGTACAAGAACAAGTATTAGGCATGTACCCTTCTCAGTCCTACTGGGAAGATATGTTTAAATACGTTCAGAAAGAAAGCAGCTTCAACGACCGCCAAAACATCATTATGTATCGCTTAATGGATGCGGTGGCCATAGCCAAAGGCCCGGTATTAAAAGACGCCGCAGAATTGTCTCTTGCCTCAGGCAACCCTGGCGATGCTAAATACTTTTTGGAAAAAGGTATTAACTCCGGCGAATTAAAAGACGAACGCGAGAAAAAATTGCTGGCTAAATCAACCAGCGATGCCGCAGCAGACCTTCCCATGTTAGCTTCCATCGAAAAAGAAGCCGCAGGCAAACCCACAGGCGAGCCACTGGTTAAAATTGCCGAGGGTTATTTGGGCCACCGCCAATACGAAAAAGCCATAGAAGCGTTTACCAAAGGCTTAGCTAAAGGAAAAATCAGCTTCCAAGACGAAACCACCGTTAACCTGGGGATTGCGTATTTAGGTGCAAAAAAACAAGCAGAAGCCATTAAGACGTTTAAGTCTGTCCCTGCCACATCTAAAGTCGCACGCTTATCACGTCTTTGGGCCTCTTACGCCGCCAAAGCCAAATAACGTTAACAAAAACACCAAGCCGCAGCTCGCTGCGGCTTTTTTTTGCACCTAGATTTTACCCCAGTGAACACATCTATCGCCTATGAGCACATCTAAAGATACGAGGTTGGTATACTCCACCGATAAAGGAAAAATAAAAGATGCACCCACCCCCCCTGCCCCGCCACCCAGCGATGGGTTTGTGCGTATCGCGCGGGAAACCAAAGGCCGTGGTGGTAAGTGTGTTTGTATTATCAAAGGCCTAAGCCAAGACACCTCAGTATTAACACAGTATTTAAAAGCACTCAAACAACTGTGCGGCACTGGCGGTACGTTGAAACAATTTGAATTGGAAATCCAAGGTGAGCACCGGGATAAAATTAAACTCTACCTAGAGCAACAAGGGTTTAAAGTGAAATTAGCCGGTGGTTGATACATACTTTTAACGCGCACATACCAAAATATCTAGCCGCTAATTTATTTATAAACAGAATTTAACACCTTATGAAACCTGGCAAAACTGGCATCGCTCGTATTCTGTACGCACTGACCTACTCAAAACAGGGTTTAATATTTGCCTATAAAAATGAAGCAGCATTTCGTCAGGAAATATGGCTGGGTTTGGTTTTAATTCCACTCGCACTGGTTTTACCTGTTAGCGCACTTCACAAGGTGGCGTTAATCAGCAGTTTATTATTAGTGATAGTGGTTGAATTATTAAATTCAGCAATTGAAGCGGTGGTTGATCGCATTGGGCCAGAACACAATGAGTTGGCAGGGCGCGCAAAGGATATGGGCTCCGCCGCTGTTATGTTGACCATACTCATCGCCACCCTCCTCTGGGGCACCGAATTAATATCACTTCTTTTCTAACGCCCTCAATCCACCCGTCAAAAAACTGACCACGCCAGCCCGCGCACCCAAAACATACAACATAACCCACTGAATTTATTATAAATTATTTAACCAACCCTCTCTGGCACACTATTCGCTTCTGATCACATATTCGTCAAGTTGTTATCAGGAAGCACAAAATGTCAAAATCTGCGCAACCCAATCCATCTGTTATTCATGTTAATGCCAAAGCAGCCATTGAGCAGACGGCGCCTGAGGGCGAAGGGGTTTTACATGAACAACGCTTTCGCCTTGCCCACGAACTACAAAGTTCCTTGGATTTACGCGATACACTAAGCCAATTTTTTACCCGCGCACGGCAAGTGGTTAAATTTACCAGCCTTAATTTCATCAACGACACTAAACGCCTAGATGTCACCTTGGGCCGAGGGCAAAAACATCGTGTGGAATACAATTTATCCGGCGACAATTATCAATTAGGAAAATTGAGCTTTTCCCGCGACAAACCCTTTTCTGAAACCGAATTACAAGGCCTGGAGGTTTTATCCGGTATTTTATTTTATCCCCTGCGCAATGCGCTTTTGTATCGCGAGGCGCTGGATAATTCACTGCGCGACACACTCACACAAGTAGGCAACCGTGCCGCGATGGAAATGGCGCTAAAACGTGAAATTGAACTGGCCAAACGCAATAACTTGCCAATGAGCCTACTGGTGAT
>JBEGTZ010000248.1:0-17103 GCA_041179125.1 Pseudomonadota bacterium | reverse complement strand
CGCGCTAAACGACCGTGGCCGATTTCGCGGCGGCCAGTGGCGCCCATGCGGCCACATTCGCCCACGGAGTAGGGGGGGAAGTTGTAGTGCAGCATAAACGCTTCTTTGCGCTCGCCTTCTAAGCCTTCTACCAACTGTGAATCCCGTGGGGAGCCGAGGGTTGCAGCAACCAAGGCTTGGGTTTCGCCACGGGTGAAGAGGGCGGAGCCGTGTACGCGGGGCAGTACACCTACTTCGATATTCAGGCCGCGCACGGTTTTGTTGTCACGTCCGTCGATGCGCGGTTCGCCATTGACGATACGGCCACGCACTAGGTTGTATTCAAAGGTTTCAAAGGCTTCTTTTACTGCCTCAGCGCTGAAGCTTGAGCCTTCGGCGGTCAGTTGCGCTACGGCTTCGCTGCGCAGTTTGGACAAGCTGTCGTAGCGCGCGGCTTTGTCGATGATGCGGTAGGCATCGCCAATTTGGGCGCCAACGGCGGCTTCTAGGGCGGTTTTTAATTCGGTGTTTTCAGCGGCGGCTTGCCAGTCCCAGGTGGGCTTGGCGGTGTCGCGGGCGAGTTCGGTTATGGCTTGAATCACCGCTTGCATTTCTTGGTGAGCGTAGAGTACGGCACCGAGCATGATGTCTTCGGGCAGTTCGTTGGCTTCAGATTCCACCATTAAAACGGCGTTTTGTGTACCGGCTACCACCATGTCTAACTCAGAGGTGAGCAGTTTGCTGAAGGTGGGGTTTAACAGGTAGCCGTCTTTGACGGTGTAACCCACGCGGGCTGCGCCGATGGGGCCACTGAAAGGAATACCGGAAATAGCCAGTGCGGCTGAAGTGCCGATTAGGGCGGCTATATCGGGGTCTTGGTCTTTTTCAACGGACAGAACAGTGCAGACCACTTGAACTTCGTTGAGAAAACCTTCTGGGAAAAGCGGGCGGATTGGGCGGTCGATTAAACGCGAGGTGAGGGTTTCTTTTTCGCTTGGACGGCCTTCACGCTTAAAAAAACCGCCGGGAATACGGCCTGCGGCGTAGGTCTTTTCTTGGTAGTGAACTGAAAGTGGGAAAAAGCCTTGGCCGGGGCTGGCTTGTTTGGCGCCTACCACGGTACATAAAACGCGGGTTTGGCCGATGCTGACTACAACGGCACCGGTGGCTTGACGGGCTATGCGGCCCGTTTCTAGGGTTACGGTTTCAGTACCGTATTGAAATTTTTTAATTACAGGATTCACAATTTTTATCCTTCGATCGGCAAATACATCAGACTAAAAATAAAAGTGCCCGCTTAAGGCGGGCACTGTGGCTAGCGGCGCAGACCCAGTTTTTGGATCAGTGACGTATAACGGGTGGTATCTTTGGACTTTAAATAATCCAGCAAATTACGGCGCTGGTTAACCATGCGGATCAAACCACGACGTGAGTGGTGATCTTGCTTGTGGCCTTCAAAGTGGGATTGCAGTTTGTTGATATTGGCAGTTAACAGCGCTACTTGGACTTCCGGTGAACCGGTGTCGTTGGCGGCGGTTTGGTGTTCTTTAAGAATGGCTGCTTTTTCAGGGGCAGAGAGTGCCATGGGTATTTCCTCATTTACGTTAAGTTGAATATGCACCCCAAACATCTTGCAAGGTTTGGGGAAGTTCGGCCTAACCATGCATATTGATAGTTAGGTCGCTGTTTAAGCAGGCTTAAACAAATTGAACGAGGCGTTTGGGGTTGATTAACCCGCCCCCGCCGATTTCGCCAAGGCCTAAGAACCTTCCGTCCGGGCGAAAGACGCGCACTCTATCACCTTGCTGACCTAAGCGGTAGACCTGTATGTCCATCACGGCTTGGCCCTGTAAAAAGTAAAAGGCGCTGTTGGTTTCTAGGGTGAGTTTGGGGAGCTCTTCGATGGCGGCGTCTAGGGCTAACAAATGGTGGTCCAGCACTTCGGGGCCTTGTTCACCGCGCTCAGTGATTAAATCTGCCAGGTTCAGTGCATGTTCTAGTGTGAACGGCCCGGCTTGGGTGCGGTGCAATTGGGTGACATGGCCGCCGACACCGAGCGCCTGGCCTAAGTCTTCGGCGATGGAGCGGATGTAGGTGCCTTTGCTGCACTGAATATCCAGTGTCACCTCGCGGGCGGCGCCCGGCATAAAGCTGAGTAGTTCGAGCGTGTAAATAGTGACTGGGCGGGGCGGGCGTTCGATTTCTATGCCTTCGCGGGCCAGAGCATATAAAGGACGGCCTTGGTGTTTGAGCGCGGATACCATCGGCGGCACTTGCAGAATGGGGCCGCGAAAGGCGTGAAGGGCTTGCTCCACGGCGGTTTGGGTGATGTGGCTGGCGTCTGTACGTTCAATTACCTCACCTTCGCAATCGCAGGTATTCGTGCGCACGCCCAGTTGTATACGGGTTTGATAGCGTTTGTCGGCGTCTAACAGGTGGGATGAAAACTTAGTGGCTTCGCCAAAACACAGGGGCAAAACACCGGTGGCGAGGGGGTCTAGGCTGCCGGTGTGGCCTGCTTTGTTGGCAAAAAACAGGTGTTTGGCCTGTTGCAGCGCACGGTTGGAGGTAATGCCTTGGGTTTTGTTGAGAATAATGAGGCCGTCTACAACACGGCCAAAATGTTTGCTGCGGCCCAAGGTTTATTCCTCGTCAGCGCCGGTATTTGAATCTTCTGGTGGGGCTTGCTCAGCGGCCACGGCTCTGTCTGCGGCCACGGCTTTGTCGATGAGCTGGCTTAATTCTTGGCCGCGCACGGAGGATTCGTCGTAATAAAAAAACAGGCGCGGGCTGATGCGCAGGGCTACGTCTTTGCAGACGATGGCGCGCAAGAAGTTGGCGACTTTGTTGAGGATTTCGACGGCTTGGCGGGCGCGGGCTGGATCCTGCTCACCCACTAAGGTGAAGTACACTTTGGCCATAGTGAGGTCTTTGGCCACCACCACTGCGTTGATATTGACCATGCCTAAACGAGGGTCGCGCACTTCGTTGGGGATGGCCTGGGCCAGGCTGCGTTGTACGGCGTCGGCGACGCGGTCGGCACGTTTGAACTCTCTTGCCATGATTAACCTAAAAACCTCAGTTGAGCGCTACTGCGAACGCCTACTACTTGAATTTGAAGTGTTTTTTGCGAAATTTGACGCACCCTAGTGGTGGCTACTGCATTCACCAAGCTTTTTCACCAAACTCGCTCGCTAGACTCTATCACTAGACTTTGGCAAAAAAGCGCCCCCTTTCTACGGTAACAAAGGGGGCGCTTTAGGCGGTTTTTAGGCTTCAGATGGGCGCGCTTAAAGCGTGCGCGCCACTTCTTTCACATCATAAACTTCGATTTGATCGCCCACTTTAACGTCGTAGTTCTTCACGCCGATACCACATTCGGTACCGTGGCGCACTTCGGATACGTCGTCTTTAAAGCGGCGCAGGGATTCCAGTTCGCCTTCGAAGATCACCACGTTTTCACGCAACACACGGATGCGCTTGTTGCGGTAGATGATGCCTTCCAACACCATACAGCCGGCCACCTGGCCAAACTTGGGTGAGCGGAAGGTATCGCGCACTTGGGCTACGCCCAGAATGGTTTCTACGCGCTCAGGGTCGAGCATACCGGACAGAGCGGCTTTCACTTCGTCGATCAAATGGTAAATGATGCTGTAGTAGCGAATATCCACGCCTTCGCGCTCGGCCACTTTGCGGGCGCTGCCGTCGGCGCGCACGTTAAAGCCCACCACGATGGCGCGGGTGGTCATAGCTAGGTTGATGTCGTTTTCGGTGATGCCACCAACGCCATCGCCCACAATACGCACTTCCACTTCGCTGTTGCCCAGCTCCATTAGGGCGGCGTTGATGGCTTCTAGTGAGCCGCGCACGTCGGTTTTTACCACGACGGAGAGGGTTTTCTTCTCGCCGGCGGCGATATTGGCGAACATATTTTCAAGCTTCGACACCTGGGTGCGTGCCATGCGCTCTTCGCGTTCTTTCACGGCGCGGAACTCGGAAACTTCACGGGCTTTACGCTCATCGGACACTACGGCAAATTCATCACCGGCGTTGGGTGTGACGTCCAGGCCGAGAATTTCCACGGGCATGGAGGGGCCAGCGGTTTTGATTTGCACGCCGTGTTCGTTGGTCATAGCACGGATGCGGCCAAAACTTTGTCCGGCCAGCAGCATGTCACCGGCTTTAAGTTCACCGTTTTGCACCAGCAATGTGGCAACCACACCACGGCCTTTATCCATGCGTGATTCAATCACCACACCGCGTCCCGGCACGTTCACTTGGGCGCGCAGCTCCAATAATTCGGCTTGAATGGCCACCGCTTCCAGGAGCTGATCCACACCGTCACCGGTGAGGGCCGAGACCTGCACAAACTGTGTGTCGCCGCCCCAATCATCGGGGATGACGTTTTTCACAACCAATTCATTTTTAACGCGATCTGGGTCGGCGCTGGGTTTGTCGCATTTGTTAATGGCTACCACCATAGGCACACCCGCCGCTTTAGCGTGTTTAATCGCCTCTTCGGTTTGCGGCATCACGCCGTCATCGGCTGCAACAACCAGAATTACTACGTCGGTACAGCGGGCGCCGCGTGAACGCATGGCGGTAAACGCGGCGTGGCCTGGGGTATCCAAAAAGGTGAGTTCACCGTGCCCCGTCGGCACGCGGTAGGCGCCGATGTGCTGGGTTATACCACCGGCTTCGCCCGCTGCCACTTTGGCTTTGCGGATGTAGTCGAGCAGAGAGGTTTTACCGTGGTCAACGTGGCCCATCACGGTGATGATGGGGGCGCGAGTGACGTGTTCGCCATCGTGATCATCAATGGTACGTTGGAAGTTATGCTCCACCGCATCGTGGCTGATCAACACCGCTTGGTGACCAAAATCAGAGACCACAATGTGGGCCGTGTCTTGGTCGATGACTTGATTGAGGCTGGCCATAACACCGGATTTCATCAGGTGTTTTACCACTTCAGTGCCTTTTACGCTCATGCGTGAGGCGAGTTCAGATACGGTAATACTTTCGGGGATTTCTACTTCGTGCACAATTTTACTCGTAGGCTTTTTAAAGCCGTGTTTGTTGGCGAGCTTGCGACCGCCCTTGCGGTGGCCTCGGGGGCCGCCAAATTCGTTATCTTCATCTAAATAAGTAAGTGCAGCGGAGCCTTTTTTAGGCGCTACTACCGCTGTTTTCTTCACAGCCTTGCCCGCTTTTTTGTTGTGTCGGTTGCGGCTGTCATCTTCTTCTTCGGCGGGGGCTTCAACCGTGCGCTCTTTTTTCTTGCTGAGCTTGTGTTTTTCTTCTTCTGCTTTGGCTGCTAATTCTTCTGCGCTGAGCACCGGAGCCACGGTGGGCTTTTTGGTGACCATTTTTTTAACGTCTTCTTTTTTGACGTTTTCTTTCGCGCGGCGGTCTTCAGCGGCTTTGCGGGCTAGGGCATCAGCTTCTTTGGTGGCTTTTTGACGATCTAATATGGCTTTTTGACGACGGTTTTCGGCTTCGTCCACAAAAGCTCGGGGCGAAGGTGGCGCGGCGGCGATTTCCGTCTCGTCAGGTACGGCGACTTCTTCAACAGCTTCTACCACGGCCACTTCTTCGTGTGGGGTGGGTTCCGCTTCAAATACCTCTTCGATTTGCTCAGGTTCGATCTCTAGGAGTTCGTCAGACTCGTGGGCATGTTCGTCCTGATCTGCGGACAATATGCCATCTGCATCTGTCCTTTTAACGTAGGTGCGTTTTTTGCGCACTTCCACGTTAACGGTTTTGCGGGCGCTGCCCGTACCGGTTTTTATCGTGGTAGTGGTTTTGCGCTTCAGGGTGATTTTTTTCGGGGCTTCAGCGCTTTCACCGTGTGCCGTTTTTAAGAACGTCAGCAGGGTTTGCTTTTCATCATCCGACACCATATCCGTGGATTTTTTATGTTGTAAACCCGCCTGGCCCATCTGCGACAACAAGCGCTCAACGGATGCACCTATGGACTTGGCCAGGTCGTTAACAGTTACGTCTGCCATTGTATTTCCTCAGCTCACCTATTTAGAGTCTGCAAACCAGGGGGCGCGGGCGGCCATAATCAAGCTCGCTGCGCGTTTTTCAGTCATGCCTTCGATGTCTAAAAGATCATCAACGGATTGTTCTGCTAAATCTTCCATTGTGCGTATGCCGATACTGGCCAACACAAACGCCAGAGGGCGGTCCATTCCTTCCATGCTTAATAAATCTTCAGCTGGATCAGTGTTTTCCAGCTCTTCTTCGCTGGCCAATGCCTGGGTTAGCAGGGCATCTTTGGCGCGGGCGCGCAATTCTTGAGCGATTTCTTCGTCAAAACCATCAATGGCCAAAAACTCTTCTAAGGGCACATAAGCGATTTCTTCTAAAGATGTGAAGCCTTCTTCTACTAATACTTCGGCCACGTCTTCTTCAATGTCCAGAGCCTTCATGAAGGTTTCTTTTACGCTGCCGGTTTCAGCGGCTTGTTTTTCTTGCCACTTGGCCATGCTCATGACGTTGATTTCCCAGCCGGTCAGCTCAGAGGCTAAGCGCACGTTTTGGCCGCCACGACCAATCGCTTGGGCGAGGCCTTCATCAGCCACGGCTACGTCCATAGCGCCTGTGTCTTCGTCGATCACAATGGAATCGATTTCGGCGGGCGCCATAGCGTTGAGTACAAATTGCGCGGGGTTGTCGTGCCACAGGACTATATCAATGCGCTCGCCCGCCAGTTCGTTGGAGACCGCTTGCACACGAGAGCCGCGCATACCCACACAGGCGCCCACAGGGTCGATGCGACCGTCGTTGGTGGAGACGGCGATTTTGGCGCGTGAACCTGGGTCGCGGGCCGCGCCGCGCAGGGTAATGATTTCTTCGGCTATTTCAGGAACCTCGATACGGAACAATTCCAGCAGCATTTGTGCGCAAGAGCGACTTAAAAACAGTTGTGGTCCGCGCGCATCGGGGCGTACTTCCAGCAGTACAGCGCGGATGCGGTCGTTCATACGGAATATTTCACGGCCCACCAGTTGGTCTCTGGGCAGTAGGCCTTCAGCGTTGTTGCCAAGGTCAATAATAATGTTGTCCCGCGTCACTTTTTTTACCATGCCGGAGACTAATTCGCCGACCTTGCTGCGGTATTCGTCAACAATCTGGGCGCGTTCCGCTTCGCGGACTTTTTGCACAATCACTTGCTTGGCCGTCTGTGCGGCGATGCGACCAAACTCCACGTTTTCAATGATTTCGCTGAAGGTGTCACCCGCTTTAAGGGAGGGATCTTTTTCGTGGGCTTCTTGAATAGTAAATTCAGTGCCTAACGCGGCCAGCACGTCGTCGCTCACCACATTCCAACTGCGTTCGGTGGTGTATGCGCCGGTGCGCCGGTCGATGGTAACGGTAATGGTGGAGTCTTCATCGAAGCGCTTTTTGGCGGCGGTAGCTAACGCCAACTCAATTGCTTCGAAAATGACATTGCGGTCCACACCTTTTTCGTTGGATACCGCATCGGCCACCAGTAAAATTTCTTTTTTGGCCGCAGCTGATAGTTCTTTTTTAGCTGCCGCTGATAGTTCTTTTTTCATGAAAATCTCTCTTCATTAATTCCTAGAATTGGGGAGCAACATTGGCTTTATCAATTAACTCAAAGGGCAATAAATATTCTTCATTGTCCACTTGCAACACAATTTCATCACCTTCAACACCTTTTAAAAGCCCGGAAAACTTACGGCGGCCATCGAAGGCTACACGCAATTTAACCACCAGGTGCTCACCCACACATTGTTCGTATTGGGCTAATTTATACAGTGGGCGATCCATGCCCGGTGAAGACACTTCAAGGGTGTATTCACTGGAAATAGGGTCTTCTACATCTAAGACGGCGCTGGCTTGACGGCTAACCTGTTCGCAGTCTTCAACGCCAATACCGTCGGCTCGGTCAATATAAATTCTTAAGACAGAGCGGCGGCCCTGGGCAAAAAATTCAATACCCCAAAGCTGACAGCCGAGTGCTTCCACCACGGGTTCTATCAGAAGTTCTAACCGCTCTTGTAACGATGCCATAACCTGCTCACAAACAAAAAATGGGCTCAAGGCCCATTAAATACCCAGGGTGCCGCACCCCGGTCGCCTTGCTCAAAGGCCTAATAACAAAAAACCCCATAAAGGGGCCGATCGCGTTGGCTGCGCCAACTCATTTCACCAATTTAATTAGGCTTAATTCACATATTAGCTGTAATTAAATTGGTAGCGGGGGCTGGATTTGAACCAACGACCTTCGGGTTATGAGCCCGACGAGCTACCAAGCTGCTCCACCCCGCACCGGGTTCAGTAAGTGATATGCACCAACTGAGGCCGCGCATTCTATGGGCTTGGCGGCAGTGCGTCAACCGATATTTTTTATTATTTCACTCAGGTTACAATGAGTTGCGCAGCTTTAGTTGTTCTGGGTAAGGGTTTAAATACACTTGCTGATTTATATAGTCGCAGGCGTAGTGGGTTAAATAATGTTTCAGCAGAGTAATAGGAACAATTAACGGTACTAATGCCTCGCGATAATCATCCACTGCTTTGACTAAATCCTGTTTTATCGCCGCAGGAACTGAAGTTTTGGCATCCGCCAGCGGTTTTTTTAAATAACCCAAAATATGGTAAAGCACATTGGCGTGGTTGCGTCGGGAGGGTGGTTTAATAATTCCGTTGAATAATGTGTGCTCATATTCTTTTAATTTCTGTGCAAAATCACCATCCCCGGAACCCGCCACTAACCTGCCTAAATTGCGGTAAAGCGTTTGGCTGTGCGCCATGGCGTAATATTTATAACGGCTATGAAAAAGTACCAAATGGTGCGGTGTGGCATGGGGTAAAAAATTCACTCGCCAGTCGTGGTAGGCATAAACCCTACTGATAAAATTTTCGCGCAATGCGGGGTCGTTTAAACGGGCTTCTTCTTCCATGGGCAGAAGTGGCAAATATTCTTTTAGTGTTTGCGCAAAAATACCGGCGCGTTTACCGGGCAGGGGGCTGCTGTTTGAATACACTTTGGTGCTGAACAGGCCGCAGCTGGGTGAATCTTTCATCAAAATATACCCGCTAAATGCTTTTGCTAAAACGGCCACAGTTTGGCCGTAGTCAGCGAGTGCTTCGGTATAATCTGCATTATTTGCAGGTGTTATGGCGCGGGGCGTGTTAAATTCCCCCACCAGGCGAATAGTCTGCCGGGGCACGCCAAGGCCGATGGCGACTTCTGGGCAAAAACGTTGAAAATCAAAATAAGTATTTAATAATTCACGGCACAATAACGATTGTTTATGGCCGCCGTTGTAACGCACGGCATCGCCCATTAAACAGGCGGAAATACCGACGGGAATTTTGGTGTGGTTGGTTTGTGGGGTATTTGTTGTTTGCATGGTATTTATCGTTTGCATGGCGCAGCTCGCTAATTCGAGGCAAAAAAAACCCCAGATGTACTCCGGGGTTTTACGCAAAATTGCTAGCGGTAGATTACAGCTTGCTGGCGTTTTCCGCCAAGTAAGCAGCCACGCCTTCAGGGCTTGCCACCATGCCTTTGTCGCCGTCTTTCCAGCCTGCTGGGCACACTTCACCGTGTTCTTGATGGAAAATCAGCGCGTCAACGGTGCGCAGGGTTTCATCAACATTGCGGCCGATGGGCAGGTCGTTGACGATTTGTGAGCGCACCACGCCTTCTTCGTCGATGATAAACGTGCCGCGAAACGCCACGCCGCCTGCGGATTCCACGTCGTATGCTTTACAAATGGCGTGGGTAATATCCGCAACCAGCGTGTATTTCACGGGGCCAATACCGCCGTCATTAATCGCGGTGTTGCGCCAGGCGTTGTGGGTGAAGTGGGAGTCGATTGATACACCGATCACTTCTACGCCGCGTTTGGCGAATTCACTCATGCGGCTATCAAAAGCCAAAAGCTCTGATGGGCATACAAAGGTGAAGTCCAGTGGGTAAAAAAATACTACGGCTTTTTTGCCTTTGGTGGCTGCGGAAAAACTGTAGCTATCTACGATGTCACCATTGCCGAGCACGGCAGGTGCGGTGAAGTCGGGTGCTAATTTGCCTACTAAAACGCCCATACGGGTTCTCCTATTGCTAAGTTGGAAGGTGCTAAGGTTGGAAGGGTGTTGAGATCCATCAGGCGGTTGGCCTGATAGCCTGTGGCAATCATAACCCGTTGCGGCGCAACATTAGATAAAATTTTGTATATGGGCTTCATAGCCTGAGACAATGTGAATGGAGTTTATTGCCTATTTCCGAGCAAAGGTACAGCACGAGTTATTGTGCTGCCAGCAAGTCAACAATCCTGTTGTGAATTTTATCCACAGCCCCTTGATTGCCCAATAAATAGTCCCTTCCTGCGCACCCCATGTTATGAGCGATATCCGGGTGTTTTTGGCAATTCAAAAAAAACTCCGCTAATGATTCCGCCGAATTAACAATTAATAACGCACCGCAGGCAATTAAATCATCATTTAACTGTTGGAAATTATCCATAAAAGGCCCGGCGGCTAAAGGAATGCTCCATATTGCGGCTTCCAACATATTATGCCCGCCGCGTTTAATTAAGCTGCCGCCAATAAAAGCCACATCGCTAAGCCCGTATAAAAACGTTAATTCACCGAGGGTATCGCCCAATAAAACCGCGTGTTGGGCGCGGGGTAAATGATCCTGTGTGCGGCGGGCAAGGGTAAATCCGTGTGCTTTAATGAGTGCCGCCACGGTATCAAAACGCTCCGGGTGGCGCGGCACTAAAATTAATAACGCATTGGGAATTTTTTGTTGAATGAGTGTAAATGCCGCCAGAATAATTTCGTCTTCACCTGCGTGTGTGCTGCCAGCAATTAACGTAGGTCGTTCGAATAAATGGGATTTAGCTGCTTGAGTTTTAGAAATAACTGCCGCGTCCAGTTGAATATCAAATTTAATATTGCCTGCCACCTGAATTTTATCTGCGCTGGCGCCCAAGGAGATAAACCGTTCTGCGTGTGCCTGAGTTTGCACCGTTAAAAAACAAATATCGTTCATCATTTGTGTGCTAAGTGCAGCGATGCGCCGGTAGCCACGGTAGGATTTTTCAGATAATCGCCCGTTGGCTAATAGGCTGGGAATATTTTTATTGTGGCAGGCGGCAAGCCAGTTGGGCCAGAGTTCTGTTTCCATAATAATTAAACCGCAAGGATTGCTGCGCTGGATAAAACGCTCAATAGCCGCAGGGAAATCATAAGGTGCCCAAGCTTGGCTTACACGTTCGCCAAATTCCTGTTGAATGCGCGCCCTGCCGGTGGGTGTGGTGTTGGTAATGAATAAATGATATTGGCCGGATTTTAATAAGGCGTGAATTAATGGCGTGGCGGCGATGCTTTCTCCTAAAGAAACCGCATGAATCCACAGGCAGGGTTTGTTATTTTTAACGGACGTAATAAAACCAAAACGTTCAAAAATAGCCCTGCGGTAGCCGCTGGCTTTAATGCTGCGCCACAATAAGCGCAGCACAATAAAGGGTAATAGGCAGTACCAAATAAAAGTATAAATACGCAGCCAAATCACTCGGGTGTTACCCCATTAATTGATGAGCGGTGTAGTTGCGTGTAGGCGCCATTGCGGGCAATTAATTCGCTGTGTGTGCCGGTTTCAATTATTTGTCCTTGGTCCATCACCACAATGGTGTCTGCATGTTCAATGGTGCTTAAACGGTGGGCAATGACTAGGGTGGTGCGGTTTTTTGCCAGGGCATCCAGCGCTATTTGAATGGCTTTTTCCGCTTCGTTATCTAGCGCGGAGGTGGCTTCATCCAGGACTAAAATAGGCGCATCTTTGTACATGGCGCGGGCGATGGCTAAACGTTGGCGCTGGCCGCCGGAAAGTTTATCGCCATCTTCACCAATAAGGGTGTTAAAACCATCGGGCAAGGCAAGAATAAATTCCTGCGCTTGTGCTAATTGGGCTGCTTGTTCTACACGTTTAATGTCGATGTCTTTATCGTCTAAGCCGTAGGCAATATTGCGCGTGACGGTATCGTTAAATAAAACTGTGTGTTGATTTACCAGGGCAATATTTTGCCGCAAGCTATGCAGGCTCACGCGGTTAATGGGTGTGCCATCAATTAAAATTGCGCCCTGTTGTACGTCGTATAAACGCAGCAATAAATTGGACAGTGTACTTTTACCGCTGCCGGAGCGGCCCACCAAAGCGATGGTTTGCCCCGGCTGAACGGTAAAATTAATATTGCTTAACGCTTGTTTTTGTTCGTCATAGCTAAAACCCACCGCTTTAAATTCGATAACACCGTTTTTTACCTGTAACACGGCGCTGTGTTCATCGCGTTCGCTTTGCATGTCGATGACTGCAAAAATACTCTCCGCTGCGGATAGGCCTTTTTGAATGGTTTCGTTAATGGTGGCCACCTGCCGCAAGGGTTTGGCAATCATGCCTGCGGCGGTTAAATAGGCCACGGCGGTGCCGGTATCGTGCTGCCAAAAAGCCATAATTAAAAATAAAATAATGGCTAAATTGACGGCAATAACTAAGTGAAATAGCGGCCCTTGCAGCGCGGCGATGCGCTCATATTTTTTGCTTAATAGGTTGTTATCTTTGCAGGCGGTATTAAATCGTTCGGCTTCGTATTTTTGGCCGTTGTAGCTTTTAACTAAGCGAAAACCGCTGATGGCTTCATTGGTGATATGTGTTATGCCGCCCATGCTTACCTGCATTTTGCGGCTTAAACGGCGGAAATAACGGCTGGCGCCATTGGCTAACAACCCCAAAATGGGTGCAATCACTACAAAAATACAGGTGAGTTTCCAGTCTACCCAAATTAAATAAGCCAATAAACCGATCACCGTAAACCCATCGCGCAGGCCAACTTGCACGGCTTTGGTGACGGAGCCTGTTACCTGGGCGACGTTGTAGGTAATTAAAGAAATAATTTCGCCAGAGTTTTGATTGTCGTAATACTGGCTGGGCAAATGCAGTAGGTGTTTGAATAAATGGCTGCGTAAATCATTCACTACATGAATACCCACCCGCGCAATATAATAATTGCCGAAATAAGAACCCACGCCATGAAATAACCGCGCCACCACAATGGCTACGGGTACGGCCCACAATAATTGTTTATCCCGAGTCTCTATCCCATCAACAAAATACTTCATCAATTGGGCCATTAGGGTTTCCATGCCGGAATACAGCACAAACCCGCACAGGCTGATAATCATTAAACGCATATACGGGCGGGTATAACCCAATAGGCGGCGGTACAGGTGCCAGGAATTCGATGTGGTGCTCAATGTAAAAAGACCTCAGCAGGGAAAAGGCGCAATTATCACTGATTTAATGCCGCCCGTCTTGATCATGGCGAAAGTGGCCAAATTCCAGTACCCTGCGCGCCTTCAAATCTGAGGTGTTTTATGTTACGCGAGGCATTTGCCTACCATCTGCCGGAGGAGTTAATTGCCTTCACGCCCGCTACCGCCCGCAGCGGCAGCCGTTTATTGTGTTTGGATGGCAGCAACGGCGCGTTGGCCCACCGACAATTTAGTGAATTGCCAGCGTTGTTAAACCCTGGCGATTTATTGGTCTTTAACAACACCCGTGTTATCCCCGCCCGTTTATTTGGCCACAAGAGCAGTGGCGGTAAAGTGGAAATTCTGATTGAGCGTTTGCTGCCCGATGGCGAGGCCCTGGCGCAATTGCGCGCCAGTAAAAGCCCTGCGCCGGGCAGTTTTATACAGTTAGATGAAACCACCCAAGTGCAGGTAATAGGCCGACAGGGCGCCTTATTTCAGCTTAAATTTTTCCAGCCGCCGTTGGATGTATTAAACCGTTTGGGCCATATTCCTCTGCCGCCCTACATCACGCGCCCGGATGACATGGCAGACCGCGAGCGCTACCAAACGGTCTATGCTCAAAACCCCGGTGCAGTAGCTGCGCCCACCGCAGGCCTGCATTTTGATGAAGCTGTGCTTGCGGCTCTGAATGAAAAAGGCATCCACACTGCGTTCGTTACTTTGCACGTAGGCGCGGGCACATTTTCCCCGGTTCGTGTGGATAATATTCTTGAACACACTATGCACAGCGAGTGGATGCAGGTGAGCGAAGCGGTGTGTGAGCAGGTAAAAGCCGCAAAAAAACGTGGCAACCGCGTTATTGCCGTAGGCACTACCAGTGTGCGCTGTTTAGAAACCGCAAGCCAAAATGGTGAAATTCAAGCGTTTGAAGGCGATACGAATATTTTTATTTATCCCGGTTACACATTTAAAACTGTAGATGCCCTGGTGACGAATTTTCACCTCAGTGAATCCACTTTGTTAATGCTGGTATGTGCCTTTGCAGGTTATCGCCGCACGTTAAATACTTATAATTTGGCAGTAAACGAACAATACCGTTTTTTTAGTTATGGCGACGCCATGTTTATTACGCGCAACCCCAACGCCCACCAAGACCGACCTGAATTTTTATGAGCCACATGCATTTTGAAATTGATAACACATCAGGCCGCGCCCGCCGTGGCCGCATGATTTTCCCGCGCGGTGTGGTAGAAACCCCCGCTTTTATGCCCGTAGGCACTTACGGCACCGTCAAAGGCATGTTGCCACGGGATATAACAGAAATCGGCGCGCAGATTATTCTTGGCAACACATTTCATTTAATGCTGCGCCCCGGCACCGAAGTTATTAAAACTCTCGGTGATTTACACGATTTCACCCAATGGCAAGGGCCAATTCTTACCGATTCCGGCGGCTTCCAAGTATTTAGCCTGGGTGAAATGCGCAAAATCACCGAAGAAGGCGTAACTTTTCGCTCCCCGGTGGATGGCAGCAAAGTGTATTTAAATCCGGAAATTGCCATGCAAGTACAGCGGGATTTAGGCAGCGATATTGTGATGATTTTTGACGAATGCACGCCTTACCCCGCCACACCGGATGAAGCGCGTAAATCGATGGAATTATCCCTGCGCTGGGCTGAACGCTCCAAGCACGCCCACGAGGGCAACAACGCAGCTTTATTTGGCATAGTTCAAGGCGGCATGTATGAACACCTGCGGGAAGAATCATTAAATGGGTTAACACAGATAAATTTCGACGGCTACGCCATTGGTGGTTTAAGTGTGGGCGAACCTAAAGAAGATATGCTGCGTATTTTAAATTTTTTACCCACTAAAATGCCCGCCGACAAACCGCGTTATTTAATGGGTGTGGGCAGGCCTGAGGACATAGTAGAAGCCGTGCGCCGGGGCATTGATATGTTCGATTGCGTAATGCCCACCCGCAACGCCCGCAATGGCCATTTATTTATTCGTACAGGCGTAGTCAAAATTCGCAACGCGGTACACAAAAATGATCCATCACCTTTAGATGCAAGTTGTGATTGCTATACTTGCCAGAACTTCAGCCGCGCTTATTTACATCACTTAGATAAATGCGGCGAAATGTTAGGCGCGCAATTAAATACTATTCATAACCTGCGGCATTACCAGGTAATTATGCAGGAGTTGCGTGATGCCATTGCGCAGGATAGGCTGGAGGAATATGTTGTTGAATTTTATGCGCGGCAGAGTAAAGTGGTTGAGGCATTAGCTTTGGGTAATTAACACAATTTTTTTGTCTGTGCGTAGATGTAAAAGTTTTGTAACTATTCAGCACCTCCGCAATTTTCGTGCTGAACAGTAGGTTGGGTAGCGCGTGCGAAACCCAACACAGCACGTAGGCGCAACCAGAAAAATATCGGGCGCAGTGGGATTTTTACCAAAGCAAAACACTATGCTCGGCCGCACTATTGTTGGGTTTCGCAAGCTCTACCCAACCTACAGTTACGTGTGGATGCGCTGAATAATTACAAAGTTTTTAGGGTAATTCGTTGAATCCGCCTTTTTTATTTTTGGATAAATAAAATGATAGATAAAAACATAGTAATCCGAGTTTCTTCTTATCTGCTCATGGCTTTGGCTATGTGGTTGGTGTTAACTCATGGCCTGTTGGCGGCGTTGCTTTCGGGGATGTTGGTGTATTCCTTGGTTACTGTGTTTTCACCGCGTCTTGATGTGCGCTTTGGGAACAATATTGCCAGGCTTATTATGGTCGGTGTGTTGGGGACGATAATTGTCACCGCTTTGGTGATTTTAATATGGAGTGGTATTTCGTTTTTTAGAAGTGAAAGTGGAAGCGCTCAGGTATTGTTGCAAAAATTGGCGGATATTATTGATGCGTCCCGTGCGCAGTGCCCGGAGTGGGTTTGCGCGAATATTCCCGATAGCGCCCATGAATTACGTGTTGTGCTGACCGAATGGTTGCGGGAACATGCGGGTGAGGCAAAAATTTTAGGGGCGGATGCAGGGCATACAATTGTGCGGGTTATTATCGGCATGATTGTAGGCGCTATGATTTCTTTACATGTGGTATCACCAAAGCTTGGGCCGTTGGGTGCTGCTATGTTGGAGCGAATTGCCTGCCTTGCTGATGCGTTTCAAAAAATTGTATTTGCTCAAGTCAAAATTTCTTCTATTAATGCGCTGGCTACCGGTGCATATATTCTTTTATTTTTGCCTATGCTAGGCATTAATTTGCCCTTGGCGAAAACCCTTATTGTGTTGACCTTTCTGTTGGGGATGATGCCTATTATTGGTAATTTAATGTCTAACACTATGTTGGTGATTATCACTTTGCCATTTGGTTTTATGGCTGCGGCTGGGTCTTTGGCATTTTTAGTGGTTTTGCATAAGTTGGAGTATTTTCTTAATGCCAAGATTATTGGCAATCAAATTAAATCCAACGCCTGGGAGTTGTTGATTGCGGCGATTGCGATGGAGTCTGTTTTTGGTTTGCCTGGTGTAGTTATGGCGCCTATTTTGTATGCTTATATTAAAAGTGAGTTAACACGGGGTGAGTTGATTTAAAGGGCACCTCCAGAAATCCACTTTTCGCGCGCTCGCTTCGTTATTTTCGTACTCAGTCGGTCATTTATACTGTATAAACTCCCTTCCTCGGCTTTGGCATCCTGCGTCGCTCTACCTCGATTTCATTCCCGATGAAATTCTACCTCCCCCATCCGTGGGGTCGTCCGGCATCCATGCAGTCGTCCGTGCAAAAATGCCTCGCGATCATCGCGAAAATTGAATT
>JBEGTZ010000247.1:0-3770 GCA_041179125.1 Pseudomonadota bacterium | reverse complement strand
AAATGACCGACTGAGCACGAAAATAACGAAGCGAGGGCGCGAAAAGTGGGATAACCGGAGGTGCCCTTTAAAATGCCCGCAGTTAATTAGGTGTTTAGGCGCCGAATGATGAATAGTTTCTAGCGGTGGCTGATTGGGTTATACGTGTCTAGTATTAAATGAAACAAAACCCTAGGCGTAAATGCTTAAACCTAAAAACCTCCAAGAACACATGATAAGCGCGCTAAAATGCTGCAATCCTTGCGGTAAAATTCTTTAAATTAAAGCGTTCGTGTTCACCGAGGTTGTTAGGTTAAATATATAGGCAAGTTAATTTGCCTAACTTAAGGATGTATGATGAACAATGCCACACGTCGAATAATCACCTACGCAGGGACAAGTATTGTTGCCTGCGCATTGGTTTATGCGATGGATTCTATTTATTTTGCGCTTGCTGCACTATTGGTTATAGGGTTAATGGCCGCACTGGGTGTGGCAGCGGGGCCAGCACCAGCAAACACAACACAACCAGAAACTCAAGTTCACAGCTACAATTTACTCGCTCAGGTAAACCGTCTATTTGCCGATAAACACCGGCACGCTTGTGATCAAATTAACCAGGTATCCAGCGAAATACGCGACGTAGTGGAACGAAACAGCCTCTCTTTACACGCAAGCTTTCAGGCTTTAAGCACCAGCGCCAATGCAGAAAAGGATTTGTTACAGTTGGTGTCATCACATTTATCGCATGGTGTTTCCAGCGGTGAAGAGAAAAAAAATGTATCCCTAGGGCATTTTGCCAATGAGATGGGCCGCATTTTAGACGACTATGTAGACTTGTTTCTCGATGTAAGCAATAAAAGCATTCAGGCGGTACACAAAATTCAGGACATGGTTAAACATTTAGATGGCATGTTTGGTTTAATCAATGAAATCCGTGGCATTGCAGATCAAACCAATTTATTAGCATTAAATGCCGCTATTGAAGCGGCCAGAGCCGGTGATGCAGGCCGAGGTTTTGCCGTTGTGGCCGATGAAGTACGGAAATTATCAAAAGACTCCAATGCATTAAATGAAGAAATAAAACAAAAAGCACAAAAAGCCAAGGAGACAGTAACCCAGGTGGAATCCGTAGTGGGGGAAATTGCTTCGATGGATATGAACCTTGCCATTAATGCCAAGGGACATTTAGATTCCATGCTGTCTGAACTTGAAAAGATGAACAGCGTGGTCAGTGACGGGGTTGCTAAAGGGTCTGAAATAGGTGAGGCCATTCAACAGGAAGTATTTCGTGCATTTGCAGCACTGCAATCGGCTGATCAAATATCACAAATGTTGCACCAATTAACCCGCTGCATTGATTACCTCAATGAAATTCAGCGCGCAGTGGGTTCTGATGGGAACGAACGCACTGTGGATGCACATCTTGATCTTTCATTAAAACGCCTAAAATCAGCTCCCCCAGCACCTGATTTCCGGTTAGAAGTAAAAAGTGTTGGCGATATTGAGCTTTATTAGAACGCTTGGCGGCTCAAACCAATTTCCCATCAATTAATAATTCAAGCTTGAGTGGTACAATTAAATGAAAGTCGAAAAAAAATCTGTTGATGAAGCCCATATTTTGCTGGATGAAGTATTCGATTTTAAAAAAGCGGAAGAATTTCGGCTGGCCTATGAAAGCGTTAACTGTGTTGGCGTAAAGGTGGTTACGATAGATTTTATAGCTACCCGCTACATGGATTCTTCAGGCCTAGGAATGCTGCTGAATGTTCAAGGTCACTTCAAAGATAAAAATATTGTTATCACTTTAGCTAACCCCAATGATCAGATACGAAAAATTTTCTCAATTTCCAATTTTGACCGCCGCTTCACGATTATTTAGGGGCAATAATGAAAGCTTTGGTGGTTGATGACAACTCTTTTAACCGGGATATTTTAAGTTATATTTTGGAGGACGCTGGGCATCAAGTGGTGCAGGCCAGTAATGGCTCAGAAGCTTGCCAGGTTTTTGAAAACCAAACGGATATTGAGTTTATTTTAATGGATGTCAATATGCCGGTTATGGATGGTTTTGAGGCAACTAAAATTATTCGTGCCATGGCGGGGGATTCGCCGCTGAGTATTATATTTGTCACCGCGTGGGACAACCCCGATGTAACGGTTAAATGTCTTGAGGTGGGGGGCGATGATTTTGTACCCAAACCCATTAACGAGCAAATTCTGCTGTCAAAAATTCGCGCACATCAGCGCAATCAAGCCTTATACCTTAATTTAAAACGCACCCATGCAGATTTACTTTACCACCAATGTTTGGTGGAGCGTGAACACAAAATTGTTGAGCATGTTTTTAGCCAGGGCGCACAAAGAATCACAACCTTCTGTAGTAATGTACAAAAACATACCTCCCCTTCCTCTATGTTTAACGGCGATGTGGTGCTTAGTGCTCCTGCGCCTAACGGGGGTTTGTATGTGCTGGCGGGTGATTTTACCGGGCACGGTTTATCTGCGGCTATTGGCTCATTACCGGTAACGGAAATATTTTATGAATATGCCAGCCGTCAGCATTCATTAGCGCAAATTGCGCGTGAAATAAATAAACGGATGCATTCCATTCTGCCTTTGGGTATGTTTTTTTGTTGTACCTTATTATTTATTGATGCCCAAGGGCAGAAGTGTATGATTTGGTCTGGCGGTATGAATGATTTGGTGGTACGCCCTGCCGATGGCGCGCCGCTGCAATTTATTAGTGCTGCACACATGCCGCTGGGCATACTGATGGATGAAGAATTTGACGAACAGGTGAATATTCACGAATTCACAACAGGTGCGCGCTTATACATTTACACAGACGGCATTAACGAGGCCAGTAACGCGCAGGGGAAAGAATTGGGACACGAGCCGGTTTGGCAGGTGATTCGCAGCGGAAGCGCGGGCGAAACACTGGATAAAATCGTAGATTTAGTAAAGGATTTTGAAGGGGATAAAGACCAGCATGATGATTTCACACTGGTTGAAATTATATTATCGCCCTTAGTGCATATAGATAAAAACACACGCGAGCCTGTTGATATTGCTTCTGAATATTTGCAGGTGCATTCTTTCCCGTGGAAATTAACGGCGCGTTTAAATGCCGATGATTTACGCAGAACCGATATGGTGCAACAAATTTTGGCGTTTATTGGCACCATTCAAGGCATTGAATTACACAAAGATAAATTATTTATGATCGCCAGTGAGCTTTACAATAATGCGCTGGAGCATGGCGTTCTTGGTTTGTCGTCCAGTTTAAAATCTAGCGTTAGCGGGTTTGAGCAGTACTATAAATTACGCGCTGAGCGCTTGGCTGAATTAGAAAGTGATTTTATTGATTTGGATTTTACTTTTGTGCGCGCCGAGCCAAATGAGGTGCATCTGACGATTACAGATTCAGGCGAAGGATTTAATATTGAAAAATTTTTGCCTAGTAATTCACAGCAGCCAACGGATGCGGCCAAGGCGCATGGCCGTGGTATATCGCTTTTGCATCAGCTGTGCAGCTCGTTAAAATTTGAAAACGGAGGCCGCACGGTTAAGGCGATTTATCAATTCCACTAAACCAAGTGGTTTCCCCGGCTGTTTATTTGGGCGCAATGAATTGCGCCCCTACGCAGGAATGACACAAAATAAAAAATACGCTGATTAACCTAGAAACCTCAGTTGAGCGCCCAAAAGCTGTGTAAGGCACGGGTAGCGGATAGTGAAAGTTGAAAATGAAGGGCAACCTTATTGGTTGTTCGAAATTTTTAACTTTT
>JBEGTZ010000246.1:0-5915 GCA_041179125.1 Pseudomonadota bacterium | reverse complement strand
CCTCAGTTGGATCACCCAAGTCTGCGCAATCCCTTGGTATGCCTAGCAAAAGTTAAAAATTTGAACAACCAATAAGGTTGCCCTGCATTTTTAACTTTCACTATTCACACCAATGGCTTACACAGCTTTTGGGCGCTCAACTGAGGTTTCTAGGATTACAAAACCTTCACCGCCAAAAACCAACGCCGCTTAATCCGTTCCAACACCAGCAACATCACACCACTCAACCCCACGCACACCCCTAGGTGCATCAATGGCAGCTGGCCAAAATGGAATAACTCTGCGGCGAAGGGCCAAAGTATGGCCAGTGTCATAAGGCCTGTTACCAGGCTTAAAAGGATCCAGAGGGCACGATTGGGGCGCAGCAGGGCGTTTTTGAGTGAGGCGTTGGCGGAGCGGTTGAGCAGGATTAACGCGGCGTTTTGCATCACCAGCGCGGTAAAAACCAAAACCCGCAGGTCGTCCTCAGGCAGTGCGCGGGCGCGGCCCCAAAGCAGCAAGCCCACCAATAGGCCAAATACCACCAACCCTTGCAGCGCGCCCCAAATCAAATGCCGCGTGTTAATTAACGGGTGTTTGGGGTTGCGCGGTGGCTGGCGCATAGCGTCATCTTCGGCGGTTTCCGCTTCGAACACCAAAGAGCAGGCCGGGTCGATGAGCATCTCCAGAAATGCGATATGAATAGGCGAAAGAATGAGGGGGATGCCCAACACCACCGGCAAAAACGCCATGCCTGCAATAGGAATATGCACCGCCACAATGTACTCAATGGCTTTGCGCAGGTTGTCCCAAATCCGCCGCCCCAGGCGCACCGTGGTGACAATAGAACCAAAATCGTCATCCAGCAGTACCAACGCCGCCGCCTCGCGGGCCACATCGGTGCCGCGCTTGCCCATCGCAATACCAATGTGGGCGGCTTTAATAGCGGGCGCATCGTTCACGCCGTCGCCGGTCATGGCCACAATCTCACCCTGAGCCTTCAGGCATTCAACAATACGCAGTTTTTGCGCAGGCAGAATACGGGCAAAAACGGGGTTCTCGGCCAAGGCTTGTTTGAGTTGATCATCACTCATAGCGTCCAGCTGCGCGCCGCTTATCACTCGCTGGACACCTAAACCTGCCTGTTGGGCGATGGCTTGGGCGGTGGTGCCGTTGTCGCCGGTAATCATAATAATGCGCACGCCTGCGCCCTGGCATTCGGCAATGGCGGCGGGTACGTTGGCGCGCAGTGGGTCTTTAAACCCCACAAGCCCCAAAAAAGTAAAAGCCAAACTCTGCGGCGGCGCGCAGGTGTTAGCGCTGGTGGTTTCAGCTACCGCCAATACCCGAATGCCCTGTGCGGCCAGCGCGTCCGCCGCTTGGTAAACCGCCTGGCGCGCCGCGTCCGTTAGGGTACACAGCGGCAGCAGGGATTCCACCGCGCCCTTTGCACACACCCTAAACGAGGTGTCATCTGGCAGAGGAAAAAAATGGCAAACGGCGAGAAAGCCCGCCTGTAAGCCCAAGCTCAACGCGGGAACCTGGGCCTGCAAATGGGTATATTCAGCAGCCAAATGTGCCTGCCCACACAGCCAAATGGCCTTATCCATCGGCTCGCTGTTTCGGATACCTGCGGCCAAGCAGGCCACTGCCAACAACTTTAATTGCGGCGGGCTGGGTGCCTGTTGGGCGCCATCGGCCCAGTCTTCAGCCTGTACGCTCGCCGCATCGGGCAGTGTGTAGAGCCTGCACACCGCCATGCGATTTTCCGTGAGGGTGCCGGTTTTATCCGTACACAGCACGGAAGTGGCGCCGAGGGTTTCGATGGCAGAGGCCTTGCGGGTGAGCACGCGGGCCACCGAAATTCGCCAGGCGCCCATCGCCATAAACACCGCCAGCACCAGGGGGAATTCTTCCGGCAGTAACGACATGCCAATGGCAATACCGCTGAGCAGAGCCTCCAGCCAAGAGCCGCGCAGCAGGCCGTACAGCAAAATCACCAGCAGCGTTGCCAAGCCGCCGATCAGCGCAAATACACGCACAAAGCCGCGTATTTGCCGCTGAACCAGCGCAGGTTCTGAGCTGATGGCATTTAACGATTGCCCAATCAGCCCCATTTGCGAGCGCGCCCCCAAGGCTGTAACCCGCACCAACCCGCTGCCCCGCGTCACCAAGCTGCCGGCAAACACACAGGCGTTTGGGGCCGAAAGGCTTTTGGCCACCGGCAGGGATTCGCCAGTTAATAAGGACTCATCCAGCATCAACTCATGGGCCTGAATCACCTCCCCATCGCCCGCCACGCGGTCGCCTTCGGCCAACACCAGCACGTCCCCCCGCACCAACGCCCGCCCTTCAATTAACAGCAAAGCGCCATCGCGAATCACCCGCGCCCTGGGGCTGGCCAAATGGCGCAGCGCCTCCAGCACATGCTCACTGCGAGACGCCTGCACCAGCGTAATACCCACAGAAAACCCAGCAAACAGCAATAACAGCAAGGCCTCCAGCCGGTCGCCCAACAGCAAATACACCAGGCCACCCAGCAGCAACAGGGCAAACATCGGCTCCTGCAACACCTCCAGCACAATAACGCCCAGATGCCGCTGCTTACCCAAAGGCAACTCATTAAAACCTTCCGCCGCCAAACGCGCCGCAGCAACCTCAGCACTTAAGCCCAGCAGGGGGGAATCAGGTGTCATCTTGCGTCTCCTACTGAGGTTTCTAGGTTTAAATTTGGCGTAACTATTCAGCACACACGCGGGTCAGTACACACGCGGGTCAGTACACACGCGGGTCAGTACACACACGGGTCAGTACACACACGGGTCAGCACACACGTAGGGCGGGTCTTTAGACCCGCGCGGACGGTACTGTCGCTTGCGATAATGGGTGTAAAAACACGGATTTTGGTTGTGTGGTTTTTATTGAATGTGTGTTTAGCACCGCTGGAATCCGTGCAGTACCGCTTAATTATCCAGCGCTCAATCCTCTTGCACTTATCCTGCAACAAGGTTTATTCAATTTGTGCGCAGATCGCATTATTTCGAACCTTAGTGTGCAAGAATCTAGTGCCTTTTGGCCTGCGCAAGCCCGATACTTAACCCAGAAATTTTTGTCTATCAGGAGTCTTTATGTTGAAAAAAATCATCACCGCCGCAACCCTTGGCTTGAGTTTGTTCGCCTGTACCGGCGACAACCCACCCACTTATGCAAAAAATGGCGTTTTCATAGAGCCGCACAATTACACCGAAGCGGATCCCAAGCAGGACTGCAAAGGCTTTAACTGTGCGGCGCAATTGAGTTTCTCGCCAGATGGCGAAGGTACCCTGATCTACTCTGATATAGCCAACCGAGTGACCTACAAGATTAAAAATGACCGCCTCACCACGAGCCTCGTAGGCGCAGGGGACATCCCTAAAAAGTTAGAATTTGACATCATCGACAACGCCAACAGCCTGGTGCAAAGGGACACAGGCACGGTGTTCAACCTTAAAAGACCCACATTTACGGTTTTTAAAGCCACCGGCGCCCGCCAATGCGAACCCGGCTCCGGCATCAGCCTTGAAGCCTCAAAAGCCAAATTTGCCGAAATCGGCGTTACGCTTTATGGCAGTAGTTGTGGAGTATTAACGGGCGTGGCATACCCGGCTGTCTGTGGCGGCGGCACGCCCAATGTCAATATCCACACCATTAGCGATTTAGATATACGCTACTCGATGGGCATCGGCTACATAAGAGTAGAAAACAGCAGCACCCCGATAGAAAAAGCTCCGTGCCCCTAGCCGGTTTTGTAGCTCGTAGGGTGGGCAACTTTGTTGCCCACCGTCGGAGCAAAAAATACCGTGTACTCCATTGCGTATTCCGAAACGCGCAGGCATAAATTGCCCAGCCTACAAGCTACAAGTTTTGCCCGCGCATAAAATGCACTTTGCCTGGTTTTACTTTATGTAACTATTCAGCACACACTGTAGGGCGGGTCTTTAGACCCGCGCAGACGGTATTGTCGCTTGCGATAATGGGTGTAAAAACACGGATTTTGGTTGTGTGGTTTTTATTGAATATGTACTTGCCTGAGGGTAGCGCGGGTTACGCCTGCGGCATAGCCCGCCCTACGATGGAGCTGAATAGTTACCACTAACGCCACCAATCCCGCGCCTGCGTAGGTGTATTCCAGCACGCCGCAAAGCTCCGCCCACAGCCAAACCGTATAAAAAGTTGCACCCAACCCGCAAAAAAATGCCCGCAATTTGAACGCACATGACCTGATTCAGTTTTTTATGTGAAAAAGTACGATTTATGACGTGATCAAAAACACAATCCGGTCAATTGCTTACGCATAACCCGCCGATTGTGACTTGCGGCGCGGTAGGCCTTTGGCAGGTGTTTAGAATGGCGCGGTGCGAAGCTTAATCCACGCCCGTAGTTAAGCCTTCCAACAATAACAACTGAACCCTGTCGCTTCCCACAATAAAGCAGCACCGAAGCCGCACAGCGAAAGAGTTCGTAGACCACAACCAAATCCTGGGAGTTTATTGCGATGTCTGTTACGAGATTTAGCAACGTTAAAACGCTAGCCATGCGTTTAGCTATTTTAGGTGCCGTAAGTTCGGCACTAACTGCATGCGGTGGCGGAATCCTGCCCGGCATTGGCGGCACAAGTTCATCTTCAAGCTCAAGTTCTAGCTCTTCATCATCAAGCTCATCGTCTTCTAGCTCCTCATCCTCCAGCACCGGCGGCGCCGCTTATGCTATGTGGATTCAAGAAAACGCCCCCGGTTATTGCGCCCTTAAAGGCACAGTAGAGACCGCTTACACCGGCTTTACCGGCCCCGGCTATGCCGATTCCGACAACGCCTTAAACGCCAGCGTTACCTATAGCGTTGCCGCCGCCAGTGCTGGCACCTACAAAACCACCGTGCGTCTATCCAACGCCGCCTCAACAGGCCGTGGGTACGAAGTATTAGTTGATGGCACCGCCGCACAAACCGGCCTCGGCGCCTCCACCGGCAACTGGAACACCTGGGCCGATGAATTCGTAGACATCACCCTCCCCGCAGGCATCCACACCATCACCCTACGCGCCACCACAGCCGCAGGCCTGCCCAACATCGACAAAATCGGCGTGAAAGAAGCGGGCGTAACAGCCGCAGCTTGCCAAGTGGCTGGGTCTTCTTCTAGCTCTTCAAGTTCTTCTAGCAGCTCGTCTTCAAGCTCTAGCAGTTCTTCAAGCTCCTCAAGCAGCTCATCTTCATCTTCAAGTTCTAGCTCAAGCAGTTCTTCTTCAAGTTCTTCCAGCAGCAACTCAAGCTCAAGCAGTTCTTCTTCAAGTTCTTCCAGCAGTAGTTCAAGTTCTAGCAGCTCGTCTTCAAGTTCTTCCAGCAGCAGTTCAAGCTCAAGCAGCTCGTCTTCAAGTTCTTCTAGCAGCAGTTCAAGCTCTAGCAGCTCGTCTTCAAGTTCTTCTAGCAGCAGTTCAAGTTCTAGCAGCTCTTCTTCAAGCTCTTCTAGCAGCAGTTCAAGCAGTTCCTCTGGTGTGGTTGGAAACCCAGCGACAGGTGCAACTCTTTACGCTGCTAAGTGTGAGAGCTGTCACGGTGCTTCTGGTGAAGGAGATCCCGCGTCTCCAGATGGAATTGTCAATCCTGCAGTAGAGCCTGCGAAACCACTTTATACCGTTTATAAAGGTGCATTGCTTCCTGAGGCGCTTGATTTGGCTAACTACTTAAAAGCCTACATGCCATATAACGCGGCTGCTGCCAAGAAGCTCAAAAATGCTGAACCTGCTGACATTAGCGCTTACAGCGTCACATTGCCTTCTGCAGTGCGCGGAAAAGCACTGTATGAGTCTGAGGCACAAGGGTGTTACAAATGTCATGGCGCCGATGGCAAAGGTGCTACTGAGCTGAGCATGGCAATAATGCTTGATCCTGAAGGTAGTGCGT
>JBEGTZ010000245.1:0-22330 GCA_041179125.1 Pseudomonadota bacterium | reverse complement strand
AACTAAGTGTGTGGTGGGCGATAATATCCATGGGGTGGACATGCCCAAGTATTCAAATTGATTGTGAAAACAATGCTTTATGCGCCCGCAAAGGTGGTTGCCCATTTCAGTGTAGAACGGCTCCCAGTCGCGCTCCGTGGGTTCGCTGCGTTCTGAGTTGTGTAATTTCAAATATGTACTGCCTGCATGTTCTTTACACTGGTAATGTAAAAATACAGCAGCACGGAATTCAAGCCCTGACACAGTAAGCATAATGTGGCCTAGTGCTTCATCGTGTGCGTTATCTGGAGACTGATGAACTGATTTTTTTGCTTGAGATTCTATTAACTTGGGGCAAGCAAATTCCAGGGCATCGGCAAGAATTTTATTGAGCAAATCAGAGTGTGTATTGCTAAGGCTCATAAATGCTGCCCAATGCTGCCTATATTTGTCGATAGGTTATTTATTGCTGTTAAGATAAATTGGCAGGTTGCTTGTATATCTTGAAACGTTGATACGGTAATTATTTCATTTTTTGATAAATTGGCTTTGTATTCATTGTTAAGCGTCTCCGATTGAACAGCCAGCGAACGCACTTCATCGGCCACTACGGCAAACCCGCGTCCATGCTCCCCTGCTCTTGCCGCTTCTATGGACGCATTTAAGGCCAAAATGATGGTCTGTTTTACGATGGTGCTAAATGCCTTATTTTGAGATTGCATAGCTTTGTTGTGTTCTAATAATTCGGTCAGCTCAGCATTCCAGCGCTCGAAGGTCTTTAAAAGATCTTTTAAGTGTTCCATCTCATTTGCAATTTTTGATGTATTTGCCTCGAAGGACGCATGTGCTCGCGTCATCTGGCTAACCTCTGCTGCACACTCGCTGCGTACCTGCTGGATGAGCTGATTGAACTCATTTTGCATCGAAGAGGCTGTTTTTTGTGCTTGGGCATTGGCGGTATTTAAATCTGCCTTGAGCTGTTCTGTTATTTCAAAACCACTTGATATGTGTTCTTTTAATTGCACTATGTTGGCGTTTAGCGACAATTTATCACTGGTTAAGGCTGTAACCTGACTTGCCAAGTAAGTTCGCTCATTAATAGCGGCACGCCATTTGAAAAAAAATACACAGCAACCCATCACTAGTGAAGCTAGAAGACTGTATAAAATTATTTCCATAGGTCGTTACGCGATTTATGTAGCTCGTTACAGGAGGTTAGCCTCTGGTTGTGCTCATTTCCAGTTGTGCATATATTTTTACAGCATAAAAATATTTTTTTATTTGCAATATTGCTATTAGGTGAGCCGCCTCAATTGCGATCGTTTTTTATGTTGGCACTACCGATTGGGATAATTGGCTAATTCATTAAATTTTGTCCACACTATGGTGCATTAATGTTGTCTTATTAAGAGGTTGTTTATGGATAACTCGATGGGCGCGGTGCATGAGTGTGTTGTAGATCTGTTTAAGCGAGTGGGGGGGGAATTATTCGAGCCTTATCGGCTTAAATTTGATCATTCAACAGTGACCGAGCCATTATTATTAAGTGATGAATGTTTTATGTCTGTGCTGGGGGCTTCAGCAGAGGGCATTAAAATTTTGTGTTATATCCGGTTCCCTGTAAAAACAGGGGAGCATATTTACAATGGTGATAAGGATATGGCTACTACTGAAAATTTGCGCGATTTATGTGGGGAGCTGAATAATCAGTTAGTGGGAAAAGTGAAAAATGGATTGTTGGCCTACCAGTGCCGATTAAGCTTGGGGTTGCCCACCCATTTGAGCGGTAAGGATTTAGCGATATCTAGTGTGCATCAGGCCAGTGTGGTTGTGCTTCAATATATGTCTTCAGCGGGTGCCTTGGATGTGGTGGTGTACACCATCATTCACGATGATTTTTCAATGCTGGATCAGGCCGATAATTCGCTAGTGGGTGCCGTTGAAGAAGGCACTTTAGCATTTTTTTAAGGTAGGGATGAAAAAATGAAATTATTTACTCATTTATCAGTTAGGTGGAAAATTTATCTCATTGCCATTATTAGTGTAATTGGCTTTGGGGCTTATCTTGCCTTTAATGTTCTGGTTAATAACCGCAATGCCGCCTTACTGGAAACCTTGCACACACAGAGTTTTCCTGTGTTGGAAAAATCTAAAGAGGCTCGCGTTACTTTAGATAAGGTGGTTGAGTATTTAAATAATGTGGTAATAATGGGGGAGCAGGATGAGGTCAAAAATGCCGATGATGGACGAGATAAAATTTTTCTTATTCTGGTAGGGATAAAAAAAATTGATGCCACTAAAGCTCAATTGACATCGAATATCAGTAAGGATTTTGAGCGGTTTTATACCGTGGCGCGAAAACTTGCTATGGATATGTCGGCTGGAAATGCTGAACCGGATACGTTAAGCCTTGAGGTGGAGAAAAAAGAAGCTGCTTTAAATAGTGTTAAGGCTGAGTTGGATGGGCTGATTGCTGAGTCATCTTCGGAATTTTCTGAAAAAGTTAAAACGGCCAACAATACATCTCAATATTTGTTGCGTACAGGTTTTGTTATCTGGGCTGTTACTATTTTTATATTGGTGCTAACGGTATATACCATTGCGCGTATTATTTTAAAAAATATTAACGATGTGGCGCAGTCGCTTGATCAGATTTCTCATGGCGGTGGCGATTTTTCCAAAAAAATTACCGTGGATACCACAGATGAAATTGGGCAGCTGGCAAAAAGCTTCAACGGGTTAATGGATAGCCTGGCAGAAAAAACTAACGACCTGGTAAGCATGATGAGTAATATGCACCAGGGTTTGTTTACCATTACTGCGGCTGAAACGGTGCATAAAGAGCATTCCCTTTATATAGAAAAAATATTCGCAACCCGCGATGTTGTGGGTAGGAATTTTATGGATTTGTTGTTTGAGCACTCTGATTTGGGTAGCAACGCTCAGAACCAAATTAAAGAAGCGGTGAGCTGCCTGTTGGGGGCTGATGAATTGATGTTTGAATTTAATAAGCATCTGTTGGTAAATGAATACACTATTACGCTTGACGGTACTTGTAAGGTGCTAGAACTGGATTGGGACCCTATAGTGCTTGATGGAGCAATAGATAAAATTATGGTGACAGTGCGTGATGTTACCGAGATAAAAGAAATGCAACATGAGGCGGAAGAGCAGAAAAATGAGCTAAATATCATTGGGCAAATACTTAAGGCCTCGCCGGATAAATTTTCTTCATTTTATGAAAATGCAAAAATGTTGTTGCAAAAAAATATTGCGCTTATTGAGTCGGCCGTTGAAAAAAGTAGTGATGGGGTTGCGAAGCTTTTTGTTAATATGCATACCATAAAAGGCAATGCGCGCACGTATGATTTTTCTTTGATTACAGACCCAGTACATGAGGCTGAAAATGTTTATGACCGTTTGCGCAAAGAGGACGATTACCCCTGGGATTCTAAGCAGCTGCTTGAGGATATAGAAAAAGTAAGCTGTGTATTGGAAAAATATGCACAAGTTAAAAACGATAAGCTGTCTTATGGTTCTGAAGGTCTTCAATCTAATGCGGAGCAATTAGTTATTCCGCGTGAGGTATTCCAACGTTTGGTATCTTCTGTGGACGCGCTTCCAAAAGCGGATGGATCTGTTTTGGAGGTTCTCTCACTGGTGCATGCATTAGATGCTAAGCCTTTTGAATCGGCTATTGGTGAATTATTAGCGTCGTTACCCTCTATCGCCGTGCAAATAGAAAAAGAATCGCCACGGGTAATGCTTGAAACTTCTGGCTTGATGATTCGCAATGAATATTGCGCTGTATTAAGTGATGTGTGTACGCATTTATTACGTAATTCATTGGACCACGGTATTGAGCCTAAGCAGGAGCGTATGGGGAAAAATAAGCCGGTTAATGGCAGTATTTTTATTAAATCCGAGCGGGTTGATTCCGGTGTGCTGGTGCATATAGGGGATGATGGCCGAGGTTTAAATATTAAACGTATTGGAGAAAAAGCCATTGAAGCTCGCCAGCTTAAAGCCAGTGAATTAGGTGATGTGCAGAAAGTGGCTGAGTGTTTATTTTTATCTGGCGTCTCAACGTCGGAAAAAATAACAGCCATTTCAGGGCGTGGTGTGGGTATGGATGCAGTACGGCAGTTTCTGCGCCAATACGGGGCTGATATTAAGTTAAAATTGATGGACAGCCTTGATCCTGAGTCAGATTACGTACCTTTTGAGTTGGTGATTAATTTGCCGTCTTCGATGATTGTTAGTTTGTCTTAGTTAAACAAACGTTAACCGATGGAATGCGCCATGCAATCATTATGTAGGGGCGCGTCTGGGTTGATGATTTTACAGGCTGTTTAACCTAGAAACCTTAGTTGGTTGTTAGACTCCGAGGGCGGTAGCCCCCGCTGAGGTTTTTAGGTTTATTCTGGTAAGTGTAAATGCCATTGTTGTTGCAATGTTTCAATGATGCGTTTGGCTTGAGATGAGGCGTAGGTTATTTCAAATGCTACTTCGTAGAATTTGGGTTTGACACTGGGCTTTGATCTAATGATTTGAGCAATACAGTTGATAAATTCTATATTTTCTATAGGTTCTGGCAGTTTGATGTTAATGCTGAGCGTGCCTTCTTGGTTGGGTACGTGATCGGTAAGCAGTAAAAACCCCGCCGCACTTATATCAATAAGATTTCCTAGTGGATTATTCATTGCCGCATCGGTTGCGACCATATATACCGATAAATTCACGCGTTTTCGGAGCCTGCGTTCGTCATTCATTTGGATGCCTTTGGGCTTTAGAAGATTAAAACTAGAAACCTCCTCAGGAGTGACAGAGGATTGCAGGTTTAATTATAGAGCGATTTTGATAGGTGGCGAATTTAACCTGAAAGATGCGGATAAATTTTAAAATAAGTACATTTTGACTAGTGGTTGAGGTCATTGTGTACCTGGTTTGCCCATTGGTACGCTTGAATATAACACTCACTTAATGTGCGCTCTGAAATTTTATAGTGTTGTGTGGCCGGGGTAACTTTTGTCCAATCTTGTTGTTCTGTAGCGAGGGCTATGGCCAGAACATGGCCGAGTTTTCCGGTGTGTTTTATCAGTGCTACATTCATTGCTTCACTTAAATTTAATTGCTGTGCAATGGTTTTTATGGGCATTTTTAGGAATATATCCAGTGTGGATAATAGGCCTAGGGTAAAGCAATTATCCGTGAAGGTTTTATCACCTATTTGCCGCCCTATTAATTCACAAAATTTGGCTCTTGCACAACTTTGGAGATAAACCTCTTGTGGTTCGGTGCCGTTGCTGGTTAATAACAGGAGGCTTGCCCAATTGCGGATGGCATTGAGGCCCAGAATCATTACGGCTTGTTGGATGGAGTTTAATTTTGTGGTGATGTTTTTGCTGGCCCCGTTGGCGAGTTTTAGTATTTTATAGGTGAGCCGTGCGTCGGATGCGATGGCTGCACTGACAGTATCAATACTGACTTCCGGTGACATTAATGAGGTTAACAATTGCAATAAGGCTTGCATATTGCCTGAGGTTTTTACGCCTTCTACTATTTGTGGTTTAGATAAAAAATACCCTTGAAACCATTCAAAACCTTGATCCACACAGCGCTGAAATATCGCTTGGGTTTCAATTTTTTCTGCCAGTAAACGAACGTGGTAGGGTTTGCAGGTTTGTATGATGCGTTTTATCTCTTGCTCACTGGTGTTTAAAACATCTATTTTGATGGTGGACGCAAAAGGCAGTAAATCGCTGCTGTCTTTATTTAAAACAAAATCATCCAGTGCAAATTCATAGCCTTGTTTTTTTTTGTCGTGCAAGGCATCTAGTAATAGTTTATCGCATACGATGTTTTCAAGGATTTCAATCACTAATTGCTCGGGCGGTAGTGGTGGGTTGCCCAATAACAGGTTGCGGGTGAAATTAATAAACGCTTTTTTATTGCCGATAACGTCATTGATGCGATGTTCGCCAAAGGCGTATAACAATACGTGGGAGCTTGCGCTGTCGCCGTCAATAAATTCGGCGCGGTTGTTTTGTGAGGAGCGAAACAGTAGCTCGTAACCTACTACGTCAAGCTTGGCGTTAAATATCGGTTGCCGTGCAAATAGAGGTGAAATGCTCATCGGCTAATTAAAACAATTCGATTTCGTCTTCGTTGTTTTTATTCCCGCTGGAATTAACCTGCTGGCGATAAATTTCAAGTGCTTCTTTCACGGTTCCTCCTTGCATGATGTAGTCGAACATAAGCCGCTCAGCTTCCATGGTGTAGCTGCCTTTAATATCCATTTGAATTTTATGCCAGGCATCGGGTTTACTTAGGTTTTCTTGTAATGACATGACCTCAGATACTTTTTCTAAGCTGCGTGATACGTGATCCAACCGTTGGCACACGCGGTCATAAAATTGAAATGCACAAATAGAAGCGCTTACATTACTTTTCATTTCGTTTGTAGTGTTAATAATGTCTTTTTTAAATGTTATGAGTTCTTCAGGCTGGGTGAGATTTTGGATTTGATCACTCACGTCGCAGGCGTGGTTAGCCAGTTGTGCAAAAGAGGTGGTTAGCGTATCTACGGAGACGTTGCTATCTGCCATGGTGGTTTCAATTTGGCATACAGCTAAATAAAGCATGTTTATGGTTTCACGCACATGTGACCATGTTTCTAAATTGCTGCACTCATTCTGGGAATCCATGTGTGCTCCTATCGCATGAGGTGGTTTGCCCGTTCATGCTTAAGCATAGATCACAACCGCCGTTTTGCCTCCGCTTGGCTCACTAGAGTTTGCGGTTGGCCCAGCCGGTATCCGTAAATTACGGAGAAGCTTAATATGTTTTGCACATATTGACGGGTTTCGTTAAAGGGGATGGTTTCAATCCATACGTCAAATGGGCGTTGTTGTTGTGATTCGCTTAGCCATTGTTTAACTCGCCCGGGGCCTGCGTTGTAGGCGGCGGCGGCTAAAATGCGGTTGCCGTTGTAGCGGTCGAGCAATTCATTGAGAAACCGTGTGCCTAATAACAGGTTATAACTGGGGTTGAGTAAGTCGCTGGGTTTATGTTTGTAGCCTTGTTTTTTGGCTACTTCCTGTGCGGTGGCGGGCATCAGTTGCATCAGCCCGAGGGCGCCAACGGGGGATTTGGCATCGGCGGCGAAGGAGCTTTCTTGGCGGGCGATGGCGAATACTAGGGTGGGCTGTAAATTGTTGTTGTGGGCTGCGCGTTTGACTTCAGTGGCATAGGCCAGCGGGAAGCGGCTGGTGAGGTTGTCCCACAGGTTGCCTTTGGTCATGGTGCGAATTCCAGTGGCGTACCAGCCCCATTGTTCGGCTAGAAACCCTGCGGCGTAGAGTTCGTCGGCGCCCATTTTTTTTGTGGTGTGATTCCATTCTGCACGGGATTCGTCTTCGTAACCCATCGCCCAAAGTTCTTTGGCGCGGCGAATGCCATCCAGTTGTTTGACGCGCAAAAAACTCACTTGGTCTACCGGTTTGGAGCGGTCTTCCAGTGAATAATGTTTGCGTAAAATATCTGCGGCTAAAAAACCGTAAAAACCACGCTTTTCTGCAAGTGCGGAATAAACATTAATGGTGGGGCCAAAATCTGCTTGCTCTATTTTAAGTTCATCCAGCGCACGGGCGCGCCAATATTGCCAGCGCTCGGTTTTTTGTGCGGTGCTAGGCAGCATTAAAATGCCTTCATTTACTTTTAGCCATTCCATGTTTTCAAGGCTTACACGGATGAGCTCTTCTACCAAGCTGGTTTCGCGTAGGGCGTAGGATTGGCTAATAAATTGTTGTGCGGCTTCAGGAAAGCCCTGTTTTACCAGTTGTTTTAGAATAACCAGCTTGGTTTCGCGGGTCATGTCATCGCCAAATAATTGTTGGGCTTCGTATAACTCCCAATGTTTGAGGGCTTCTTTGGCATCTTTTTTAGCGAGTTTGCCGATGCCATTGGCGATGATTTGTTGCATGGGTAGGGATTGTTGTAAAAACAATGTGTGATTTTTTAATAACTCCGGTTTGGCATCTACCTTAATAAATACTTTGGCGTATTCGCTGTAGGGTTCAACCATGAGCAGTTGCATTTGGTTGGCGAGTGTAGGGCTTTTATTGTTGATGGCTTTTATAAAACGGCTCCACACCAAGGCTTGTGTGAGTTTCCCTGCGGCGCGCCAGCGTTTAAATAAATTGTTGCAGGCCTCCGGTTGTTCTTTGCCTACATCCCACAGGGCTGCGGTTTCATCTAGCGCGGCGGGGTTGCCGTTGGCCATTTTGGCGTTAATTAAATGGCATTGAATTTCGGCGGAATTAAAATCACTTTTGTAATAACGCATAAAATCTGGCCAATTTTTATTTACCGCTAGGCTGCTCAATAAATTAGCTTGTAGGCGTTCGGCTAACAATGAGCCTTGATAGGTAGAAAAAAACGTATCGAATTGTGCGAGTGATGGGGTGTTCAGCTGTTCTTTTAAGTTCAGGTAATCCAAATATTGCACCAGTGGATAACCCGTCAGTTGGCTGTAGTGCTGTTTAAATACAGTAATTTTGTTTTTATCTAATGCTTCTTTGGCTTTGAGATAATGCTGGCGCTGGGCGTTCAGGCTGGCATCGTCTGCTTGTGTAGGCAGGGCGAGGCAAAGGCTGCAAAGGCTGAACAGTCTAAAAAGACTAAAGAGCAGGGTGATGAAATAACAACGCATAAGCAGGCCGTGGTTAGGGCTTGGGAGGGCAGGTGTACATGCTGCCATAAAAGGATTATTCACGGCGTGTTAAATCGCAACATTTCTGGCCTTTACTCGGCGTCTGCGGCAAGATGCGCGGCTTATTTACGCCACTTATCCTAAGTAGCACTCTATAAAGGCCATCTATTTATGCCCCTACTAAAGCTCGATAACCTAATGCTCGCTTATGGCCAGCAGGTGTTATTTGATTCTATCCAGCTGCTGCTCAATAAGGGCGACCGCCTGTGTTTGGTGGGGCGCAATGGGGTGGGTAAGTCCACGTTATTAAAAGTGATTGAAGGATTTGTGGAGCCGGACGGCGGTAGCCGCTGGCTGGATACCTCTGTGAATGTTGCCGGTTTAAGCCAGGATTTACCCGATGCTAACGATGACTGTGTATTGGATTATGTGGCGTCAGGCCTGGCTCAATTGGGGCAAGATTTAGCCCAGTACCAGCGCTGTATTGAATCCCCCGAGGCGGACCTGGATTTAATGGCCACATTGCAAAGCCGTATTGAGGCGGTGGATGGCTGGAGTTTACAGAACCGCATTGAGCAAGTGCTCACCCGATTGGAGCTTTCGCCCAATGACCGCTTAGCGGATTTATCCGGTGGTTGGCGCCGACGGGCGGCGTTGGCGCGGGCGTTGGTGTGTCAGCCGGATGTGCTTTTATTGGATGAGCCTACTAACCATTTGGATATTAAAGCTATTGAATGGTTGGAGGCGGAGATAAAACAATTTGCAGGTGCTGTGGTTTTTATTACCCATGACCGCGCATTTTTACGCGCAGTAGCGAACAGAATTGGCGAATTGGATCGCGGTAAATTATCGATATGGGATGGTAATTACACGGATTTTTTAGCGTTTCGTGAGCGCCAATTGGCCGAAGAAGAAAAACACAATTCCGAGTTTGATAAACGTTTAGCCAAAGAAGAAATTTGGATTCGCCAAGGTATTAAGGCGCGCCGCACCCGCAATGAAGGCCGCGTGCGGGCATTAAAAGAAATGCGCAATGAGCGCGCCGAACGCCGCCAACAATTGGGCACGGTAAAAATGGCGCTGCAAAATGAGGGTAATTCGGGCAAGTTAGTCGCCGAATTTAACGATGTTTGTTTTAGTTATGGAGAAAAACCCTTAATTAAAAATTATACCGGCGTGATTACGCGGGGCGATAAAATTGGTTTGATTGGCCCTAATGGTGTGGGTAAAAGTACTTTTTTAAAATTGATTACCGAGGAAATTGTTGCCAGCAGCGGTGAAATTAAATTGGGTACCAACCGTGCGGTGGCGTATTTTGATCAATTGCGCGACCAATTAGACCTGGATAAAAATGCTATAGATAACGTCTCGGAAGGCCGCGATTTCATCGAAATTAATGGCCAAAACCGCCATTGTATTAGTTATTTAAGTGATTTTATGTTCACCGGTGAGCGCGCCCGCACACCCATTCGGGCGCTATCGGGCGGTGAGCGCAACCGCATTTTATTGGCAAAATTATTCAGCAAACCCGCCAACGTATTAATTATGGATGAACCGACCAACGACCTGGATGCAGAAACTTTAGAATTATTAGAAGATTTATTGGTGGAATATAAAGGCACTTTATTATTGGTAAGCCACGACCGTGAATTTTTAGATAACGTGGTGACATCCACCCTGGGGTTTGAAGGCAATGGCAGCCTGGTTGATTATGTGGGCGGCTACCAAGATTGGTTGCGCCAAGGCGGAAAATGGGCGGATACCAGCCGTGCGGTTAAACAGGAAGCCAAACCTGAAAAGCCTGAAGAAAAACCTGTAATCAACACAGTTGATGCCCCTATTAAAAAACCGGCCAGTAAATTAAGTTATAAATTGCAGCGTGAATTAGACACACTGCCTGGCCAAATTGAACAATGGGAAGCAGAGCTTGCAGAGCTGGCCGCTAAAATGGCGCTGCCCGAGTTTTATACCCAAACACCTGAAGCCATAACAGCAGCTAGCCAAATACTGACACAAAAAGAAGCTGCACTACAGCAGGCCTATAAGCGTTGGGACGAATTAGAACAATTAAAATAATTTTTTTGTTGGGCCACTTTTTACATCATAAAACGCAGAATGTACGTAAGGTAATCTAAACAAACACGAGTGAAATCCCCCCTGCACAAGGGCAAAAAAAACCGGAGAATATTGATATGATTGATAAAAAATTATTAAGTATTTTAGTGTGCCCTGTTAGTAAAGCGTCGTTAACTTGGGTGGCGGAAAGTAATGAGTTGGTGTGTTTAGCCAGCGGCCTTGCCTATCCTGTACGCGATGGAATACCGGTCATGCTGGAAAGTGAAGCCCGTCAAATAACCCTGGATGAAAAAGAAGCCCTTGGGCAGAAGGTGACGCCATGAGTGATAAATCAATTTTTAGCCGTATTATCGACGGTGAAATTCCCAGTCAATTTATTCACGAAGATGAACTGTGTGTTTGTATTAAAGATATTGCCCCACAAGCTCCGCTGCATTTATTAATTATCCCGCGCAAACCTATTCCTCGCTTGGCCGATGCCACAGTAGAAGACCAGGCGGTATTGGGGCACTTAATGTGGGTGGCCGGTGAAATAGCCCGCAAACAAGGGGTGGATGAGGCGTTTCGGTTGGTGGTTAATAATGGCGCCGGGGCCGGGCAGACGGTGTTTCATTTACATTTGCATTTAATGGCGAATAAAAAATTTAAAGAAGGAGAGATGTGGGGTTAATTTAAGGGCGCCCTTAAGTGTTGTGGGTTATTTCCAGCCTTGCACATTGTTCATATCGGGCAATTGATGAGCTATGCCTTTGTGGCAGTCAATACAGGTTTTCTCGCCTTTTGCCAAAGCAGTGCCGTGTTGTTCGGCTGCGCGAGGGCTTTGGCGGGTAAAGTCCATAAATTGGAAGTTATGGCAATTACGACACTCTAAAGAATCGTTAGATTTAAGACGTTTCCATTCGTGCTCGGCCAGCTCTAATCGCTTATCTAAAAACTTTTCACGCGTATCGATGGTGGCAAAAATTTTGCCCCAGACTTCTTTGCTTGCTTGTGTTTTACGTGCAATTTTATCGCTCCATTCGTGGGGGACATGACAATCTGGGCACGTGGCGCGCACACCCGAGCGATTGCTGTAATGAATAGTTGTTTTTAATTCAGCATAAGGATTATCGCGCATTTCATGGCATGAAATACAAAAGGCTTCGGTATTGGTGGCTTCAAGCGCGGTATTAAATCCGCCCCAAAATATGATGCCACCTATAAAACCACCCAGAGTTAAAAATCCCATGCTCAAATACAGGCTAGGCGAAGCGGTGATTTTCCAGTAATGGGCTATGAACCTCCACAATGGTTTCATTTATTTCCCCTTTCCTTTGGCGATGATTGCGTCTACGGGCAAAAATATATTATTAAAAATGAGTTTACTATCCTGTTGTGGAACGTGGCATTGGTTGCAAAAATAACGGCGCGCTGAAATGTCGGCTAAAAAATTTCCATCGCGATCCATAAAATGCGTCACGCTCACCATGGGTGCTTGGCTTTCTTGCGTACGCGTGCGGCCATGACAGGACAGGCATTGATTGGCATTTTTAGAAATTTGGTAGCCTTCAACTTTGTGGGGAATAACCGGCGGCTGCATCGGATAAGCGCGAGTTTTTTTAATATCTTTATTATCGCTATCACGCATGGCTCCAGGAGGTGCGTTTTCATCAGCAATAGCGGGAGCTGATTTGAGTGTTAGCAGGGCTTTGTCTTTTTCTTGCGCTGTGTTTTTTTCTGACACGGTGTTTTTTTCTGCTGTTGCATCGTTTGCTAACGCCGATGAACCACAAATAAATCCACTATAAAAATAAATAAAACCACTTAATAAAATGATGGTGTTGATACGATATTTCATGCCAGCACCTTTTCTATACGCACGGCACATTTTTTAAAATCGGTTTGTTTAGAGATGGGATCGGTGGCATCTAGTGTTAATTTATTCACTAACTGTTTAGCATCAAACCAAGGCATAAACACCAGTCCTCGCGGTGGTTTATTGCGGCCTCGCGTTTCCACTCGGCTTAATAAAGAGCCGCGTCGTGAGCTGATGCGAATTAAATCACCCCGGCGTAATTGCGCAGTGCTGGCATCATCGGGGTGCATAAAACATACAGCTTCAGGAAAGGCTAAAAATAATTCCGGTACTCGGCTTGTCATGGAACCGGAATGCCAATGTTCTAACACGCGGCCAGTGCTGAGCCAAAATGGATATTGTGCGTCGGGTGCTTCTGCCGGTGGCTCGTAGGGGAGGGCAAATATTATGGCTTTTTTATCGGGCTGACCGTAAAACTCTACTTCGCTGCCTGCACTGACATAGGGGTCAAAACCTTCTCTGTAGCGCCAGAGGGTTTCTTTTCCATTAACCACTGGCCAGCGTAGGCCGCGTTCTAGGTGATAGCGCTCGAAGGGTGCTAAATCATGGCCGTGTCCGCGGCCAAAGCCTGCGTATTCTTCAAACAACCCTTTTTGCACATAAAAACCACAGGCTTTTGATTCTTGATTTTCAAAACCTGGGTCACATTCACTGAGTGGATAACGATCCACGCTGCCATTTTTAAATAAAATGTCATAGAGTGTTTTGCCTGCATATTCTGGTTTTTGTGCAATGAGATCTGCGGGCCATATTTCTTCAATTTTAAAATATTTAGAGAATTCTATTATTTGCCATAAATCAGATTTTGCATCGGCGGGTGCTTCGACTAATTGATGCCAAAATTGTGTGCGTCGTTCAGCATTGCCAAATGCACCTTCTTTTTCTACCCACATGGCTGAAGGCAATATTAAATCTGCTGCTTGAGCTGTAACCGTTGGGTATACATCTGATACCACGATAAAATTCCCGGCACGCCGCATGGCAGGTAAACCTTCCTGCATAATATTGGCGCCAGCCTGTAGATTATTATTGGTCATAATCCAATAGGCGTTTAATGTTCCGTCTTTTAATGCGCGAGTTTGTTGTACTGCGTGTGCGCCAGGTTTTTCATTTATAGTACCTTTGGGCAGTTGCCAAATTGCTTCGGCTTTTTCTCGGTGTTTTGGGTTGGCCACCAGCATATCCGCAGGCAGGCGGTGGGAGAAAGTTCCTACTTCTCGAGCGGTGCCGCAGGCGCTGGGTTGGCCGGTTAATGAAAAGGGGCCGCAGCCGGGAATGGCTATTTTTCCTGTTAACAAATGGATGTTGTAAATTAAATTATTCATCCACACGCCTCGCGTGTGTTGATTGACCCCCATTGTCCAATAGGAGACTAATTTTATTGCGGGGTCGGCGTAGAGTTGGGCAATTTTATTGAGTGTTTCTTCGCTCATGCCTGTGAGTTTACTGACTGATTTTACATCGTAGGCGGCGACAAATTGGGCAAATTCTTCGAAGCTAATGTCAACGGCATCATTGGCTTTGGCTGCATTTTTTGCGGATTTTTCTGCGGGGTGTTCTGGGCGTAAACCATATCCAATATCTGTGGTGCCGCGTTTGAATTTGGTGTGTTTATCAACAAATGTGCGGTTTACTTTATTATTTTTAATAATGTAATGCGCAATAAAGTTGGCGATAGCTAAATCAGTTTGAGGTGTAAATAATGCGCCTATGTCGGCTAATTCAAAGGAGCGATGTTCGTAAGTGGATAAAACCACTACTTGTGTGTTGGGGTGGCTTAAACGGCGGTCGGCAATACGTGTCCATAAAATAGGGTGCATTTCCGCCATGTTGGAACCCCATAAAACAAAGGCATCAGCCTGTTCTATGTCGTCGTAACAGCCCATAGGCTCATCCATGCCAAACGTGCGCATAAATCCGGCAACAGCTGAGGCCATACAGTGGCGCGCATTCGGGTCTAAATTGTTGGAGCGAAATCCTGCTTTCATTAATTTAACTGCGGCATAACCCTCCCAAATAGTCCACTGGCCAGAGCCAAACATTCCGATTCCGGTAGGGCCTTTTTCTTTTAGTGCTTTTTTAAATTGTTCTGCCATGAGGCTAAAAGCCTGCGGCCAACTGACGGGTGTGAATTCGCCGTCTTTATCGTAGTGGCCATTTTTTTGTCGCATTAAAGGTTGCGTTAAACGGTCTTCGCCATACATCACCTTTGCTAAAAAATAACCTTTTACACAGTTAAGCCCGCGATTAACCGGTGATAAAACATCGCCATGCGTGGCGACCACATGGCCCGCTTTTACACCAACATTCAAGCTGCAACCGGTTCCGCAAAAACGACAGGGCGCTTTTGACCAGGTTATTTTACTGTCATCAAATGAGGCAATTAAATTGCTTGCGGTAGTGGACACTGGAAATCCCGCAGAGGCAGCAGCAATTAAAACGGCTTTTTGTTTAATTAAATCGCGCCGGGTAACATTCATAATATTGATTCCATTAATTCGTCAGTGTTTGCTGCCTGGTGGTATACCAGTGTTACCGCTTGTACCCCGTGAAAATCGCGCAGTTGATTTGTTTCATTTTCAATGAGGGGTAAATTATCGCTTTCTGCAATTAATATTAGTTTCCCGAGTGTTAAATCTTGCATGGCAATTTTAAAAAATTGTTTTTGATTGATGTGGTGAGCAAGGCTTTCTGCGTGCTCTGGTTGTGCCAGCACGATAAAACTTGTGATGTGAATGAGTGCCGGTTGCATCTTAATTTTTTACCTGTGAGCGAGATAACTTTTAGGTTGGAGATACAACGATAATACTGATTAAAGCAGGTGCTTCTGGATGGTTTGACGGGGCGTGCAGGATGAGTAAAGTTAATGCGCTATCATCTGTAAAATCCAAATCACTAGTCCGTAGGCTCCGATTAATCCAATGCTAAATGCTGGAAATAACACGGCAACAATAAAAATAAACAATTGTTTTTCATGTCGTTTTCGTTTGTCCACGAGGATCTCTTTGATGTTTGTGTGTTTTTTGGCTTTGATGGTGCGGGTGTAGTATCGCTTGAATAGCAATGATTAAATTTGTTTAAGGTCAAACAAGCTGTGTGTCATTAATTAATAATATTGAGGCATAAAAAAACCCGCCATTGGCGGGTTTTAATTTTTACTGAGTATGGTTAAAGCAGCAACCGCCGCACATCCGCCAATACAGCATTTAAGTAAGTGAAAAACCGTCCGGCATCGCCGCCGTTAATGGCGCGGTGGTCGTAGGTTAGGCTCAGTGGCAACATAAAACGCGGTACAAACTCACTGCCGTTCCATACTGGTTTCATCTCACCGCGTGATACGCCGAGAATGGCAACCTCCGGGCAGTTAACGATGGGGGTAAAACCCTTGCCGCCGATGGCACCCAAGCTTGAAATAGTAAAACAACCACCCTGCATTTCTTTGGCGGTTAATTTACCTTCGCGGGCTTTTTTGGCGAGTGCGTTGGATTCCCGCGCAATTTCATAAATACCTTTTTTATCCACATCGCGCAGCACGGGCACCATTAATCCATTGGGTGTGTCCACCGCCATGCCGATATGCACATAGTTTTTTTGCACTATGTGTTCGCCATCGGCGTGCATGGAGACGTTAAAACTTGGCTCCGCACGTAAGGCGGCGGCGCAGGCTTTGATCAAGAAGGGCAGTGGGGTGAGTTTAACGCCGGATTTTTCCGCTTCTTCTTTAATGCTTTTGCGGAAGGTTTCGATTTCGCTAATGTCGGCATCATCAAATTGCGTTACCGCAGGGACATTCAGCCAATTGCGCGTCATGTTCTGAGCGGTGAGCTTTTTGATTTTGCTCATTTTCACCAGTTCAATGGCGCCGAACTGTGCGAAGTCGATTTCAGGTACTTGGGGAATGCCGGTGCCTGTTGTAACCGCGCCAGCAGGTGATTTGCCTCGGGTTTCCATGACGGTTTTAACAAACGTTTTCACGTCGTCTTTTACAATCCGCCCGCGCGGGCCGGAGGCTTTTACTTCCGCCAGGTTGACACCTAATTGCCGGGCCAGCATACGCACGGAGGGGCCTGCGTAGAAATCGCCCCCGGCGGCGCGGGTCTCGGTAACGGCGGGGGTTGTGGCAACGGTGGCCGCCGGGGTGGTGGTGGCTGCTGCCACTTGCGGTGCGCTTGGAGCGCTAACTGGTGCGGCACCAGCAACGGCGAGCTGCAAAATGGCTGTACCTTTTGAGGCGGTGTCACCCACTTTGATGGCAAGGCTTAACACTTTGCCCGCAGCGGGGGAGGGGATTTCCATGGAGGCTTTGTCGCTTTCCAGCACAATCAGGGAATCGCCTTCTTTTACGTCATCGCCCGCTTTTACACAGACTTCAATTACCGCAACACCTTCGGCGCCGCCGATGTCGGGCACGGCTACCGCCATAGGGCCTGCCGCTTGTGCAGGTGCGGAAGGTGCCGCTGCAACGGGTGCGGCAGCAACCGGAGCCGCCGCTACCGCTGTGCTACCGGTGGCGAGTACCAGTACTGCGGTGCCTTGAGAGGCTTTATCACCCACTTTGATGGCGAGGCTTAACACCTTGCCGCTGGCGGGGGAGGGCACTTCCATGGAGGCTTTGTCGCTTTCTAACACAATCAGCGATTCGCCTTCTTTTACTTCTTGGCCCACTGTTACGCAGACTTCAATCACTTCTACACCTTCAGCGCCACCGATGTCCGGCACGGCAACGGCCAGTTCCGCAGATGCAACAGGGGCAGAAGCCGCAACAACCGGTGCCGAAACGGGCGCACTGGCAGCAGGCGCAGGAGCCGCAACCGCAGAGGTTTCCAGCTCGATGACGGCGGTGCCTTCAGAGGCTTTATCGCCGACTTTGATTAACACGCTGACCACTTTGCCCGCTTTGGGCGAGGGGATTTCCATGGAGGCTTTGTCGCTCTCCAGTACTAGCAGTGATTGCTCGGCGCTGACTTCATCGCCGGGTTTTACACAGACTTCAATGACTTCTACAGCGTCGGCGCCGCCAATGTCCGGCACCTTAATGGTTTCTATAGCCACAATTTAGTCTCCGATTAGCAGATCATAGGGTCGACTTTTTCAGGGTCGATGCCATATTTTTTCATTGCTTCCACGACTTCTTTCACATCCACTTTGCCTTGATCGGCCAGCGCTTTTAGGGCGGTGATGGTGACGTAGTAGCGGTCCACTTCGAAGAAACGGCGCAGTTTGGTACGTGTGTCGCTGCGGCCAAAGCCGTCGGTGCCTAGTACGTAATAGTCACCGGGGATGTAGGCGCGCAGTTGTTCGCTGTAGTTTTTCATGTAATCCGTGGAGATCACAAAGGGGCCTTCGCTGCCTTCTAAGGTGCTGGTGACGTAGGCTTTTTTGGGTTTATCCGCCGGGTGGTAACGGTTCCAGCGCTCGGCTTGTTGCGCGTCGCGGGTTAACTCATTTACTGAGGTAACGCTCCACACATCGGATTCCACGCCGTGGTTGTCGCGCAGTAACACTGCGGCGGCTTCCACTTCACGCAGGATGGTGCCCGCGCCCATGAGCTGTACTTTTTTCTTGGCCTTTTTCTTACCTTCGTGCAGCTTGTAAATGCCGCGCACAATGCCTGTTTCGGCGCCTGCGGGCATGTCTGGGTGAACGTAGTTTTCGTTCATGGTGGTGATGTAATAAAAACAATTTTCTTTGTTTTCATACATGCGCTTCATGCCGTCCTGAATGATCACCGCCAGCTCATAGCCGTAGGTGGGGTCGTAGGATTTACAGTTCGGGATGGTGTTGGCCATGATGTGGCTGTGGCCGTCTTGGTGTTGCAAGCCCTCGCCGTTAAGCGTGGTGCGGCCTGCGGTGGCGCCGATTAAAAAGCCACGGGCTTGAATATCTCCAGCCAGCCAAGCCAAATCGCCAATGCGTTGGAAGCCGAACATGGAGTAATAAATGTAGAACGGCACCATCGGCACACGGTAGTTGGAATAGGCCGTGGCGCAGGCGATCCAGGCGGACATAGCGCCCGCCTCGTTAATGCCTTCCTCAAGAATCTGGCCGCGTTTGTCCTCTTTGTAGAACATAATTTGGTCGGAATCGTGGGGCACGTATTTTTGCCCTTCGGAGGAGTAAATACCCAATTGACGGAACATGCCTTCCATACCAAAGGTGCGCGCTTCATCGGGCACAATCGGCACCACACGCTCACCCATGTTTTTGTCTTTTACCAAGGTGGATAAAAGCCGCACAAAGGACATGGTGGTGGAAATTTCACGCTCGCCAGTGGATTTCAACAGCGCAGCAAAAGCCTCAAGGCTGGGGATTTGCAGGGGGGTGAAATCTTTTACACGGCTGGGCACATAACCGTTTAGGCCTTTGCGGGTTTTATGCAGATATTGCATTTCCGGTGAGTCGGGCGCGGGCCGGTAATAAGGCACTTTTTTGAGGTCTTCATCGGCTACCGGGATGCCGAAGCGGTCGCGGAAGCGTTTGAGGCTTTCGATGTCGAGCTTTTTCACCGAGTGGGCCACGTTGGCGGATTCCGCCGCTGTGCCCAGGGCGTAACCTTTTACGGTTTGCGCCAGGATCACCGTGGGCTGGCCTTTGTGGGCCACCGCTGCGGCGTAGGCTGCGTAGACTTTTTGCGGGTCATGGCCGCCACGATTAAGTGCCATGATTTCGTCATCGGTCATATCCTTCACCAGCTCTAACAGCTCAGGATACTTGCCGAAGAAATGCTGACGGGTGTAGGCGCCGCCGTTGGCTTTGTAGTTTTGCAGTTCGCCATCGACCACTTCGTCCATGCGTTTTTGCAGCAGGCCGGTTTTGTCTTTGGCTAATAAAGCGTCCCATTTACCGCCCCAAAGGACTTTAAATACGTTCCAGCCAGCGCCACGGAACACGCCTTCAAGCTCTTGCACAATTTTGCTATTGCCGCGCACCGGGCCGTCGAGGCGCTGCAAGTTGCAGTTGATAACAAAGATTAAATTTTCTAGTTGTTCACGGCCCGCTAAAGAAATAGCGCCCAGAGTTTCCGGCTCGTCACATTCACCGTCGCCCAAAAAGGCCCAGACTTTGCGGTCGCCCCGCGCCGCTAAGTTGCGCGCAGACATGTAGCGCATAACGTGCGCTTGATAAATAGCATTAATAGGGCCTAAACCCATAGATACCGTAGGGAACTGCCAGTAATCCGGCATCAACCAGGGGTGAGGGTAGGAGGACAAACCGTTGCCGTCTACTTCGCGGCGGAAATTGTCCATTTGTTCTTCGGTGATGCGGCCTTCAAGATAGGAGCGCGCATACATACCGGGGGAACTGTGGCCTTGGAAATAAATTAAATCGCCGGGTTGGTCGCCGTCGTTGCCACGGAAAAAATAGTTAAAACCTACATCGTACAAGGTGGCAGCAGACGAGAAGGTGGCGATATGGCCGCCTAAGCCTTCGTCGTTATCGTTAGCGCGCATGACCATCGCCAGGGCATTCCAACGGGTTAACGAGCGGATTCTGCGTTCAAGTGAAATATCGCCAGGCAGTTTTAGCTCTTGGGCGACAGGGATGGTGTTGCGGTAGGGGGTGGTGATGGCAGACGGTAGTCTTACGCCGGTTTGAGTTGCTGCATTTGCCAGTTGTGCCAGCAAAAAAGCCGCGCGCTCTGAACCGCCATGTTTAATGACGGATTCTAAAGCATCGAGCCACTCTCGGGTTTCGAGAGCATCAATTTCCTCAAGCATTAAAGCCTCCTCTTTTTCTGCGCGGGGATGTGCGCATTCAATCGTTGAAAATAAAACAGGGCTAAATAAGGCACCGTTTTACACTGAATACATGGCCTGCATAGGCAGCTAAATCAAACAAAGCACTAGCAGAACATGCGGGTGGACACATTAAGTAAGTAATAAAAAGAAGCGCCGAACTAATACGAACCTAGCGTGCGGGCTACCGGCGGCTAGCAAAGGCCAGGCCTAATCTAGGCGCGGGCGATTCTACACACTCACTTTTGATTAATCTAGCAGGCTAACAAGCTGCAATGCAGCATTGGCGCGGCTTTGACGAGGGAGAGGAGATTGATAAGCACGAAGTGTGTATGGATATTTGGAGCGGTGTAGCGTTGTAACTATTCAGCCGTCCACACGTAACTGTAGGTTGGGTAGCGCTTGCGAAACCGAACATCTATTGCCGGAGAATGCTGGTATGCGTTGTTTAAATCACACAACGCCCGATACTTTTCTTGTCGCGAATACGTGCTGTGTTGGGTTTCGCAAGCTCTACCCAACCTACTATTCAGTGCATTTCTTCATCATTCCCTCAAGGCTAGTGCGGAGATGATGCATGAAAACTGCGAAGGTGTTGAATAGTTACGTAGCGTTTAACCTAGAAACCTCAGTTGAGCGCCCAAAAGCTGTGTAAGCCATTGGTTCGAATAGTGAATGTTAAAAATGAAGGGCAACCTTATTGGTTGTTCGAATTTTTGTAACTATTCAGCACAATTTCCATTTGATTTGCGTCATCCCCGCGCAGGCGGGGATCCAGGTGGCGATTGGGCTGCAACACGGATGTACTTGAGTCACGCAAAACGTCGTATTTACCGCTGGATCCCCGCCTGCGCGGGGATGACGAAAAAATGTGCTGAATAGTTACGAATTTTTTAACATTTGCTAGGCGGATCAAGGGGTTGCGCAGACTTGGGTGATCCAACTGAGGTTTTTAGGTTTAAGTCAGCAGCCCAGGCCTAAGCCCGATTAACCGACGTTTATGGGGTTTTTAATGACATTGACACGATTCATCGCACTGGATCATGCCCCACCGGCCAAGCCCGCAGGATGGCGTTCACCAGTGTCGCCAGGGGGATTGCAAAAAACACCCCCCATATTCCCAGCACACTGCCAAAAAATAAAACCGCAATAATAATGGCCAGCGGGTGCATTTTTACCGCGTTTGAAAACAGCAGCGGCACCAGTACATTGCCATCAAGGGCGTGGGCCAAGGCCACAATGCCCACTAAATAAAACCAAGAATCGCTCCAGCCCCATTGTACAAACCCCACTAAAAAAATCGGCAGGCTTACCAGGGCTGCACCTAAGTAGGGAATGATGACAGAAACACCCATACAGACGCCCAGTAACAACGCGTAATCCAAGCCTAAAAGCCCAAAAGATAAAGAGCAGGCCGCGCTTACTACAATGATTTGCACGCATTTACCGCGTACATAATTGGCAATTTGCTGGTTTACCTCCAGCCAAATGCGCGTCAGCACCGGGCGCTCATTGGGTAAAAAACTGCTTAACCAACGCAGAATAAGGCTTTTATCTTTTAATAAAAAAAATGCCATAGTCGGCACTAAAATCAGGTAAATAAATAGCCCAATTAACACACCAAATTGCGCCAGGGAATAGGTGACAAGAGTCTGCCCCCAATGGGCCATGTCCTCTGCAAATGTACTGGTTAAACGGCTGATGTGCTCCTGCGAAATAAACTGCGGAAAACGCTTAGAAAAGTGCTCCAATGCGGTTTGAGTGCGCTGCATCATGCTGGGCAGCTCCTGTAATAAGTTCTGGCTTTGCTCCCATAAACTGGGCAACAACACAAAAAAGCCCAGCGCAATGGTGCCCAGCAACACACTAAAACTCACACCCACTGAAATAGCGTGGTTCAAGCCTAACCGCTCCAGGCGGTTCATCACCCCCTGGAGCAAAAACGCAATAACCACCGCGCTAATAATGGGA
>JBEGTZ010000244.1:0-3253 GCA_041179125.1 Pseudomonadota bacterium | reverse complement strand
ACACGACGCAATAAAAGAAGCCGATGAGCAATTAGTATTTAAAATAATTTCGGCGGAACCGGTTAATAGCAGCCCACTGAACTTACCCATTTTGCCCGGTTTTGAAAAAACCAAAATTATTATTACCGATAATAACTTGGCGCCGGAGCTCTACTTTAACGTTCAGGGCAGCAGTAAGGGCGGCATCACGAATGACGATAAAAATATAACCGTCCACCCAACCGTGCGTGACCGCAACGGCTTCGATACACACACTCTGCGCTGGGAAGGCAAAGGTTTTACCCTGCGGAATAAGCCAACCGACAGTATTCTCATAGACCCCACCGCCCTGCACGATGGCTACACTATTTCCGTGATAGCCACGGATAACGGCGAGCCTGCCCTGGCATCAAAAGTATACAAAATCAGATTTTATAGCGAGGGCGGAAACTGCACGCCCAGTGGAACAGTGCCTACAACCAATGACCCAACCGTTTTGAATGTAGGGTTTTTCTGCGATCGGCCCATCGGTGGCAGCTCAAGTTCAAATTCTTCGAGCAGCAGCTCCAGCTCGTCAAGCAGCAGTTCAAGCAGTTCAAGTTCAAGCAGTTCAAGCTCCTCCAGTAGCAGCTCAAGCGGCGGCAAACGCCCCGGCTCGCCAAGCACACAGGAACCCGTGGCGGGCAGTGTGAATGCTTGGATGGTACTGAGTTTGATAGGGCTGTTATTTGTTCCTCGCCGCAAATATTTAAGCGTTAAGGGATTAAACTAAAAAAACGATCCTGCTAATTAGGTGCTTTTATGCGCATCTAATTATTCCACCCAGAATTAGCTGCGCAGGGATGCGCGCCAATATTTACGTGCGAGAATTAACACTTTCTCGCCCCCGCACAGAGCATAGAAATGAGTGCAGCCCACGGGATTCCATACCTGCGAGGACATGACGAAAAACCTTGTAGAACAGCCGCAATTTTTTAACGCTGTATTTTCAGCAAGAATTTTTATTTAACAATTTTTTTCGCGCCCAAAAAACTGCAACATCCCTCGCCCAGCCCAATACAGTCATTGCCCTTTGTGCCGACACTGTTCCGTTTCTTTATTTTTATCATTTACAAATTTCCGCACAACTTCCAAAAATTTCAGGCCTTGGATTACCGAATGTTTCAAAAAGGTAATTTCCTAGCTTCTTCTGCCCAACCACAGCTAGCCCAGCGCAGCCAAGGCACTGCATTCGCAGCGGCCCTAGCGAAACCCTGCCAAATCAGGTATTTTCCGCTTTTATCCTAGAAACCTCAGTTGAGCGCCCAAAAGCTGTGTAAGGCATTGGTGCGGATAGTAAAAGTTGAAAATGAAGGGCAACCTTATTGGTTGTTCGAAATTTTTAACTTTTGCTAGACGTTGCCCGTGACTTGCGCAGACGTGGGTGATTCAACTGAGGTTTTTAGGATTATTTGATCAGCCATTCACAACCACGGGTTCACCATGAAAATTGTTTCTGCCAAAGTAATTGTCACCTGCCCTGGGCGCAATTTTGTTACGTTAAAAATCATCACCGATCAAGGCATTTACGGAATTGGCGATGCCACCCTGAATGGCCGCGAAAAAGCCGTGGTATCCTGCCTTGAAGATTATTTAATTCCCCAATTAATAGGCCGCGATGCTTCACGCATTGAAGATATTTGGCAGTATTTTTATAAAGGGGTGTACTGGCGGCGCGGTGCTATTGGCATGACGGCCTTAGCCGCAATAGATACCGCACTGTGGGATATAAAAGCCAAAGCGGCCAATATGCCGCTGTATCAATTACTCGGTGGCCGCAGCCGTGACAACATCATGGTGTACACACACGCCAACGGTAAAAACTTAGAAGATACCCTGCTGGCCGTGCAAAAAGCCAAAGATAAAGGCTATCAAGCCATTCGCGTGCAATGTGGTATTCCCGGTATTGCAAAAACCTACGGCGTATCAAAAGGCACAAATAATTACGAACCTGCCGATGCCGATTTACCCTCAGAAGAAATATGGTCCACTCGTAAATATTTAGATTTTATCCCTGAAGTATTTTCCGCTGTACGCAAAGAATTCGGCAATGATATTCATTTATTACACGACGTACACCACCGTTTAACCCCCATTGAGGCGGCACGCCTGGGCAAAGAATTAGAACCCTACCATTTGTTTTGGATGGAAGATGCCGTACCTGCGGAAAACCAAGCCGCATTTAAATTAATTCGCGAACACACCACCACACCACTGGCCGTGGGTGAAATTTTTAATAGCATTCACGACTGCCGGGAACTCATTCAAAACCAATGGGTGGATTATATTCGCTCAACCGTGGTACATGCAGGGGGCATTACCCATTTGCGCCGTATTGCCGATTTCGCAGCGCTATACCATGTGCGCACCGGTTGCCACGGCGCAACCGACCTCTCTCCTGTGTGTATGGGCGCGGCATTACATTTTGATTATTGGGTGCCTAATTTTGGCATTCAAGAACACATGGCCCACAGCGAACAAATGGAATCCGTATTTACCCGCGCCTATGAATTTAATAATGGGTTTTTTACACCCGGTGAATTACCGGGCCACGGTGTGGACATTAACGAAGCAGAAGCGGCGCGCTACCCCTATAAACGCGCCTGCTTACCGGTAAACCGCTTAGAAGATGGCACTTTGTGGGATTGGTAATTTTTATTCACTCGTGAATTTGTATTCCCACGCTACCGCGTGGAAATACACAAGGAGGAAATACACAAGGACACCCCCGGAAATTCAATTTTCGTGATGATCGCAAGGTATTTGGACGACCCCACGGATGGGGGAGGTAGAATTTCATCGGGAATGAAATCGAGAGCGACGCTGGATGCCCAAGCCGAGGCGAGGATGCCAAAGCCGAAGGAGGGAGTTTATGCCGTATAAATAACCAACTAAGCACGAAAATAACGCCGCGAGCGAAAAGTGAATTCCTGCAGATGCCCACAACACACGATCACTAAAATATCACCTCTCAACACCCGCTAAAAAATCCTCCCGCGCAACAATCGCACCGCGATGCTGAATCACTACCCGTGCGCAACCGCTGCCAAATTCAGCCGCTTTAACGGGGCTATTATTATTTAAACGCGCAAATATATAACCGGCATTAAAACTATCCCCCGCTGCTGTGGTATCAACAACAAAATCCACAACAGGCACCGGCACTTCAAAAACCGCAGAAAATCCTTCAGTGGCTGTACGTGTAGCAATACACACAGGGTTTGGCCCACGTTTT
>JBEGTZ010000243.1:0-25369 GCA_041179125.1 Pseudomonadota bacterium | reverse complement strand
ATTGCAGCATGTCGTAGCCGTCTTGCACCAAGAAACGGCGGAACAGGGTGTACGCGCGTTTGTCTGCTTTGGTGAGGGTGGGCAGGTCAAAAAATACCATGATGCGCATAAACCTCCTTGTTTCTTGGCTCATATAGCCTCTGGGGTGTTCGATGTCCTGGGAGCAGGTGCCTGGTACAAGCGCCAGGCCCATCAAGTGTAGTCAGGGTATGTTTCGTGTGCTGCATCTGAGGATCGATTTTGCCTGCGATACCGGTGTGCAACCACCCCGCCCTGCGGGCACCCCTCCAGAGGAGGGGAATTTGTACTTGTTACCCTCTATGAAGCGTATCAAAGCACCTGCGGGCACCCCTCCAGAGGAGGGGAATTTGTACCTGGGCCAGCAATTAATCCCGAATTCACCACCCAGGGGAGAGGAATAAAACCACTTCAGTTCGACAGTTGTGCAGGGGCTAGCTGCGGCCAGGCCAGTTGCGTGTAGTCGCCTTTGGCGCAAAAACGGCCAAAGGCGTGGGCCATTTGGTCTATGGCGGCAAGCACATTCATGGTGCCGCTGGGCATTTGTACATCGGTATAGAGGGTTTGCAGTAGGGCGGTTTTGTCGGCACTGCCAAGTGCGCCGCTCGCTAGTGGATGCGAGCGCACCCAGGCGTCCACCACTGGGCGCAGGGGTTCTATAAAGTCGTCGGCCAAGTTGAATGCATTGAGTTGGCTGTGGTGGTGCAGGCCGAAGGCGGGCAAAAAGCCGTGGCACACCAGGCTGCGGGCGATGGCGGCGCGCAGGATGGCGTAGCCGTAGTTGAGGGCAGCGTTGTGCCATATCTCTTGCTCGCGGGTGAAGGCTGGCCCGAACAGTTCCACAAAATAATAACGGGCGGCGGTGCCTTCGCGGTTTTCCGGGTCGCCGGAGCCGACGCGTTCGGCCTGCTCGCGCAAAAAAAGCCCGCGCCCAGGGGCGAAGTGTTCCAGGCAGGCGGCTTGGTTGCGCAGTTTTTGCTGCACTACACTTTGCCAGGCGCGTTTTTTTTGCGGCAGGGTGAGGGCCAGCTGTTGTTTCATCACTTTGAAGGTGCGGCTGTGGGGTAAAAAGGGCAGCAATACACCGTTGGGGTGGTGGGTGGCGTCGCAGGTGATGACCGCTACATCCTGGGCGGCCAGTTCCGCCAGCAGGGCGCTGGTGATGGTGGCTTGGGGGGTTTCCAGCACTATTACGGCTATGTCCTCCAGCGGTAGGCTGACGCTTTGGCCCGCCTCTTGTTCCAGCAATAATTGCCGGTTTTTGAGGGATAGGCGCGCCGGTTGGCTGATCAGCACACTACGCCAGGCCACGGCGCACCTCGGGTTTGGCGGGGTAGATATTGCCGAGGACATCGACATTAAAACGTTCTACTTTGAGTGCGGTTTTTACGCCAACTCCACGAATTAAACCGTCTTTACCTACCGCTTGGTTTCTGTCTTGAGACCATAAATTGATTGCACCTGTTGCTCTGTCACAGCCGGCGTAATAACCATCAATAATCGGCTTTCCCTTGAGGGTAACGCGTACTAAATCATTCGGATAAAGCGAAAAACAAAAGCTAAACGTGTCATCAATCAGTGTCCATTCGTCTTCATTTTTGGCCGCCACAATCGCCCGATTAGGCAACTCCTTCGCCACCCGATGCTGCACATACAGCAGCACCAGATGATATTTACCCGCTTTTTGAAACACATCCACGCGAATCATACTGTCATTTTTGGCCACCCCACCGCGCAGTTGAATGCCCGATAGGCTGTCGATCACCTTTGTGACGGTGCGCACCAGTGGGCCAGGGCTGCCGTCGCGGGTGGGTTTGTAGAAGGGTTCGGCAAAGGCTTTATCCGCTTTGCCGCCAAAGGCTTCTAGGCGTTCACGCAGGGCTTCATACAGCGCTTCATTGCGGTGGGGCTCGGTGAGGGTGCCGGTTTCTGGGTCTAGGTCGCTGAGCTTGAGTGAGCTAAGCGCGACTTTTTGGGTGACGCGGTTGGGTAGTTCCTCGGTGGGGCGGGCGGCGTAGATGGTGTCTTTGTGGGCGGCCCCGCCGTTAAGCCGTTTAGGTGCGCGGGAGACAAACAAGGGCCTGGCGGCGGCGAGCATTTCTTCGCTGTAGCCCAGCGCCGCTAGGTGTTTGGTGTATTCCTCGTGGTTCCAATCAGCGGTGACTTTGCCGGTGCTGCGATCCAGGCCTGCGCGCAGGGCCAGTTCATATTCAAAATGCGGCCAGGGGCGGGGGAAGTGGGCTTCTAGCTGGTCGAGCATGGCGGGGTTGATCTCTTCGCCGGTTTCTACATCCACCAGGCCGGTTTTGACTTCCTTCAACTCTTTGCGGCGGGAATAGTCGGACAGGCGTTTCACCATGCCGTGGCTGCACGCGGCCACTACGGCGGCATCTATGGCGTGGTGGCGGTCGCTGCCTGCGCGCAGTTTGGCCAGGCCCCAGCGGGCGCGCAAAAAGCTGGTGAGCTGGCCACTCACTACTACACAGCGTTTGGAGCTGCTTGCGAGTTTTAAGTGGCGTTCGACAAAGTTTTTGAAATATTTGCAGGCGTAGCGGGTGTCGTTGAGGTTGCGCTCTTTGAACTCACTGGCTTCGTCTTTGCTGAAGTGGCGGCGCAGCAGGCGGTCGCGTTTGGCTTGGCGGTATTTTTTGTTGCTACTAACAAAGGCTTGATATTTCTGCCAGCGCTCGCTGTCATCGCTGCCGCCTAAGTATTCAAACGGCGTGCGGTTGCCTTTTTGGCGGTTTTCGCGGGTGAGCACCAGGACTTTGTTGTTTTTGCTGTCATCAAAACTGCGCGAGTAGGGCAAGGCGTGGTCCACTTCGGCGTAACCGGTGTCGTCCATCAAGCGGTTTAAGTCTATGGGGGCGAGGCTGTAGGCGCATTTGCTGTCTTGCTCGTGGTACAGCTGCCATTTTTCAAAGTCGCGCCCGTTGGGGCGGCGGCCAAAGGCTTCGGCGAAGCGCGTGCGGTCTTTTTCGTTGCGTTCGGCAAATTCACTTTGGGCTTTTTCGACTTTGTAGCGTTCATCCAGCGGGCGCGATAAGTCCCGTGCCATTTCAATGTGGACGCGGTTGGGCGCGCCGTATTGGCGGATAAGGGCGTTTACGACTTTGCGGGTTTGGTTGAGGGCGCGTTTGACGACGGGGTTGTTGGGGGCGTCTTCGTCTAGTGCTGGTAGGTATTGGCTGGCGTTGGTTTCGGTTACAACACTGTGATGGTAGCCCGCTTTTTCGCAGGCTTCATCGTAACGTAGGCCTTGTTCCATGCCGGGCAGAATGCCGTTTAGGGCTTTCAGGGAGATACGAATAAAGTCGCTGGAACGCACACTGAGGAGGGCTTCAACTACGGCTTTCTCCAGCCCTAGCTGGGTGAGTTGCGTGCGGATTTCGTCGTCGGTTTTGTAAATGCTCAGCACGGAGCCTATGTCGTCCAGGAGGATAGGTTGCTGCGAAATATTTTGCCATGCGGCTTTTAGCTCGGCTTTTTCTAAGGTTTTGCGCAACTCATGCCAGCCGGTTAGCTCCATGAGTTTGGTATCTTCCGGGTCTTTACCCTCTCGGTAATTTAAGCCGGCAAAGCGCACGGCGTCACTCCAATAACCAAAACCCGATTTCACTAAGTGTTCTTTCAGTTGCTTGTATTTGAGTGTGGCTTTTTCGTAGGGCAGGTTGATAACGGCGGCGCGTTCGTCGGCATTGAGGCTGCGGCTGTCACCGTTGAGACTAACACGCAGGTTGTTGAGCTTGGTGAGCCACACAAAACGCTCGGCGGACCAGCTGTGTTTGGCGGCGCGGTATTCTTGCTTTTCGAACGTGCATTTGCCGATGAGTTTGAGCATGGCCTCGCCGGAAAGGGCGGGTTTTTGCTGCCAGAACAAGCCGGTTTCCGGGTGCAAAATCAGCTGTTCGAAGCGCTCGCTGGTGTGCGGGTTGCCCAGTTCGCGCTGGTGTTGAAACAGCTGGCTGAGTTCATCGGCGAGTAATTCGCGCCCCAGGGATTGGCTGTAATCGCCGCGTTTGTTGCGTTGGTTATCCGGGAATTGCGCCAGCATCATTTCAGCGGCGGTGCGGTAGCCGTGTTCTTGCATGAGTTTGCGGGTGCGGTCCAAGCCTTGTTTAACCTTGCCACCCTCGGAGCCTTCGGCCTCGGCTTTGCGTGCAAACCAAAAGCCACGGTGTTTGCAAAGGTGGTAAATCACCCGCGCCCATTCTTCACCATTAAGCAGGCGATCCAGCGCCGCTACCCGCAGCGTCCAGAGGTTAATAGGCAGGGTGATGTCTTTTTTAGAGCTGGGTTTGGCAATGGGGAGCGTAAAAAACTGGCTGTCGGCAATTAAGCCTTCGCGCTTAAACAGGCGTGCCAGTTTCAGCAGCCGCCAGGCTCTCCTGCGCAGCCTGCGGCGCAATAAACGCGCGCTGCGGCGGGCGGTGTTGAGGGAATCGCCTTTTTCGGTTTCCGCTTTGTCGAAAGCGCGCACGCCCAGGTCGATGATTTGGTGTTCGCCTAGTACACACCAGCCCACTGATGCAATACCAATATCCAAGCCTAAATCGTATGCGATTGTGTGTTTTGAGGTCATGCGGTTTGCATCCTTCTGATTTGTGTGCAATTCTTCGGGGGTAGTTTTCCGGGGTGAGATCCGTTACTACAATAAAGATTTAATTATCTGTACCCAAAAGCCCGCGCAAGCGGGCTTTTCTATTTGTACGCCCAGCATAATCCTAAAAACCTCAGTTGAACTCTACTGCGAACGCCTAACACTTGAATTTGCAGCGTTTTTTGCTGAATTTTGGCTCACCGTAGAGTGACTACTGCTTTCACCAAAATTCAGCAAAAAACACTGCAAATTCGGCGTCTTAGTCGTTCTCGCTACGAGTTCAACTGAGGTTTTTAGGATAATCGAGAAGGTAACAGGCTAATGTGACGTCTCTTCGCGCAGTGCCATTACCTTGCGCAAAAACGAAACCTTGATTCGAGTGATTTCAGCTCGCGATATGCACCGAAAAGAGAAAGCTTTTTATGACCAAAATTAAGAAATTACCTAAGTTTGAAACCGAAGGTGATGAGCGTGTATTTTGGGAAACTCACGACTCCACTCAATTAACCTAAAACCTCAGTTCAACTGAGGTTTTAGGGTCAAATCTTCCGATAACTGCAATAAGCCTTTTCAATGGCGGTGATGTCCGGGATGGTCATTTCTTCGGTGCCGACGCGCACGTACATCATTTCAAACCGGGTGGAGGTCATTTGTTCTAGGCGTTGGATGTCTTCCACGCCCAAACTGACTTGGCGCGGGATGCCTTGGGTGGGGATGGCTATAAAATTTACGTCGCCGTGTACGCCGGTGTTGTTAAACACGGCGATGCGGCCGTTGGGGTTAATTCCGCCGCCTTGGCCGGTGACTAAACGCTCAAAACTCACCAGGGGTACGCGCTGGTTGCGCCAGTTGTAGTAGCCGAGGAACCAGTTGGGGCCTGAGTTATCGGGGAAGATTGGTGCCACGGCGGCCATTTCGGCGATGTTTGCTAGGGGTACGAGCAGGGTGCGCGCTTGGATGGGCAACATCATGCAGGTGATGCTGTTGGATTCGGGGGCGGATGGTGCGTCACTCATAGGTTGTTCCTGTTGTAAAAACCTCAAAAAGGTTGGTTTTTAGGGGCTGTTTAGGGCTGGGGCGTTACGCTGCGGCGGCATAACCGGCGCTGGAGCGCTTGGGCTAATTCTTGTGGGTTGCCGGCAAAGCGCGTACAGCCTAAGCGTTCAACGCTGCGCGGCATGGAGTCGATGGCGCTGCTGGCGGGGGTTTGGATCCAGACTTGGCCGCCCAGATGGTGTAACAGTTGGCAGCCTTTGGCGCCGTCTTCGCCCATGCCGGTGAACATTACGGCGCCGCCCTGGGCGCCATACACGCGGGCTACTTTGGCAATCACTTGGTTGATTGACGGCGTAAAGCGGCTATTCCACGGGTGTTGTTTGGGGGTAATGCGCCCTGGGGCGACTATGTCTAGGGCTTGGTTGGGTGAGACGACATACAGGCAGCCCGCTTCAATGGCTTGATTTTGGTGGGTGCCGCAGACTTTTAAGGCGGTGCGCTGCCGCAGCATTTGCACCAGGGATTTATGCCCGCTGGGGCTTATGTGTTGGGCGTAGATAAGGGCCAGTTGTTCCGGTGGGTTGACCAGGGCGTCTAAAAAATTGCCCACGGCCTCCGGCCCGCCGGTGGATGCGGCCAGCACCCACACGGTGGTGGCGCGTTTGGCGCGTTGGGGCTGGTGGTCGATCCATAGGTCGAGTTTGCTTTGCAGCCTGCGCACGCGTTCTTTGCGGCGCACTTCAGGCCATTGGCTGGGGTCGGATACGTCGGTGACGGCTTCGTCTTCATCGGCCACTATGACCGGCAGGTTGGCGTCATCCATTGCATCCAGCAGCGTTTGTGCCGCTGGGTCGTCCATATTTAACTGCACGAGCCATACATCCGCCTGGGGCAGGTTGGCCAGCGGTTGGCCTGTGTACACTTCGCTAGCCACCAGGGTGTGGGGCAGTGTGCTGAGCAAACGGTGTAAATCCACTAATTGCGACTTGGAATCGGCCAATAATCCTACCGCCAAGCCTGTGGTTTTCACCCTAAAACCCCTGTTGGAACCCGTGCCAGCAGCAGCCGGAACAATGCCCGTTGAACACGGCCACGGCCTTGTTCACAGGATGAGTCACAGGAAGGGGAAAACAGGGGGCACAGGTTTTGATCCCTCCTATTTTGGCGCCTCCGATTTGGGCTAGTGGTGACGGCACTCATGGCTTAAGCGCCTTTGTCACCGAGGATCCGGCCTACAATTCCGGCCAGTATGTCCTCCTGATAGGGTTTGCCGAGGTACTCGTTTACGCCGATGCTGAGGGCGTGCTCCCGGTGTTTGTCGCCGGTTCGGGAGGTGATCATGATGATGGGGATGTGCTTCCAACGGGCGGTGGTGCGGATGTTTTTCGCCACTTCAAAGCCGTCCATACGGGGCATTTCGATGTCCAGCAGCATTAAATCCGGGGTGTGGTCTTGCAGGATTTTCAGCGCGTCCACGCCGTCTTTGGCGGTAATCACAAGGTAGCCTTCGCGCTCCAAAAAGCGGGTGGTTACTTTGCGCACAGTTACGGAGTCATCCACCACCATCACGGTTTTTTGTACCCGTGGGGCGTTTAGGGCTTTGGTGCGCTCGTGTGTGAGGGGCAGTGCGTCCACGAAGGCCACGGCTTTGCGCACCAGGGCGTGTACATCCAAAATTACCACCACGCTGCCGTCGCCCATCACCGTAGCACCGGAAAGCCCCTGCACCGCAGCAAACTGTTTGCCCAGGCTTTTTACCACGATCTCCCGGCTGCCTTGCAGGCTGTCCACTTGCAGCGCCATCGTGTGTTGAGCGGAGCGCACTAAAATCACCGGCAATGGCAGCAGTTGGCCCTCCAGTTTGGCGGAGGTGCCTTCGTACAACATGGCGCCTAAGTAGCGCACCTGGTAGTTTTCGTCGGCGTATTCAAAGCGTGCATCGGGCTGCTGGTAGTAGTGTTCCAGCTCGAACGGGCTGACCCGCACAATGCCTTCGATGGCGTTTAACGGGATGGCGTAGGTGTCTTTGCCGATCGTTACCATTAATGCGCGGTTGACCGATACGGTGAAGGGCAGGCGCACGGTAAATTGCGAGCCGATGCCGCTGCGCGACTCAATGGTCATGGAGCCACCGAGCTGTTTGATCTCAGCGGCCACTACGTCCATACCCACGCCACGGCCAGAAATTTGCGTCACGCTTTCGGCGGTGCTGAAGCCCGCTTGCAGAATGAACTGCATGACTTCGTGGTCGGAGAGCTGTGAGTGTTCGGCCATCAAACCGCGTTCGATGGCTTTTTTACGCACTTTATCCAGGCTGATGCCCCGGCCATCATCGGCCAGGCGCAGCAAAATATCGCTGCCTTCGCGGGCCAGTGACAGCAGAATGCGGCCAAATTCGGGTTTGCCTTGGGCTAAACGCTCGGCGGGCGGCTCGATGCCGTGGTCCACCGCGTTGCGCAGCATGTGTTCAAGCGGTGCCACCATGCGCTCAAGTACGGAGCGGTCCATTTCACCTTCGACGTTATCCAGCTCAAAGCTCACATGCTTGCCTAACTCGCCCGCCACTTGGCGCACGATGCGGCGCAGGCGCGGCACCAGGCGGGAGAAGGGCACCATGCGCGAGCGCATAAGGCCTTCTTGCAAGGAGGAGTTGATGCGCGACTGTTGCAGCAAAATGGCTTCGGTGTCTTTGACTTTTTCGCTCAGTGTGCGTTTTAAGTCCACCAAGTCCGAGGCGGATTCGGTTAAGGAGCGCGAGAGTTGTTGCAGTTGTGAGTAGCGGTCCATTTCCAAGGGGTCGAAGGCTTCGTTCTCCGCCAGCTGCTCTTGGCGGAAGAGGATTTGTGCTTCGGTTTCGATGTCCAGGCGGCGCAGCTGCTCTTGTAAGCGGCGCAGGGTGCCGTCGATTTCGTTGATGGCGGTGCCGAAGCCTTTGATTTGCTGCTCGATACGGCCACGGCTGATGGAGGTTTCCCCGGCCAGGTTGACCAGCTCTTCCAGCAGGTCTGAGGAGACTTTGACCACTTCTTGGGAGCCGCTTTTGGAACGGGCTACGAAGTCTGGCAGGTTGGTGATGACAGGGCTTGCGAAGGCTTCCGCCACTTCTTTGGTGTCCACCTCAACCAGTGATACGGTGTTTTTGCTGCTGAGGAACGGCACGGGGCTGGCCAGGGCGGTTGACACGATGGGCGTGCTGGCTTCTTCCAGCGCTTCTGCGTCGTGCTCCGCAGGCGCGCCATCCATTAATTGGCGCGATTTGCGGATCGATTTGAGCATTTGATCTTGGTAGGCCAGGATGGCGGCGAAGAAATTCACGTCGCCGCGCGGGCCGCCCACGCTGATCAAATAACTTTCGTAATTATGGGTAAGCTCGCCCAACTGAATTTGCGATGCCAACCGCGCACCGCCTTTGAGGGTGTGCAGAGCGCGCTTCATGACATCCGGCGCTTCCAGGCTGTCCCAATCGGACTCCCAGGTGTGGATGGATTCGTCCAGCTCTTCCATCAACTCGTCGGCTTCTTCGAGGAAGATTTCTAAAATCTCCGGGTCGAAGTCGTCTTCTACTGCCTCTAGGCGGGGCGCGCTGGATTGCGGGATAAATGAGGTGGTGCTCGGCGCTGGCGCCGCTGGAGTTGGCTTGGCGGTGTCTTCGGTGTGTGTGAGCAAATCCGCTAAGGCGTCATCACCCAGGTCAAAATCACCCAGACCCACGCTGTCTTCTTCCTCTGCGAATACGGCCTGTTCGTCGGCAAGCTCAAGGCTATCAAGCGCTGCGGGTTCCTCGTCTAGGGCGTCGGTGATGACCGGGATCGGGTCGTAGTCGTCCAGGGCGCTGATGGGTGTATTTTCGGCGCTTAATTCCAGTTCATCCAGTGCCTCATCCAATAAAGGCACCACAACACCACTGCCCTCCTCGTCGGTGGCAAAGGTTTCGCTCAGGCTGGGCAACAGGTCGTCAGGTTCGTTTTCTAGCAGTGCGAAGGTATCGTCGGCGCTTAGGTTGCTGTCGATGGAGGTGGCGAGGTCTAGGTCTAAATCGCCCAGTAACGGTTCAGCGTCTTCATCTTCATCGAGCGCGTACATCTCGGCTTCTAGCGCTGCTGTTTCTTCTTCAAGTTCTTGTGCGCTTTCTTCTTGTTCTTCTTCTTGTTCTTTCTCTTGCTCCTCGCCTAACGCTTCCAGCTCCACAGGCTCAGCCTCTGCTTCCTGGGCCGCCACGGCAGCTTCCAGTTCATCCAGGCTGGGGATGTCAAATTCCTCGTGCTCGTCGTGCTCGTGTTCCTGTTCTTGTTCTTGTTCTTGTTCTTGTTCTGAGAAGGCTAAATTCTGGTGATCGAAGCTGAATTGGCTCTGGTCGAACGCATCGCTGGCTAATTCCGTGTTTTCAAGCAGCGCGCTTTCTTCTTCGTCTTGGGTCTCGCCCTCGGTTTCGTCACATTCCGCCGTGGTTGCTAATGCTTCTGTCGGCTCTTCGTCTGAACCCATGTGCTGCGCAGCCAAAATAGCGCGCAATTGGTGGTTGAGTGCGTCTAGGGATTCTTTTAAAGACGCTGGAACCTCGGGCAGGTTTTGCCCCGCCGCCACCGCATCCACCATATCCAAAAGGATTTCATGGGCGGGCACCAGCTGTTCAAGATACGCCTCTGTGGCCTGGGGCAAGGCCACCAGGGCCAGCTCATGCAGCAGCGACAACTGGCCGCTGAACTGCGCCATAGCAGGTAAGTTCGCTTCGGCGGCACCGGCTTGCAGGCGGTTTAACTCCTGCACTAAATCGCGGATGGTTTGGTCTTCTTCCGGGTCGTACTGCCAGCGCTTCAGAATTTGGTCTGCATCCAATAGCAGGCGCATATCTTCAGCCATGAAAATAGACAGCAGGCGCGGATCCACTTGTTTGTGGCCGTCTGGGGAGACCTGTTCTTTCATGCGAATCAGGTGATCTAAGTGCCGCTCTTTCAGCTCATGCACCCGTGCGATGAACTGCTCGGTTTGTGGAATGCTGGGCGTTCGGCGCTCATGAATGTCTTCAACCACGCCATGTATGTAGGCGGAGGCGTCTATTAACAGCTGCAATATGTCGGCGTTGAGGTTGACCTGATAAGAACGCAGCTCTTTGGTGAACGACTCCAAGGGCGTGGCAATCGTTGCCACCGGCCCCACGTTGGCCATGTGGGCACTGCCTTTTAGGGTGTGCAGTGCGCGTTGAAGGTTGTCGGCAGGCGGCGTGAACAGTGGGGCTAAGTCTTGCATCTGGGCGATAAACCCATCCACCACCGCCAGGTGTGTTACGGCTTCTGAGGCGAACAAATCAAACAGGATGATTTGCTCTTCATCGCTCTCGCTGCTGTCTTCTGCGCTGGCTTCTGTGCTCGCGTCTGAGCTAGCTTCGTACAGGTCTTCAGGTTCAGCGGCCACCAGCTGCGGCAGCTCGCCCCGCGCTAAGGCTTGGCCAAGCTGTATAAGCTCTTGATGCAGTGCAGTATTCGGGTTGCGTTTGCCGCTGGCAAATACATCCACCAACGCGGGCATAAAGCCCATCACCCGGCGAATGTAGTCCAGGTGTACATCCTGTGTTTCAATGCTGCGATCCAGTACGCGGTTGAGCATGTTCTCCACCGCCCAGGCCAGCTCGCCTACGTCCTGGGCGCCCACCATACGGCCTGAACCTTTCAGGGTGTGAAAAGCCCGGCGCACCACCGTGAGCAACTCGGTGTTGCTCAAATCCGCTGACCAAAGGGGGAAATATTCATCCAGCGTGGCCAGTACTTCGCCCGCTTCTTCAATAAATACCTCGATGATTTCTTCATCTATGAGGTTGTTTTCTTCGGGGTCTTCGTTTTGTTCTTCGTTTTGTTCTTCTTTGGGTTCTGGGTCTTGCTGGTTAGAGGCTTCAACTATCTCATCGCTTTGAGCTTCTGTGGTGCTGAGGGCTTCCGCAGTGCTAAGGGCTTCAGCGGCGCTAAGGGCTTCAGCGGCGCTAAGGGCTTCAGATGCGCTAACGGCTTCAGTTGCTTCTGGAGCAAGCTCAGGGTGTTCCGCAGCGGCTGCTTCCGTATGAGAATCCACAACGGGCGTGGCTTCCTGCGTTGCTTGTGGCTCTGGTTGTTGCCCTGCCACTTCAGGTTCGAGCACTTCAGGTTCGAGCGCGTCAACAGGTGCATCACTCAGCAATTGCGGCGTGGCCGGGTTGGCGGCGGTGAGGTGTTTATACGGCGAGGGGCCGGGGCTTACCAAGGGTTCAGTGGCAGTAGCCGCTTCGGGCTGTTCACGGCCTTTGGCCGGGAAATTCAGCTGCCGCAAACTCTCTTCTGATAACACCAAAAAGCGCGTTACATCACTGGCTACGGTTTGTTCGAGGATACGCTCCAGGTAGTAGTCAACGCCTTCAACTGCATTGGCCAAGGCTGAAAGGGAGACGGCATCCGGGATGTAATCGGCGCTTAAAAATTTCTCTTGGATGAAGCGGCTACAGGCCTCCAACGCCGCAGCGGCGCGGCCTTCACCAATCATGCCTAAACCGCCCCGGATATTCGCCAGCAACTCCGGCGCCGCGTTTAGGTAATTGCGGTCCCACTTGGAGCTGTAAAATTCAACAATGGCTTCTTTGCACTGCTCAAGCCCCAAACGGCTTTCGCGGATCACGGTTTCTTTGGCGCTGTCCACCTCAATTTGGCGCCCGTCGATGTTGGTCAAATCCCGTTTGCCTGCGCTTTTGCTGATGGCATCCAGGCGGTGTTCAATTTCAACAATACGCCCGGCAAGGTGGGTTAACTGTTCAGAATCTATGCTGCCGGTGCGGCAACTGTGCGCCAGTTGGTCGTATTGATCCTGGGCGAATTTGCGCAATTCCGGTATGGCAAGCACGGCCAGCGTGTCCGCCAGGCGCTTCATAATCGGCAGTATTTCTTCCATATCCGCCACACCCGCCTGGCCGGATAACGCCATGCCCAGAATGTGTTTGACGGTGTTAAGTTCTTCTTGCAGTGCTGCAATGACGCTGCGAATCGCCTCGGGGTCCGGCGCGCTGATCATGGTTTTGTGGAAGTGGCGGCCCGTTTCGGCACCGTCTTTTAAGGCTTTATCCAGCTGGTATTTTTGCCGCAAAGCCTGGCCGCGTGGCCCCATGCGCTCGGCGCGTGCGGTGTAGTACAGCAGGTTGCGCAACAGGGTTTCGTCCACCGGGGCGTCAAAGGCGGCGGGGGCGTTTTCTGCCAATACTTTTAGCTCCCGCGCCAGGCGGCGCAACAGGCTGCGCACGGCGGCGGAGAGTTCAATTTCGTCCGAGCGTAAATTCTCCACCACACCACAGGCGGCCTGCCACAGGGCAAAGGCACGGGTGCCCCGGCTCATTAATTCCACCCGTGAGCACACCTTGTCGATGTACTCTAGGTTTTCATTGATTTTGATGTCTTTAAGCAGGCTGGCGGCGGCGTATTGGTACATTTCGCGCAGTTTTTTCAGCGCTTGAATCAGTTTGGCGCGGTCCTGCAATACCGGGTGGCGGTCATCTAGGATGTGATGAACCCGGCTTAAATCCGGGGTAAACAGGCCGGATTCGCTTAAAAAAGGCTGCTTGCGCACCGCTCGAATATCATTGAGCATCGGCATCAACACGCCGGGGTGGTCATCTTTAAAGCGCTGGACGTGTTCTAAGTAAATAGGCAATTGCAGCAAAGCGCGCATCAAGACTTCTTGCGCTTCGTGTACATGGGTGACGGAGTTTTGAATCAGCGATTGCGCCAGCAGCTCCACTTCCTCGGCAATCAGCGCCGCGCCATGAAACTCGATCATTTGCAGCGAACCCAACACCTGGTGAATATGGGTTAGGCAAAAACGCAGACGCGAAATATCACGCGGATCTTCCACGAAGGCTTCGAGCGCTTGGCGCGCCTCTTTGAGGGTTTCGCCTATTTCACCTACGACCCAGTCAAGGGCTGCGTAGTTGCGTTGTTCTCCCATCGGTGGAGTCCCGTTTTTATTTGTGTATATAAGCTTGTGCTGCATCGAAGGAGGCGCGCTGCATGGATGGATGAGACCAATCCAGCACCTCGCCTAACCCGATGACCAACGCACCGCCCGGTTTAAGCCGCTGCACAAACGCGTTGAGGATTTTTTCGCGCAGCCAGCGACGAAAATAAATCAACAGGTTTTGGCAGTAAATTAAGTCCACCTGTACCGCAGGCATCTCGTTGATATCCAACAGATTAGCCTGGTTAAAACAGATGCGCTCGCGCAGTGGACGGATGATTTGAAAGCGCCCATCTTCCACCGCTGTTAGGTACTTTTCACGCAGGGGCGGCGCGATAAAATCCAGTTTCCGCCCGGTATACACCGCGTTTTTAGCCAGCGACAAGGCGGCGCGGCTGATGTCGGTGGCGGTAATGCCGAACAGCGGCTCGCGGTGCGCAAGGCCAAACCCCTCCGCCAAGATCATAGCCAAGGAGTAAGGTTCCTCCCCGGTGGAACAGCCCACACTCCACACTTCATAGTGCTGCTGCGACGCACTCGCCAACTGCTGGCTCAAATGGCTGGCGACAAAATCATAGGAGGGCATGTGGCGAAAAAAACTCGTTTCTTTGACGACCAAACGGTCAATCAAGCGCGACCACTCCACCATGCCCGCAACCCCATCCACGATGAGCTGGTAATAACTGGAAAAGTCCGCAAGGCCCAATTCACGCATACGCATCACCACTTGAGTCTGCAAGAACGTGCGCTGCTGGGCCGAAAGGTAAATCCCGGCACGCTCTTCCAGTAGCTTGCTCCAAAGGGCAAACTCCTGGTCAGAAATATCCGGTACTGCCTGCAAAGACCAGATCATAAGCGCCGAAGCAAGCCGCCTTATGCTTTACGGGCGTCGTCGGTGGCGAAAGGATTCACGCCATCGTCGCCGTCTGCAAATACGTCCTCATCCAATGAAAACTCAAAGTCACCTTCAGTTTCTTCCGCCGTATGTGCTGCTGCGGCAGCTATAACGGGGGCTGCAACCGGGGCCACGCGGGGCCGTTTGTTCGCAGCGGCGTTCATTTCTTCGGGTAATTTAAAGCCCGCTACCGACTCGTGCAGCTCGATGGCCATGTGCGCCAAGCGGCCAATCGCCGTGGCGGTGGCACTGGTACCTGCGGAGGTTTGTGAGGTGAACTCTTGAATCACGTTCATGGTGTTGGAAATGTGGCCCGCTGAGGTGGACTGCTGACGCGCTGCGTTGGAGATGTTTTGGATCAGCTCGGCGAGGTTTGCCGATACCGCTTCGATCTCCTCCAGGGCCACACCCGCATCCTGTGCCAGGCGCGCACCGCGCACTACCTCGGCGGTGGTTTGCTCCATCGAGTTCACCGCAGCGGTGGTGTCGTTTTGAATGGTTTTCACCAGGGCTTCAATCTGTTTGGTGGCCGTAGCGGAGCGTTCCGCCAAGCGCTGTACTTCGTCCGCAACCACGGCAAAGCCGCGCCCGGCATCCCCCGCCATCGACGCCTGAATGGCGGCGTTTAAGGCCAGAATGTTGGTTTGGTCGGCAATGTCGTTGATCAAGCTTACAATGTCGCCGATCTCCTGGGATGACTCACCTAGGCGTTTAATTCGTTTAGCGGTGTCTTGAATCTGCTCGCGGATGGTATCCATACCGTGGATAGTGTTCTGCACCACTTTGGCGCCGTTGAAGGCGATGGATACCGCGCGCTCTGCCACTCGGGCGGATTCCGCAGCGTTGGCAGATACCTGGTCAATCGTCACCGCCATTTCGTTCACCGCAGCCGAAGCGCCTGCGATTTCCTGCGCCTGGTGCTCAGAGGCGCGCGCCAGATGCAGCGCGGTTTGACGGGTTTCTTCCGATGCCTGTGATACGTTGGCCGAGGTGTCGTTAATGCGCGACACCAACACCCGCAACTGGTCGATGGTGTAGTTGATGGAGTCGGCGATGGCGCCGGTGAAGTCTTCTGTTACCGTGGCGGTGGCGGTTAAGTCACCGTCGGCCAAATCGGCCAGCTCATCCAGCAAGCGCAAGATGGCGTTCTGGTTACGCTCGTTGGCTTCCCCGGTGATTTTCAAGCGGCGGTTGGTGGCGTTGTTAAGCAACACGCCAATCATCACCAGCAACACAAACGCCGAACCCACCGCCACAAGGATAGAGGTGTTATTCACTTTACGCTTGGAGGGCAGGCTTTTGATCTGGTCCGACAGCTCCGTCAAGCGCTGTTGCAACAGCGGGCTGCCATCCAAAATGGCGTTGGTGGACTGGCGGGCGCTGAAAAGGTCGGGGGATTTTTCGTAGATGTCTTTAATGGAGCCGCTCACGAAAGCGAACAGTTTGGAGATGCGGTCTAGGCTTTCCACCGCTTGTGGGTTGCTGATTTTGGCAATACCCATGCCCACATCACCGCTTTTCATTGCGTCCAACACCTTACCGAAACGGCTGGCGTCTAACTTAAATTCATCGGCGGCTTTATCGGCATCAAGGCCACCGCGCAACATGCGGTCAACGTTACGGCCAATGCGCTCAGCAAACCAAGACTGGCGCTGGGCCACGGAAATCTGTTCAGACGAGGCTTTGTTTTCTAATAACAACTCCACGATGCTGTCGTGTTCCGCTTGCAGTTCTGGCAGCGCTTCATTCAGGGTTTTGGCCACATCGTGCATCAAGATGATGGAGTCTTCGTTGTTGGTAATCACCTCAGATGCCTGTTTGGTGCGGCTCCAAACGCTGTCATAGGCGGCCAATTCGTCGGCCATTTGCACTTTGGTTTCGTTGTTGGCGCCCTGTAAGGTCTTCCAGGTTTTATCCATATCGGAAATCACCTGGCGCAGGGTTTTAAATTCCGCCTTGTTGCCGCCAGTGGCATCCCGCGAGAGGGCCGTTAACCGGTAGGAGTAAGCGCGCAGCTCCGCTACGTGCCGCTCATGTTCGGCATCTTGTCTGGCATCGCGCAGGAATATATAAATCATCACCGCAATCAGAACACCAAAACAGCCTAATAAGACGATTAAAATTGATAAAGCTGGATTATCTTTAAACCGCGATACCAAGCTGCCAGATTCAATTTTCATAGATTGCTCCGCTAGTTACACCGCCTGAATTGCCGATGTGTGTTGGCATTCAGTCTTTTATTGTTCGTAAAGTGTGCGCTGGACGCGCCACTTCGATGTTGTGTTTTTATGTCGTGAGTATTGATTTTTTAGATTTTAAATACGGGCATTTAAATTAAAGAAGCATTGGTAAAACGCGGGTCTTTCACTAGGGTTCCCATATCAAAAACCGCCCAGGAAATCCCCGATGGATCGGTATAAGAACCTCGCACACAAGAAGCCAAAGCCTCAGGTACGGCCTCCACCGATTCATTAAATTTATCCGCCGTGAAGTGCTGCATCCCAAAGGCCTGATCCACAATTAAACCGCTGAAATAGGCCTCGGTTTCAATCACTAATACCCGCTGTTGCTTGCGGTGCCCTAAAGACTTGCCACCAAAAAAATACGCCATATCAAACAGCGGTAACAAACGCCCCCGCACATTAGAAAGCCCCACCACCCAAGGGTGAACGCCGGGCAGGCGCGTAATACTTGCGGGCACTTCTAACAATTCGGCTATTTGCCGCATGGGCGCAATAAACTTGCGCCCCAACAGGGAAAAACCAATGCCACTCCAGCGCGGCGTGGTGTCCACCTGCGCGGGCAACCCCACCGCATGTTTTTTGGAGAGCGAGACAAGACTGTTTAATGCATTAAATGCAGAGGCGTCGGTCATAGGTAGCCTAGTTGCTAACGTGGGCGATCACACTGATCAGCTCTTTTTCTTCTATGGGTTTGGTGAGATACGCCTTGGCACCTTGGCGCATACCCCACACGCGATCGGTTTCTTGATCTTTGGTGGTGACAATAATCACCGGTATTTTGTTGGTTTCAGCCGCTTTATTTAGCTGCCTCGTCGCCTGAAAGCCATTTAAGCCGGGCATCACCACATCCATCAGCACCACGTCGGGCAGTTGCGCCTTGCACAGGGCCACCCCTTCGGCGCCATTGCCGGCGGTGAGCACCTGATGTCCGTGTTTTTCCAACATGCTGGTGAGTTTGTAGGTTTCGGTGGGTGAATCATCAACTATCAAGACGCGAGCCATGTTACCTCCTAATCCTTATCAGCTTGGGCTTGTGGTTTTAACGTGGGCTTCGATCGCACCGAGCAACTCGCCTTTGCTAAAAGGTTTCGTCAGGTATTGATCCGAGCCGACAATGCGCCCCTTGGCTTTATCAAACAAGCCATCTTTACTCGATAGCATAATGACCGGGGTGGATTTAAATTCGCTGTTATTTTTGATCAATGCACAGGTTTGATAACCGTCCAAGCGCGGCATCATGATGTCCACAAAAATAATATCCGGGCGGGTGTCAGCAATTTTTGCCAACGCATCAAAGCCGTCCGTTGCCGTGACAACGGTACAGCCAACTTTTTTCAGTAGCGTCTCAGCGGTGCGACGGATCGTTTTACTATCGTCGATTACCATCACCTTGAGATGTTCTAGATTCACGTCCATAGACAGACTCTATACCAGGGGTTTTTAATAAATTATCGCCATAGAAAGGCTATCTATATAACCTTTTGGCGGGCTTGCACTTTTAACATAGTTGCGAAGTGGTTTCCATAAGTATTTGAATACCAAGAGGAATGCCCCAATCTACGGTGTTTACCGCCTTTTTTATTGCAACTGATTCGCTTTACAGTACGGCTTAACTCTCTTTGCAGCACTGCTTAACTCTCTTTGCAGCACTGCTTAACTAAGTTTGCACTACTGTTTAACAGGTTTGCACTAGGTGTATATGCAAATTTTATCGGTGCAGCCTGTGAAACATAGCTCAGCACGGATAAAACCGCTCATTCTTTACCGCTATAGCAGGTGCGCTCAAACAATACCTTTTATAATCGACCAACTTTAGCTATTCCGCCAATGGGCGGCAGCCTTTTTTCGCGTTTAGGCACCCAGTGCGCACACGGCGCTTCAGGTTTAACCCGCTCAGGTTAGCCATACACAGGTAATTTCGAGGAACTCTCATGTCACAGCCTAAAACACTCGCCGTCGTGATGGACCCCATCGCGGGGATTACCGTCTACAAGGACACCACGCTGGCTTTATTATTAGCAGCCCAGCATCAAGGGTTTGCGCTGTGGTACGCCGAGATGCAGGACCTTTATGCAGAAAATGGTAGCGCTTATGGCAGCCTGCGCCAACTCCAAGTAAGCCAGGATGCCAACCAGTGGTACCAATTAGGCGAACGGCGCGAGATACGTTTGGGCGATATAAACGCCATTTTGATGCGCAAAGACCCGCCGTTTGATAACCAGTACATCTACGCCACTTATATTCTTGAGCAGGCGCAGCAGCAAGGCGCATTGGTGGTGAATGACCCGCGCAGCCTGCGCGATTGCAACGAAAAATTCTTTGCCACCCACTTCCCTCAGTGTTGCCCGCCGCACCTGGTCAGCCGGGACTTAGCCCGCCTGCGCGCCTTTCATGCACAGCATCAGGATGTCATCTACAAACCCTTAGACGGTATGGGCGGCAGCCGGATTTTCCGCGCCAAAGCGGACGACCCCAACGTGAGCGTGATTTTGGAATCCCTCACCCAGGACGGCCAGGAATTTATCATGGCCCAGCGCTACATCCCGGAAATCACCCAAGGCGATAAACGCATTTTGGTGGTGGACGGCGTGGCCGTTCCCTATGCCCTGGCGCGTATTCCGGCGCAAGGGGAAACCCGTGGCAACCTAGCCGCAGGCGGCAGGGGCGTGCCGGTGCTCTTAAGCGAGCGCGATCATTGGATTGTGCAGCAGGTCGCGCCTAGTCTTAAGGCGAAGGGGTTACTCTTTGTGGGCTTGGATGTGATCGGCGATTACCTCACCGAAATCAACGTCACCAGCCCCACCTGCGCCCGCGAAATCAACAAGGTGTATCCCACGGATATCGGCGAGCTGCTCATGAATGCCATCACCCTACGCTTAGGAACCTAACTCGCCTCATGGCCAGCCTCGACCCCTCAGTAGAAACCGGCGACCGCTTAAGTTTCACCCTATTTTTAGCCATTGGCCTGCACGCACTGGTGTTGCTGGGCGTGGGTTTTTCCATTGTGCAGGGTTCGAAGGTGGCGCCGACGCTGAACGTAACCCTCGCCACCCACGCCACCGAAGCGCCCAAACAGGCGGATTTTTTAGCCCAAAGCAACCAAGAAGCCAGCGGCACAGCGGAGACACCGAAAGAGCTCACCGCCGCTGAAGACGCGGTGTTTGCCGACCCGAACATACAGCAAACCACCCCCATCGAAATGCACAAAACCACCGAGGCCAACAGCTCGCCGGATGAAATAGTCAAAACCTCAGGCGAAAGCCAGCAGCAGTTGCCCGCACAAAACGAACCAACCGCAGAGCCCGCCGAGAAAACACTTGAGGCCGAAGACATAGAAACGCCGCCGGAAACCACCGAAAAAGCCGCCCTGATGGCCAAGCGCGACCGCCTCAACCAGCAAGAAGCCATGCGCCCGCGCATCCGCCGCATGACGGCGGTATCGGCCATTGCCTCCAAAGATGCTGAATATTTAAACCAATGGAATGAAACGGTTGAGCGCGTGGGCAACAAACATTTCCCCCAAGCGGCGCTGCGCAACCGGCAGTTTGGTGAATTGCGCCTGGCGGTGCTGATCAACCCCAATGGCACCATCGACCGAGTGGAAATTCTTGAATCGGCAAGCCATGCTGTTTTAAACCAGGCCGCGCTGCAAATTGTGCATTTGGCCGCACCGTTTAAAGCGGTGCCCAGCGAAGTGATGGCGGGCAACGATAAGCTGGAGATTATCCGCACCTGGAAGTTTGAAATTACCGGACTATCCACTAACTGAGTCCACCAACTGATCGTTTTAGCTGCCGCTGGCAGAATAGAACATCAAGAATTTACGTATTTTATTTGGTGGGGGCGCCTGCCGCTGAGACTCAAAACGGTCTGGGAGTTTTAAATGCCGCTTGAACCCACCACAACCTTCGGGGATAACCTGCGCAATCACCTGCTGATTGCCACGCCAAGCCTGAAGGACCCGCACTTCGCCCACACTGTTACCTACATCTGCGACCACAGCCGCGATGGCGCGATGGGCATCGTGTTAAACCGCCCGCTGGAGCTAAGTATCGGCCAGGTTTTCGAAGAGCTAAAACTGCCCTTAGGTGAAATAATTTGCCATGAACAAGTACTGGCGGGCGGGCCGGTGAACACCCAGCGCGGGTTTGTGCTGCACAACGAAGAAGGCGAGTGGGATTCCAGCCTAAAAGTCACCGACGGCATCTGTGTGACCGGCTCCAAAGACATACTCACCGCACTCGCCCTGGGCCAAGGGCCAAGCCATGCCATGCTCGCACTGGGCTGCGCAGGCTGGAGCGCAGGCCAGCTGGAAGATGAGCTGGCCACCAACGCCTGGCTCACCGTACCGGCCTCCTACAAACTGCTCTTTCGCACCCCCATCGAACTGCGCTGGAGCGCGGCGGCCAAGCACCTAGGCATAGACCCAAACCTCATCTCCCCACACCTCGGTCACGGCTGATGACCTCTAAAACAGGCTCGGTGATGCTGTTTGACTACGGACTTAAAAACATCGGGGTAGCCGTAGGCCAACACATCACCCAAACCGCAAGCGAACTCCCCCCACTCAAAGCCCGCGACGGCATCCCCGATTGGGATGCCGTTGGCGCGTTGTTTAAAGAATGGCAACCTAAATTACTGCTGGTGGGCCTGCCCTTAAACATGGACGGCAGCGAAAGCGAATTAAGCACCCGCGCCCGCAAATTCGCCAACCGCCTGCATGGCCGTTTTGGCTTGCCGGTAGCGCTGGCGGATGAACGGCTCTCCACCCAGGAGGCCAAACAAGAGGCCTGGGCGCGGGGTCATCAGGGCAACTACAAACAATCCCCCATCGACTCCATCGCCGCTAGGATTATTTTGGAGGCTTGGTTGGCGGCTGAGGCCCAGCGTGCGCCGCAATAGCTATGGCTCCACGCATATAGAACTAAGCCCCTAGATAAAGTCGTTGCTATGCACGCCCTGTTCTGGTATAAAACGCGCCTCTTTTCGGCCACCCCCTGGCAATTGATGTTTTTCGATCCGCCTGGGCCGTTAATTTGCGCATTTAGCTAATTTTTTTTATGTCGCCGCCCGCGTTCCGTTGGGGGTGCTTTTTATATATGGGGCAGGACAATGTCTAAGGTATGTCAAGTTACGGGTAAAGGCCCGATGACTGGTAACAACGTATCACACGCAAAAAATCACACTCGTCGTCGTTTTTTGCCAAACTTGCATACCCACCGTTTTTGGGTGGAATCAGAAAAGCGCTTTGTAAAGCTGCGCGTTTCTTCTAAAGGTATGCGTATCATCGACAAAAACGGTATCGAGCAAGTATTGGTTGATATCCGTGCCCGTGGCATTAGCGTTTAAGCTGCGGTTTGAGGAGAAAACATCATGCGTGACAAAATTCGTTTAAATTCCAGCGCTGGCACAGGTCATTTTTACACCACGACCAAAAACAAGCGCACCATGCCTGAGAAAATGGAGATCAAAAAATACGATCCCGTGGTTCGTCAGCATGTAATTTATAAAGAAGGCAAAATTAAATAATTCTGCTTTTAATCGAAAACCCAGCTATAGCTGGGTTTTTTTTCGCCTGAGTTTTTTATATGCCAGAACTGCCCGAAGTTGAAACCACCCGCCGGGGCATTGCGCCGCATTGTGTGGGCAAGTGTGTGAGCGCGTTGATTGTGCGCCAGGGGCAATTGCGCTGGCCGGTGCCGCTGTTTTTACAGGATGAATTGCCCGGCCAGACGCTGTTAAACATTGAGCGGCGCGGCAAGTATTTGTTGCTGCACTTTGGCAATGGGTGCGACGCAGGAAAAGGCGGCACTATTTTGTGGCATCTGGGTATGTCCGGTAATTTGCGCGTGGTGCCTGCAAGCGCACCACCGGGTAAGCATGACCATATTGACCTGTGTTTTAGCGATGGCATTTGCCTGCGTTTTAACGACACCCGCCGCTTTGGCGCGTTGTTGTGGCAGCCTGCGCCGCTGCCGGTGGCGCAACATAAATTGCTGGCCCATTTAGGCCCTGAGCCGCTGTCGGATGAATTTAATGGCGCGTATTTATTGGCGCAGTCGCACAAGGTGCGCACGGCCATTAAGCCTTGGATTATGGATGCCAAGGTGGTGGTAGGCGTGGGAAATATTTACGCCAATGAATCCTTGTTCAGCGCCAAACTCAACCCGCTAATGCCCGCCGGGGCGCTCACCCGCGCGCAATCCCTGCGCTGGGTGGCCGAGATTAAACGCATTTTGCAGCACGCGATCACACGCGGTGGCACCACGCTGCGGGATTTTGTGGGTGGCGACGGTAAACCAGGTTATTTCGCCCAGGAGCTTAAGGTCTATGGGCGTGGTGGTGAGCCGTGTGTTGTGTGCGGTGCAGGCTTAATAGAGGTGCGCTTGGGGCAGCGCTCCAGTGTTTATTGCCCGCGCTGCCAGAAGCTCCCTAAGCGATGCGTTCAGCATTCCTAGCTGATAATTTTGTAACAGGGGATATATTCCTGCGTGGGGATTTTCATGCGTTTTTGCGCCACGAATGAACGCAGCAGGCTTTCTAGCGGTTCCATAATGGTTTTTTCGCCGTGGATTTCGTAGGGGCCAAATTCTTTTACTGCTTTGATGCCGTTATCTTTGACGTTGCCGTCCACAATGCCGGAAAACGCTTTGCGCAGTTGTGCGGCTAGGCGGTGTGGCTCTTGGTTTTTGTGTAGGTTTAACTGCGTCATGTTGGTATGGGTAGGCCGGAACGGGCGTTGCAGCTCATCATCCACGGCGATCACCCAGTTGAAGTAATACGCGTCTTGCGTATCGCGGCGATAGGCTTGTACATCGCGCATCCGGGCGTGCATGTAGGTGGCCACTTGCTCTGGGTCGTCGATGATAATGGTGTACAGCCGTTGGGCTTGTGGGCCTAGGGTTGCGCCGATAAATTCGTGGATTTGTTTGAAATAATCCGCCGCTTCCTTCGGGCCAGTAAATACCAGCGGGAAGGGCATGTCGGCGTTGGCCGGGTGCAATAAAATCCCCAATATGTACAGTATTTCCTCCGCCGTGCCTGCGCCGCCGGGGAACACCACAATGCCGTGGCCGGTACGCACAAAGGCCTCCAGGCGTTTTTCGATGTCTGGCATGATGACCAGCTGGTTCACAATCGGGTTGGGCGATTCAGCGGCGATAATCCCCGGTTCGGTAATGCCGATATAACGGCCATTGATGCGCTGTTTGGCGTGGGCAATGGTGGCGCCTTTCATCGGGCCTTTCATGGCGCCGGGGCCGCAGCCGGTGCATATATCCAGGCCGCGCAGGCCTAGGGCGTAGCCGACTTTTTTGGTGTATTTATATTCCAGTTCATTAATGGAATGGCCGCCCCAGCAGACAATTAAATTCACGTCGTTTTGCGGGTTAAATAAGCCGGCATTGCGCAGGATGTGAAAGACCGAATTGCTAATACCTGCGCTGTTGGTTAAGTCCAGCAGGCGGCTGTGTTGCAGTTCGTTGTTGATATAAATTAAATCGCGCAATACCGAAAACAAATGTTCTTTGATGCCCACCACCATTTCGCCGTCCACAAAAGCACTGGCCGGAGCGTTGTGAATTTCTAGTTTTATGCCGCGCTCTTGCTGGATCACTTCGATGGAAAAATCGGCAAATTCTTCCAGTATTTTGCTGGTGTCATCGGTTTCTTCGCCGGTATTTAACACCGCTAACGAGCAGCGGCGGAAGGTTTCGTACATGCTGCTATGGCTGGATTTTGCCAGGTGTACTACTTCAAGCTGGGATAAAACATCCAGGCTGTGCTCTGGGGTGACGCGGGCGGTTTTGATTTTGGCGGTTGGGTTGTGGCTGGGTGCAAGCGTTTGCGTTGGTTTGAGCATTACAGCATCCTAATTTTTGTATTTTTTAAAGTTTAGTCGGTTTAGGGCGGGCTGTAGGTTGGACTTGAGTCCGACATAGGCGCCAGCCCGATACCCATCAGCCGTTAAACTGAGGCTTCTAGGGTTAAATCTCGATGGCAGCGGTGTAGTGTTGAAAATCCATCGCATAGGCGTGGGTGTCATCCGCCGGGTGGTGTTCGCTGTGGGCTAATTGCCAGGCGCTTTTGTCCCATTCGGGGAAATAGGCGTCGCCGTCTATGTGGGCCTGCACCTGGGTGATGTACAGCGCTTGCGCAAGCGGTAGTGCTTGCTCGTAAAGGTCCGCGCCGCCGATGACAAAAAATTCGTTTTGATCCCGCGCTCGCGCCGCCTGTTGGGCTTTGTCGATGGCCATAGGCAGGCTGGTGGCCAGGTGAACGCCGTCATAATCGAGGTGTTGCTGGCGGGTGATGACTATATTGGTGCGCCCCGGCAGCGGGCGGCCTATGGATTCATAGGTTTTGCGGCCCATGATGATGGGTTTGCCGAGCGTGGTGCGTTTAAAAAATTGTAAATCCGCAGGCAGGTGCCAGGGCAGTTGGTTGTGGCGGCCTATGACGCGGTTGAGCGACATGGCGCAGATGATGGCGAGCTTGGGCATAGGTTTTACAATGGTTGTGATGAGGGAGCTTTAAACCTAAAAACCTCAGTTGGATCACCCAAGTCTGCGCAACCCCTTGGCCCGCCTAGCAAAAGTTAAAAATTCGAACAACCAATAAGGTTGCCCTTCATTTTTAACTTTCACTATTCGA
>JBEGTZ010000242.1:0-10926 GCA_041179125.1 Pseudomonadota bacterium | reverse complement strand
GTGAAGGTGTTGCGGTGGTGGTATCGCCTTTAATCGCCTTAATGCACGACCAGGTATTAGCCCTGCGCGCACTCGGCGTAAATGCCGGTTTTATTAATTCCACATTAAGTGCGCAAGCATTTTTTGAAATGGAAAATGCGCTGCTGGCCGGGGCAATTAAAATTGTGTATGTAGCGCCAGAGCGTTTAATTCAACAGCGCACATTGGATTTATTTAGCCACTGTACTGTGTCTTTATTTGCCATAGACGAAGCCCATTGCGTGGCCCAATGGGGCCATGATTTTCGTGCTGATTATTTAAAATTAGATGTATTAGCAAAGTATTTTCCCAATGTGCCGCGCATTGCACTCACCGCCACAGCAGACCCGCGCACTCAGCAAGAAATTATCGAACGCCTACATTTATCTCAAGCAAAACAGTTTATCGACGGTTTTGATCGCCCTAATATTCAATACCGCATTGAATTAAAAGACCGCCCACGCAATCAATTATTAAATTTTTTGCGCAAAGAACAACAAGGCAACAGCGGTATTATTTATTGTTTATCCCGCGATAAAGTGGACAAAACAGCACTGTGGTTACAGGAGCAAAAATACCACGCCCTACCCTATCACGCAGGCCTGCCGATACAAACGCGGGAGCAAAACCAGCGGCAATTTTTACGTGATGATGCCGTCATCATGGTGGCCACCATTGCCTTTGGTATGGGCATAGATAAACCCGATGTGCGCTTTGTGGCCCATTTGGACATGCCTAAAAGTATTGAAGCTTACTACCAGGAAACAGGCCGTGCAGGCCGCGATCGGGAACCTGCCACCGCACTTTTATTGTATGGTTTTGAAGACGTTATTAAATTGCGCCAAATGGCGGAAAAATCTGAGGGCAATGAACAATTCCGCCGCCAAGAACAACAGCGTTTATATGCCATGCTGGCCCTATGCGAAATGGCCAGCTGCCGCCGCCAAGCATTATTAGGGTATTTTGGCGATGAATTAAAACAACCCTGTGGCAACTGCGATAATTGTTTATCGCCCCCGGTAAGCTGGGATGCCACGGAACCGGCACAAAAAGCCTTATCTACTATTTATCGCAGCGGACAAAGGTTCGGCTCGCAACATATTATTGATATTTTACTCGGCGAAGAGACTGAAAAAATAAAACAATACCAACACCACACGTTAAGCACCTATGGCATAGGTAAAAACCTCAGTGAAACACAATGGCGCTCGGTATTGCGCCAATTAACCGCTCGGGGTTTTATTGATGTGGATACTGAAGGCTTCGGCAGCTTGCGTTTAAGTGATAGTTGCAGACCGATTTTACGCGGTGAATCCACCTTATTATTACGGCAAGAATTACCCGCCGCAAAACCGGATAAATACATATCGTCATCAAAAAGCCAAAAAAACCAACAAGAAGTACCCAGCCAATTATTACCCTTTTGGTTTTCCCTGCGCGCCTGCCGCAAACGCCTAGCGGATAGCGCAGGGGTTGCTCCTTATGTGGTGTTCCACGACAGCACACTCAAAGAAATAATGCGCAAAAAACCGCAGAATTTAAAACAGCTAGGTTTGATTAGCGGCGTGGGGGATAATAAATTAAAAAAATACGGAGAGGAGTTTTTGGCGGTGGTTAAGGAGTTTGATTAGCACACCAGTTACTCGATTTGACCCATTAAGAGATTTATTTAATTTCCTAATTGATGAAGCACGCGCTTAAACAGCACTCCAAGTTTGTTCAAATAAAATAATTTTGTGCCTTAAAGGGTACCTCGGCAAATCCACTGTTCGCGCGCTCATTTCGTTATTTTCCTACTCAGCCAGTCATTTATACCGCATTTAGGTTTTGGCATCCTGCATCGCTCCACCTCGATTTCATTCCCGATGAAATGCCACTTCCCTCGCAGGGCCGTCTTGCACCGAAGTCGTCCGAGCAAAAACACCTTGCGATCATCGCGAAAATTGGTTTTCGAAAATATCCTTAAACCAAAAAACCAAAAAACCAAAAAACCAAAAAACCAAAAAATGTGTGCGCCATTAGCGCAGATAGTAAAAACTGACAACACAGGACAGCCTGATTGGTTGTTTAAAATTTTTAACTTTTGCTAGACGTACCGAGGAGTTGCGCAGGCTTGGGTGATTCAACTGAGGATTCTAAGTTAAACCGAGATTTCTAGGTTAAACCACGCCAAATAGATCCTCCCGGCCCTTTTCACTTATAGCGACAATAGCGGGATGTGTTAATTTTCGCTCGGTACTGATCATATAAAGTTGCTCCTTCACTGCGTCAATTATCCCTACAATCTGAACTTTATATTGCTCACAAATGTGCGCCGCATTAGTCGAAGGGGCAGCAAATAAACCCGCGCCAGCTTGGCCAAATGACTTCATCAGTGCGCTGTCATCAAACTCGCCGCTAATCATGGGATGCAAATTATGATTGTCCAACCATTGTTCAAGTTTTGGGCGAATGGCGGCGTCATCACCGGGCAATAAAAATGGTGTTTGGTTAAGGCAGTAAGGGAAGTCGCCAACAAGATTCTCAACCAAGGCGTTTGCCCCAAATACCGTTAAACTGCTCTCTCCCAATAAGTGATTGAAGCCACGTACATTCAAGTGTGAAGGCATTGGGCGGTCCGCAATAATCATATCCAAGCGATGTACAGACAATTCCGATAGCAGCGGCACCAACCGGCCTTCTCTGCAAATAATGCGTATAGGTTCGGCCAGCTTTAATGCTGGCTCTAGCAGACGGTAGGCGACAAATTTTGAAACCGAGTCTGCAATGCCCACTTTGAGCGGGATTGTTTTTTTGGCACGTTGATCTTGTATGGCTTCCAAGAGCTCATCGCCAATTGAAAAAATCTCATCGGCGTAGCTCAACACCTCACGCCCCGCTTCCGTTATCTCCAGATTGCGCCCTACGCGGCGAAATAATTCAACGCCCAACACACCAGCAAATTCGGTGAGCTGGCCGCTTACAGATTGCGGCGTTAAACACAACTGTTGCGCTGCTTTGGCAATACTGCCTGTCTTGGCAACCATCCAAAAGTAACGCAGGTGTTTGTAATTAAGCGTATTCATTAAACCTAGAAACCTCAGTTGGGCGCCCAAAAGCTGTGTAAGCCATTGGTGCGGATAGTGAAAGTTAAAAATGCAGGGCAACCTGATTGGTTGTTCAAATTTTTAACGTTTGCTAGACGTACCAAGGGGTTGCGCAGACTTGGGTGATCCAACTGAGGTTTCTAGGTTAAAGCCCTACAGATCGAAATAACCGAATCATTTGTCAATTATATTCGATTTGTTGGATGTATTTTTTTTATCTAGTATCGGTTTTGTTGCAACAAACGGTGGAAAAACGTTTTTTGCAAGCAAAACGTTGAATCAAACCAATTAATGAGGTTTTACCTCAGAGGATTTTCACATGCGTATTGATATTCACTCCAGTAAGTTCTCGTTAACCGAAAGCCTGCGTAGCCACATCGAGCGCAGAGTGCAGTTTGCATTAAGTTGGGCGCATCACAAGTTACCGCAAATACATTTACGCCTTGATGACGTGAATGGCCCAAAAGGCGGTTTAGACAAAGTATGTCGAATTCAAATCCCCGTAGCCGGTGGTAAACCGGTTGTGATTGAAGAGACTCAGATGGATATGTACTCAGCGATTGATCGCGCCATTGAGCGAGCAGCGCGTACTATTTCGCGCCGCTTGGAACGAAGTCGCACACATCGTCGTGACCTATACCCCTCGGCCGAATGGGCAACACCGCAATAGCTATTTAGCAGTATCGACAAAGGTTTTGGAGATTCATTATGAAGCGAATTTTACTGTTCTTGGCCACCAACGTTGCCATTGTGTTGGTGCTCTCTGTCACCATGCGGTTGTTGGGGGTTGAGCCGTACCTTAATGCCAATGGGCTGAATTTAACGTCACTACTGATTTTTGCTGCGATTATGGGCTTTGGTGGTTCGTTTATTTCGCTTGCGATCTCAAAGTGGATGGCAAAAAAATCTATGGGTGTACAGGTGATCGAATCGCCGAATAATGCCACCGAGCAATGGTTGGTAGACACCGTTCGCCGCCACTCAGAAGAGGTGGGTATTGGCATGCCGGAGGTGGGTATTTTTGAAACGCCAGAGGTGAATGCTTTTGCTACAGGGATGAGCAAAAATAGCGCACTCGTGGCGGTTTCATCAGGCTTGCTCGCACAGATGACGCATGAAGAAGCCGAAGCAGTTATCGCGCACGAAGTTGCGCACATTGCCAACGGCGATATGGTGACATTGGCCTTGATCCAAGGCGTGGTAAATACCTTTGTCATGTTTTTATCGCGGGTGATTGGGTATTTCATTGATAAGGTAATTTTCAAAACCGAAAACGGTAATGGCCCTGCATTTTTTATCTCCATGATTGCTGCGGAATTAGTGCTTGGTGTACTCGCGTCCATTATTGTTATGTGGTTTTCGCGCCAACGAGAGTTCCGTGCAGACAGCGGCGGCGCACGATTGGCGGGGCGGAAAAACATGATTGCGGCGCTGGAGCGGTTAAATTCATTACACCCTGCACCCCTGCCAGATCGCTTAGCGGCCTTTGGAATTTCGGGTGGCGGCGCACATGGGTTAAAGCGTTTATTTTTAACGCATCCACCGCTCAATGAGCGCATTCAGGCTCTGCGTGAAAGCCACTAAGGTGGTAATCCTAGAAACCTCAGTTGGGTCGCCCAAGCCTGCGCAACCCAACTGAGGTTTCCAGAATAATTAAGAGGGTTGAATATGAATGAAATAACCATAGGAAGCCCCATGTTGTGGGGAGGCTTTATCGCCTTCGTGTTGGTTATGCTGGCGCTGGACTTGTTTGTGTTTGGCGCGAATAAGGCACATAAGGTTGGCATTAAAGAGGCAGCCAGTTGGTCCTTTGTGTGGTTTGCATTGGCAATAGCGTTTAATGCTGGCTTGTGGTGGTACATGAAGGGCGCTGTTGATGCTGAGATAGCAGACCGTAAAGCGCTGGAGTTTTTAACCGGTTATCTCATTGAGAAATCATTATCCGTCGATAACGTTTTTGTATTTCTATTGATTTTCACTGCATTTCAAGTGCCGCCTGAGTACCAGCGACGCGTATTAGTTTACGGGGTACTGGGTGCCATTGTGCTGCGTATTATCATGATTATGCTCGGCAGTTGGGTGGTGCAAGAATTTAAATGGGTGCTGTACCTTTTCGGTTTCTTCTTAGTGGTAACGGGCATCAAAATGATGATTCCGTCCGATGAAAAACCAGATATGGAAAAAAACTGGGTAGTAAAACTCGCACGCAAATATTTACGCATTACTCCCGATTATCAGGGTGAAAAATTTATCGTACGCAATAACGGAGTACGTTATTTTACGCCGCTGTTTTTAGTATTGCTCCTCATCGAAGTAACCGATGTGGTATTCGCAGTGGATTCAATTCCAGCAATTTTCGCCATAACGACAGACCCATTCATTGTTGCAACTTCAAATATTTTCGCGATTATGGGTTTGCGTGCGCTTTATTTCCTATTGGCTGACATAGCTGAAAGGTTCCACTTGATTAAATACGGTTTGGCGATTGTCTTGGCGTTCATAGGCACAAAAATGTTACTCATGCCGTGGTTTCATATGCCGGTTGCAGTATCTTTAAGCGTAGTGGTTGCGGTCATTAGCTTAAGTATTGTGGCTAGCCTTTGGCTTACGCGCAAATCGTAATGGGAAAATAAATCGCGCATACAAGGCCCTTCGGAAATTCAATTTTCGTGATAAATTCAAGGGGGTTTCGCACGGACGACTGCATGGATGCAGGACGACCCCATGTTTTTTTCGCTCAACAATCGCGTCCAGTACATTCGCCTAGCAAAAAATAAAAAATTTGAACAACCAATAAGGTTGCCCTTCATTTTTAACTTTCACTATTCGCACCAATTGCTTACGCAGCTTTTTGGCGCTCAACTGAGGTTTCTAGGTTAAATCGCTTTTATTTTTCGTTTCAAACTGGCATCGTTGCTTATTGCTCAGCTACTTGCATGCTCTCAACTGTATCTTTTGCCGGGGGGAAAGCGGTAAACTTTTAAACCGCTGCGCTTTTTCTACCTGGGTTAAATTATGCACTTCGAAGTGGAATTTTAATTTTAGGGCGCCTCTGGAAATTCAATTTTCGTGATGATCGCAAGGCATTTTCGTGTGGACGACTGCATGGATGCAGAAGGTAGGACGACGCACGCCTAAAGGGATTTAGGCGGTAGAGCGACGCAGGATGCCCAAGCCGAAGGAGGGAGTTTATGCGGTATAAATGACCGACTAAGCACGAAAATAACGCAGCGAGGGCGCGAAAAGTGGATTTCCGGAGGTGCCCTTTAAATGGCTGGTGATTGCGCGATTGCGCTAAGCTTAAGCCATAACATCCTCAAAACCTCAGCTGAGGTTTTTAGAATTATTTGCACTGTTTCATCTACTCACCCATAGCAGATAGGCCGATAAAATGAATATTCGTCTATGTTTACTCCCTTTAGCCGCAATCAACTTGCTGTTACTCGCTCCGCACGCACTGGCGCTGCGTTGCGACAATTTTGTGATTGATATAGGCATGCCCAGAATTGAAGTGCGGGAAAAATGCGGTTCGCCCAGCTCGCAAGATACACACACCGAACACCGCACCATCCGCAAGCGCCGCTCTTCAAACATAGACTATGACGACCGCCACGCCCTACGCAATTATCGCGACCGAGAAAGCCGTGAAGTGGAGGAGACAATTGAAGTGGTGGTGGATGAGTGGATATACAATTTCGGCCCAACACGATTTATGCAGTTGTTGGTTTTTGAAGATGGGCGCTTAAAAGAAATTAAAGACTTAGGGCGTGGAAATTAATACGGTTTAATACGTTTTTATGGGCCGCTGAATCAATTCCAAAATTTGGACGAATGAGCAATAAGTTACCCAGGCTATAATTATCAACAACCCTAATAAAAAACCCGCGCAAAGCGGGTTTTTTATTAATTAAACACGCAGCACATTAATTGCGGCCAGGGATAATCGGGTTGCCGGTTAAATTGCCTTCGCCCACCAAATTGGCGGTTAAGTCTTTTAGTGTAAACGGATACTCACCACGCACATGCAAGGTCAAACCTGAAGAACCCCAAAATTCAAATTGCCCGCTGAACGTAACCCAGTCAGAGGTGGCCAGCCACCGAGTATCTAAATCCAGCGTTATATCACGGGTTTGAATCTGTTCTGCGCCTACCGGGACAATAATATTGTCCACCAACGTTAAGCTCGTTTTTGCGCCCCGTATGATTTTATCCAATTTTACCTGCACGCTGACTTTGTATATTTTCCCGCGCTGGTTAAATGGGCTGGCGGTCATAAATTCTGTCACCGCGCTTGAGGGATAGGTAAGGTTGGAGATTTGTTCAGTGAAATAATTACCGGTCACTCGTTTATAGGCGCCCGGCTCAAACTGCCAATTTGCCTGTTTCACCCATGCAACACTGGGCGCATGGACAAAACTAAAATCGGGTGTGCTGGGTGTGCCGCCACTAGAACCACTAGAGCTGCTGGACGAGAGACCACTGGAGCTGCTGGATGTACTTGAGCTTGAGGTTGGCGCAGTGGGCGCAGGTGCAAACAGATATTGTCCGTGGCTTTCGCGGCACCAACCGGCAGCGGTGGCCTGGGTGCAACTGGGGTAAACCCTTACAAGGGAGTCGGTGTCTTGTTTGGCTGGCGGCACGTTGGCGCAACCCACCGTGGTAGCCAGCTCGCAACCTGGGTTATACACATGCGCGCCATCAGCCATTAACTGGTTTGGCAATTTTAATAGGTGAGGGGCGATGGGGTTTTCAGACAGATTAAGCGTGGTAAGTTTTAAATTATTAGATGCATCCAGTTGTGTAATGTCGGTTCTATTCAGCGTCAGATCCTCTAAGTTTTTGCATCCCGATAAGTCGATGCTACTGGCAGGAATACTCAAATTGAGGCTTAAAAGCGGCTCACATGAATCCATACCAAAATGGCTGATGGGCGCGCCGGTTAAGCTGAAATATTTAATTTTCTTAAAATTTAACCCAGAAAGGCTGCGCAGTTTTTCCGCGTGAATAGTCACCTCCTCAAGATGAGGCAGGTTTGAAAAATCCAAGGTGGTAAATTCAACATTTGTTGCCGAAAAAAGGCGCAAGGGGTGGTTTTCAGACAGCGGTAATTGCATAAATTTTGTTGCATCTAAGCGCAGTTCTGTCAACTCGGCATTAGCCGTTAAATCCAGTGTTTTAGGCCCGCCGGTAAGGTACAGCGTCTTAAGTTCGCGCTGTGCGGATAAATCAAGATCGCGCAGTTTTTCGGAATGAATTTCCAAATTGGCCGTTTGAATGCTTGAAAGGTCCAATTGGGCAAGCGGCCCGCTCGCGGTAAGCCAAATTAGGGATAATTTATCGGCCAGCAATAACTCGGAAACAGAATAGGCAGTTAGCGCTTTAAGCCCAGTTAAACCGCGCACATCAAGCTTGCCTGGGTTGGCGCCAGGGAATGTGACCCGCAACACCTCTAAAGTAGCGGTTTTGGGCAATCTAAGATCCAAAGCTTTGGCTTCGGTTTTTAAATATTCTGATCGGCTAGATGCTTCCAGCTCGGTCAGTTGGGTGTTATTACTAACATCCAGTTGAGCCAATGGATTGCCATCCAAATTAAGTTTTTTTAAGTTTTTTAATCCGCTTAAATTGGCGCGCTCAATAGCGTTGGACTCTGCATCAAATGTTTCCAAAGCATAAAGCTGCTCTAAGCCATCCAAGGAATAAATTAAGTTTTTTAAATCGTTATTAAACTCTTTTGGCCCGGCAACACAATAAAGTGCTTTCATTTCATCAACGTACACGTCTTTGGTGACTTTGAGCCTGCCTTTAACACAGCGCTCAAGCGCTGCATCTTTAAAATGCAGGCTGTCAATGCGCACGCGTTCAGTTTTGGTATTATCAGGAGGTACATCGGTGGCGTTGCAGCCTGCCAGCAATGCGCAGCACAGGGCGGAGGTTAGTGAGAGTAATTTCATAGATGATCCTTAATAATTTGGAGTTAATGGGATTTTTATTAGAATCTCAGGGGCGATCAGCGCAGGGGCAGGCCATGCATCAATAATGTCAGAGCACCGGTTTTATTTCTGTGCTGTACCGCTACCCACTAAAACACCAAAAGGCCGCACCCCCCTCCAAAAAAATTTAATTATTTTTGTGGATTAACCCTAAAAACCTCAGTTGAGCGCCAAAAAGCTGTGTCAGTAATTGGTGCGAATAGTGAAAGTTAAAAATGAAGGGCAACCTTATTGGTTGTTCGAAATTTTTAACTTTTGCTAGGCGCGCCAAGGACTTGCGCAGACTTTGGTGATTCAGCTGAGGTTTCTAGGTTCAAGCCTTAGACCAACTGTTTGCAGGCTGAACACCACGGTGCGCACATTTTTTGCTTGCGCCGTCACGGGCCGCCAAATACCTGACAAAAGCACAGCAAGGCAAAAGTTCCGCACCGAATTAGAACGTGTTGTTGTAACTTATATGCCTTGCTATAATTTCCGGCTGTCTGAAACCTGAATAGACCACCCAAAAATGATAACTGGGTGGCTTTTTTACTCAAAATTCTATTGTTTCTACTCAAATTATCCTAGCTGGTCAAATTATCGTAGCTGGTCAAATTATCGTAGCTGGAGTTTTTAGCGTGTCGCTTACACCCGCACAGTTTCATGAGTACCTCACCCTCGCCGCCTATTTGGGCGGCGTGTTATTTCTGCTGGCGTTTATGCTGGGCATCCCCTGGTTGCTCGGTGGCCGCGCCACGGGCCGCGCCAAGAATGATCCGTTTGAATCCGGCGTAGTGTCGCAAGGCGGTGCCCGTTTGCGGTTGTCCGCCAAGTTTTATCTGGTCGCCATGTTCTTTGTGATCTTCGATGTGGAAGCCCTGTATTTATTTGCCTGGTCGGTTTCGGTGCGCGAGTCCGGCTGGGTGGGCTTTGCTGAAGCCGTTACGTTTATCGTTATTCTTCTGGCCGGGCTTGTATACCTGGTGCGCATCGGCGCGCTGGACTGGGCACCTGAGCAATTGCGCCGCCGCCGCGTTCATCAAGAACAACAGCGCCAACACGAATCCAAATAGAGCCAGGCTATGAAGTACACTCTCACCCGCCCGAATTTAAACACCCCCAACCAGCAATACCCCATGCAGGATCAGCAAACCGTTGCCGACCCGCTGGAGGATGAAGTGCATAAAAGTGTGTTTATGGGCAAGCTGGAAGACATGCTGCACGGCGTGGTGAACTGGGGCCGCTCCAATTCTTTATGGCCTTATAACTTCGGCTTGTCCTGCTGTTATGTAGAAATGGCCACAGCCTTTACCTCACCCCACGACCTCGCCCGCTTCGGTGCCGAAGTCATCCGCGCCTCGCCCCGGCAGGCGGATTTAATGGTGGTGGCGGGCACTTGTTTTATCAAAATGGCGCCCGTGGTGCAGCGTTTGTACGAGCAAATGCTGGAGCCAAAATGGGTGATTTCTATGGGCGCCTGCGCCAACTCTGGCGGTATGTATGACATCTATTCCGTGGTACAAGGGGTGGATAAATTTTTGCCGGTGGATGTGTATATTCCCGGCTGCCCTCCGCGCCCGGAGGCGTTTTTGCAGGCGCTAACCCTCTTGCAAGATTCCATCGGCAAAGAGCGCCGCCCACTGTCTTGGGTGGTGGGTGAACAGGGTGTGTACCGCGCTGATATGCAGGCGGAACGCGACCGCAAACAGGCTGAACGCATCGCAGTGACCGAACTGCGCAGCCCCGACCACATTTAACGGCGCACGATTGAATGACTGACACTGTCACCCAGACACCCCTCGCCCCCGGCGCAGAACACGCTGTAGTGCAAGAGCTTTTCGCTCAATTTGGCA
>JBEGTZ010000241.1:0-7540 GCA_041179125.1 Pseudomonadota bacterium | reverse complement strand
AAAATGGGCGAATTTTTTGTTGGTTCGCTTTAAGTAGGAGAGGCCGACGATTCCACCTACCAAGCTGATTAGAATGATCCACCAATATTCTTGTGCAAAATTCGAAAGACCAAGTACAAATAAAGTAAACGCTGGCAACTCTGCACCAAAACTACTAAATGTTTCAGCAAACTGCGGTACAACTTTTACCAATAAAACACCCGTTACAATAACGGCAACTACCACAACCGCAATTGGGTAAGTAAGAGCTTTTTTAATTTTGGCTTTTAGTTTTTCAGTTTTTTCCTTATAGATTGCAATTCTATCCAGCATGGTTTCCAGCGAGCCGGACTGTTCACCTGAATTAACCAGGCTGCAAAATAAATCGTCAAAATACTTGGGGTGTTTTTCTAGTGCTTTAGCAAAAGCTGTCCCGGAAGCTACTTCATCGCGTAGCGCTTTAATTAAATCACCCAGGGATTTTTTTTCCGCCCCTTCTGCAACAATATCAAAGCTTTGTACCAAGGGCACACCGGCCTTCATCATGGTGGCCATTTGGCGAGTAAAAAAAGCAATATCCAAGGGTTTAATCGCGGCCCCGCCGCCGCGTGGTTTGGGGCGTTTTTTGACTGAAGTGGCGCGAATACCTTGTTTAATCAATTGGGCTTTGGCGCTAGTCACGCTGGCGCTGGATATTTCACCCGTGATTTTTTTTCCTTTGCGATCCATACCTTTGTAAGTGAAAATGGTATTGCTGGGGGCTGCTGTTGCCATAGGAATTAATCCTTAGTCACACGGTTGGCCTCGGCGAGGCTGGTTAAACCAATGGCTGTTTTGCGTAAAGCCGAAATACGCAAATTATTAAAGCCTGCTCGTTTGGCGGCATCAGCAATTTCAATGGAATTGCCGCCGCCCATTATAATGCGGGAAATTTCCGGGGTGATGCGAACCACCTCATAAACCCCCACCCGGCCCTTATAGCCGTCGGTACATTTGTCACAACCCACGGGTTGGAACAGTTTTAATTCCTCCATGGGGATACCAATTTCAGCAAACCCCTCCTCTAATAAAACTTCCTGAGGTATATCCGTTGCCGGTTTTTTACAGTGTGGGCACAACCTGCGGGTTAGCCGTTGGGCAATAATCAGGCTTACTGTGGTTGCCACGTTAAATGTAGGCACGCCCATATTTAACAAACGGGTTAATGTCTCCGCAGCGGAGTTGGTATGCAAGGTGGAGAGCACCAAGTGGCCGGTTTGCGCCGCTTTAATAGCGATGGAAGCGGTTTCTAAATCCCGAATCTCCCCCACCATGATGACATCCGGGTCTTGGCGCAAAAACGAGCGCAAAGCTTCAGGGAAGCCCAAGCCTACCTTAAGGTTCACGTTAACCTGGTTGATACCTTCCAGATTAATTTCCACAGGGTCTTCCGCCGTGGAGATATTGCGCTCCACGGTATTTAAAATATTTAACCCAGTGTAAAGGGAAACCGTTTTACCGGAACCGGTTGGCCCCGTTACTAAAATCATGCCTTGGGGTTGTTCCAATGTTTCCAGGTACATTTTTTTCTGTGCGTCTTCATAGCCCAACGCATCAATACCCAGTTTGGCGCTGGAAGGATCCAAAATCCGCAGTACTATTTTTTCCCCCCACAGGGTGGGCAATGTATTTACACGGAAGTCAATGGCGCGGGTTTTGGAGAGTTTCATTTTGATCCGCCCATCCTGCGGCATCCGCCGCTCGGATAAATCCATTTGGGACATCACCTTTAAACGCGCGGCAATTCGCGTGGTTAAATTAACAGGTGGCCGCGCCACCTCGCGCAAAATGCCATCGGTGCGGAAGCGCACGCGGTAAGCCTTTTCATAAGGCTCAAAGTGAATATCCGAAGAGCCAGAGCGGATGGCATCCAACAACACTTTGTTAATAAAACGCACCACCGGGGCTTCGTCTACTTCGGAGGTATCATTGCCCCTGTCGCCACTGTCCTCGGTTACAGCCTCAATATCCAGGCTGTCCAAGCCGTCGGTATCTAAGTCACTCAGCCCACTGCCAAGGGGTTCTTCTTCCTGCTGTAAAAAAGCATCAATTTTTTTTTGTAATTTGTCAGCAGCCACCAAAATACTTTCGGTATTTAGTCCAGTGTGAAATTTTATTTCATCTAAGGCATGTAGGTTGGTTGGGTCCGCAATAGCAATAAACAGCCGGTTGCCGCGTTTAAAAATAGGCAGCGCCTGATGTTTGCGGATTAACTTGGCGTCCACTAGGTTTTTTTCGAGATTCGGCGCGCCCAAACAATCAATATCAATCACCGGGGCGCCAAACTCATCGGAGGCCGCGTGCAACACAACAGATGCGCTCACCTGGCCGCTGTGTACCAATGTAAAAGGCAGGGATACCTTATCTTTCCTGGCCAGGGTGATCGCCTGCTGGGCTTGTTCTTCACTGAGGGCGCCATCGCGCACTAACCGCCGGGCCAAACCACTAAGGGGGGCAATACTCATACATTATTCTTATGCAGGCAAATAACCACTAGATTCTAGCCTCTTTATTCCGCCTAGGCCAAGCGGCATTTACTTGCGCTCTGGCTGCCCAAAATTGTCAGCTAGTGCCGCAGTTTGAATGTCGCAGTTAATGATAAAGTATGGACTTTGTTGTGTTGCCCAGTATTGGTGGGCTTTACCGCTTTGGCATAGCTCTTGAATAAGGTTAATTACTATCCAACACCCTGAGGTCTTACCCCCATGAACATGAAGAAACAACAAGGTTTTACATTGATTGAATTGATGATCGTTATTGCGATTATTGGTATTTTGGCTGCTGTGGCGTTGCCTGCTTATCAAGATTATACGGTTCGTTCGAAGATGGCTGAGCCGGTATTGCAGTCTGATGCGTTGTCTGGAACGTTAGGCGAGTGCATGATGAATAAAGACGACATCACGCAGTGTAATGCAGCAGGAGCCGGCATCGTAGTGGGTGATCCTAATACTCTATCTGCTTATATTGATGGGGATGTTGTTGTGGTTCCTCCGGCTGCAAATGCCAACGGTAACTTCGCGCAAGTGACAATTCCTCTTGATTGGGCTAATTTGGGTGCGAATGGCGGTACCTCTGATATGGTTATTACTATTTTCCGTTGTTCAAGTGGTGTCGTACGAAGATGTGCGGTCACTGTGGCGGCCGATTATAAGTTTGTTCCGAACACCTGCCGAAATACTCCCGCCTCAATTGTAGTGGCTCCAGCTGGTTGTTAATCATAGATAACAGAGACAGATTACCTACGTAATCCGTAGGTTTTTGTAAAAAAGGCCGCATTTGCGGCCTTTTTCAATTTATGTGCGGGCGTTCGTGGACAGCCATCCCTTCAGCCCAGTAAATCCGGGCCGTGAACCTAATGCCGCAGTTACAAGCCCGCCCATTGATCTGCCGCTCGCAAACAAGGACATCCACTATTTGACTTTTTACAAACACAAGCCTTGTAGGGCGGGTCATTTCGCAAACACGCAAACAAGCGCAAACAAGGACATCCACTATTTGACTTTTTACAAACACAAAATATGCGTGGATAACCATCTTAATCAGCCCAGTAAGTCCGGGCCTTTTCACGGAGTGCGGACACCTACTAAATTAATAGGCTGCATCGTAGCCTTGCGCACGTAACGGCATTGCCGTATGTTTTATTTTGATCCTTATCGAAACCTCAATTTTTACCAAGCTAATGCCTGGCTACTTATCGGACGATGAGTATCGAGCGTTGCAAGCGTATTTGTTACGTAACCCTGAGGCGGGTGATCTTGTTTCGGGTTCTGGCGGGGTGCGCAAGGTTCGTTGGGCTAAGGAGGGGGCGGGAAAGAGTGGCGGCATTCGAGTTATTTATTACTTCAAAAAATCTGCGTATGAATTTTGGATGCTTACACTCTATAAAAAAGCCGAGCAATCAACTATACCTGCACATATCTTGAAGAGTATCGCGGAGTCAATCAAACATGAAAAGTCGTAATATTGGTGCCGAAATACTGGAAGGTATTGCGGAAATTAAAGCCTATAAAAAAGGTGGCGCTCCGTTAAAAGTTACTGAGCTTGCACAGCCTTCGTCTGCACAGGTTATCCGCGCTAAGTTACACCTATCCCAACTGTCTTTTGCTGGCTTACTTGGCGTGAGTGTGCGCACGCTACAAGACTGGGAGCAAGGGCGCCGCCAACCACAAGGGCCTGCAATCGCACTGTTGCGTATTGCGGAGCAGTATCCCGAGGTGTTTACGCGGTTACATTGATGCGTCTCGTGACATCAACAAACAAGGATATTAGACGTCAACTATCCTGTCCCAGAAACGAGGACATCCACTATTTGACTTTTTTACAACAAGCCTCGTGGGAGGGTTAGCTGTAGGCGTACTCCGCGCAGGGAGTAAGTGGACAACCATCCTTTCATCCCAGTAAATCCGGGCCTATCAGCTATATGTGGGTGGGTGGCCACAATCTCCCGACCAGAAAACCCCCATCCAACACATAAAATTAATGATGAGACATTTGCACGAATTAGATTTTGTTTATTTTTGCCCCGTCATTCCCGCGAAGGCGGGAAGCCAGCTCTTGATTTCATTAGGTATTTTGAACAGCTAGATTCCCGCCTTCGCGGGAATGACGATAGATTTTGTTTCGTGCAAAGGTCTCAATGATTATTTATATACTGGCCGATGGCTAGGTGTACTGAGGCCCTCAAGCTCACCGCCAACGGCTTGTGGTACACTTTTCAAAATAAACTCAGCCGCTGGACGCACAAAAATGCCTGCTATTTCAATGTTTTATGGCCTGATAATCCGAATGTATTTTTTGATAATGATCACCAGCATAAACCCCATATTCATGTTGAGTATCAAGGGCACAAAGCGGTAGTCGAAATAACGAGTGGCCTCGTTATTGCCGGTACTTTACCGCCCAAGCAAACCAAGCTCGTTAGCGCATGGGTTGAAATACATGAAGATGAGCTTTTAGCTGACTGGCAACTTGCGGTAAATGGCGAGCCAGTATTTAAAATTGAACCTTTAAGGTAGTTAGGTGCTGCTATGAACCCCTATGTAAAAAGTGTAGAACCTTTAGAAAACTATCAATTAAAACTTCACTTTGAAAATGGCGATCTGAAGCTTTTTGATGTTTCTCCCTACCTAGATAAAGGAGTTTTTAAAGAGCTAAAAGATAACAGCTACTTTAAATCTGTCCGAGTTGTCTCTGGCGCAGTGCAGTGGCCCCATGAGCAAGATTTTAGTAACGACACGCTTTATATTCGTAGCACGCCGCTAAGCGCATAACTTACCCACTCATTCGAAGGCTTTCGTGGACAGCCATCCTTTCAGCCCAGTAAATATGCGGGATGGACAATTCGGCGGTTGTGCCCCTCAATTCGGAGTGCCACTTTAGTATCACTGCCAAAAAGGGGAAATTATGAAAACTGAGCTTGTCACCAGCCTTAAACCTAGCAAGATATGCGTGGACAACCATCCCTTCAGTCCAGTAAATCCGGGCATCTCTGCTGAATCACTTACGTGGACAACCATCCCTTCGGCCGTGAACCTAATGCCGCAGTTACAAGCCCGCCCATTGATCTGCCGCTAGCGCTGGTTGTTGTTTTGTATCCGGGGGGCTACACTTAAGCTATGCATACCATCCAACAAACAGAAACATTTCGACTCTGGCTTGATGGCATCAAGGACAATGTCACACGCATTAGACTCGCCCGTCGATTAGACCGTGCGTCTAGAGGTTTGCTGGGGGACGTAAAGCCCGTGGGAGGAGGTGTTTTTGAAATGCGTGAAGCGTTGGCCCTGGGTGGCGAATGTATTTTATTGAGCGATCCGGCCAGTTAATTATTATGCTTGGTGGCGGGGACAAATCTACACAAAGCCAAGATATAAAACGGGCGCAACAACTAGCAAGCGAGGTATAACTTATGGCTCAAATATTAACGCCTTTTGATATGGCGGATCATTTGCGAAGTGAAGAGGATATTCTGAGTTATTTACAAATATTATTTGAAGAGGGCGACGCAGCAGAAATTGCCGCAGCGCTTGGCCATATTGCCCGCGCCCGAGGCATGTCAAAACTCGCAGAGGAGACGGGTCTTTCGCGGGAGAGCTTGTACAAAGGGCTTTCAGGTGATCGGGTTCCTAGTGCTGACACTCTATTTAAAGTCATTCGTGGGTTGGGGTTTCATTTAAAAGTGGAGCTGGGGATTGCGCGGGTACTATAGCAATTGAGCCTTGTAGGGCGGGTCATTTGACCCGTGCTGTACGTGGACAACAGTCGGCTTACGCAAATTCGTGGACAATCATCCGTTCAGCCCAGTAAATCCGGGCCTATTCATTAGTAATACATCATTGAAAGCATCCACTAATTTAACTTTTCCACTTGCCTTTAGGAAAGACGGGGCGATGAAGGGGAGAATGTGATTTGCCTTAAGCCCGTCATGCGTCTACACTTGGATACATATCCCGCTATACCCCTAACGATGTTGAATTTTGAGGCACATGAATACCCTTCTCAAATCCTATGAGTTTGATGTGTGGCTTTCTGGCCTGAGGGATGTGATCGCCAAGGCGCAAGTGATTGCACGTATCCGCAGTGCCCAGTTGGGCAACTTCGGCGATCAGGCACCTGTAGGTGGTGGAGTTTATGAGATGCGTATTCATGTTGGCCCAGGGTACAGGCTGTATTACACACGAACCGATAATGTTGTTTATTTGTTATTGCTAGGTGGCACTAAAAAGAGCCAGCAACGTGATATTGATAATCCTAGAAACCTCAGTTGAGCGCCCAAAAGCTGTGTAAGCCATTGGTTCGAATAGTGAATGTTAAAAATGAAGGGCAACCTTATTGGTTGTTCGAATTTTTTAACATTTGCTAGGCGGATCAAGGGGTTGCGCAGACTTGGGTGATCCAACTGAGGTTTTTAGGATATGCCATTGCTATGGCTAAAGCTGTGAAAGAGTGATTTATGAAACCCACATTTACCCCTTTTGATGCGGCGGATTATCTGGCCGATGAAGAAACAATAGCTGCCTATTTGAATGCTGCGTCAGCGCAGGGTGATATGGCGCTTTTATTGGTTGCACTTAAAGATGTTGCCAATGCACGTAGCATGACTCAGCTGGCAAAAGACTCCGGGTTGTCGCGTGCAAGCCTTTACAAAGCGCTTACTCCAGGCGCAAAACCCCAGTTTGAAACGGTGATGAAAATGGCCGGGGCGCTAGGCTTAAAATTAGAATTTCATCCCGCGCATTAACTTATACGTGGACAACCAGGGAGTAAGACTGTGGGAGTAAGTGGACAACCATCCTTTCAGCTCAGCAAATCCGGGCGTCTACATAGGTTGGCACCGAGTAAAAGCCGTAGTGTGCAAGTTTTAGCGGTGAGAATTTGATTACCATAGAAAACAAGGACATCCACGGGAGTAAGTGGACAACCATCCTTTCAGCTCAGCAAATCCGGGCGTCTACATAGGTTGGCACCGAGTAAAAGCCGTAGTGTGCAAGTTTTAGCGGTGAGAATTTGATTACCATAGAAA
>JBEGTZ010000240.1:0-13735 GCA_041179125.1 Pseudomonadota bacterium | reverse complement strand
TGTTCGAAATTTTTAACTTTTGCTAGACGTTGCCCGTGACTTGCGCAGACTTGGGTGATCCAACTGAGGTTTTTAGGTTCATGCGGCTGAACAATTTGCGCGCATGGGAATTGTGTGGGGGTGCAATTTATTGCGCCTCACTAAGTTGCCAAACAAGGCGCGATAAATCGCGTTTCGGTATGCCTAGGAGGGTTTAGGTGTTCAGGTTTAAGCCATTAAAAACCGGTGGACGCCGGATTCTGTATGCATTCCCACGCGGGAGCGTGGGAGAGAGTAACGCTTTGGTGCGCGCCTTATGTTGCGCGCTTTAAATAACGATGAGGGCCGCTAACCATTCACGCCGCATGTAAAGGTTTGATCAAGGCAATTTCTGTTTTAAGCGCATTGGCCGCTGTAAACAGGTCTACCGCCAGCTGTGCCTTCAGCCAAAATTCCGGGGAATTGCCAAACAGGCGCCCTAGGCGCACGGCCATTTCGGGGCTTAAGGCGCGGCGTTCTCGCAGCAGTTCGTTGATGGATTGCCGGGACACGCCCAGGGCCTCGGCCATTCCCGCCACGCTTAAGCCATAATCGGGCATAAAGTCCTCGCGCAGCATTTCTCCTGGGTGGGTAGGTTTGCGCGTAAGCACGCCGGTATTAGTGATAGTCACAAAATTCAACCTCGTAGGCATCGGAGCCAATTTACAACGGTTTAAACGCCGTGCCGTGATACCGCGCACGCGCTGAAAGATGTTCCTGGGAATGTCATTTTTACTTTTGGGCAGGCGATTAGCCAGACTTTAAAAGTGCTTTTTAGTGTATTTAAGCTGATGTTGGGAGTTTAGGTTTACCGCCTTCGGGCCTAGTGTAGTCGCCCAACTGGGGTGCGCGTGTTAAGTTAACCGCCTAAACCTAAGAGGTTTTTAGGATCTAACCAAGAGAGAGTATTCCGTGCAACAGAAAGGCAGATTAACCAAATGGGTTGCAGATAGAGGCTTTGGTTTTATTGCCACTGCGGATCAGCAAAAAATTTTCCTACACATCTCTGACGTTAAGTCCATGCCTCGCAGCCCAAAAGAAGGTGATGTGATCCTGTTCGATGTGATTACAGATGCCGAAGGCAGGAAGCGCGCGGCTTGCGCGACAATCGAAGGGCTTGAAAAAGTCGCCCAGCCAGGGGTGGGGCAATTTGAATTGCTACCTCTGCGGGAGCAAAAGCGCAGCGTACGTCTTAACACAACCCGCTTGGATGGGGCGCCCGCACGGATAATAACCGAGCGGAAAAACACGCCTTTTTTTACCTGGTTTAAAACGCTACTTTTCGGCCTTGTTTTGGTTTTTGGTGTGTATTTCACCCAGAACACTTTCGTCCGAAGCCCGCCACCCTTGCTAGTTAAAAACGAAACGCACCCTGTAGAGCGTGAATACGTGCCTGTAGCGCAAGAATATGAGCGGGCCGAGCAGCAAGCTGCGCCCGTTATGCGCGAAAGTGTTCCAGTCCAAAAGGCAGAAAAACCCAAAAAATCGCATTTTAAATGCGAAGGAAAAACGTACTGCTCGCAGATGTCTTCTTGTGATGAAGCAAGGTTTTATCTCAACAATTGCCCCGGTACAAAAATGGACGGCGATAACGACCGCATACCCTGTGAGGAGCAGTGGTGCGGGTAATTCAGTGCAGTGGTTACTCCCCCCGCCTAAACCCCAACCCCACAGCAAAAACCACCACCGCCACCAACACCGCCGACGGCCCGGCTGGGGTGTCCCATAGGTAGGAGGCGCCGAGGCCTGCGTTTACCGCCACAATACCTATTGCGCCTGCTGCCATAGCCATAACACCTGGGCCTTGGCTGAATTGGCGGGCGGCGGCGGCGGGGATGATGAGTAGGGCGGTGATGAGTAATATCCCCACCACTTTCATGGCCAGGGCGATCACCAGGGCTAGCATCAACATAAACAACAGCTGCCAGGCGTCTACGCGTACACCTTCGGCGCGGGCGAGGTCTTCATCTAATGCGATGCGCAGCCAAGGGCGCCAGGCGAATTTGAGCAGGGCCAACAGGGCCAGGCTTGTGATGCTCATGGTGATGGCCTCCTGGCGGGTGGCAGTGAGCAAATCGCCGAGTAAAAAGCTGAATAAATCCAGCCGTTGATCGGCCATTTGGCTTACGCAGACTAAGCCTGCGGCCAGGGTGCCGTGGGAGAGAATGCCGAGCAGGGTGTCGTTGGCGAGTTTTTTTTGTTTCTGTAACAGCACCAGCAGTGTTCCCAAAAGGGCGCTGCCTACCATCACGGCAAACCAGGGGTTGACCTGTAAAAACAGGCCTAAGGCCACGCCTAAAAGGCTGGCGTGGGCAAGGGTGTCGCCAAAATACGCCATGCGCCGCCAGACCACAAAGCTGCCCAATGGCCCGCTGATGAGGGCTAAGGCGGAGCCTGCGAGGATGGCGTTGAGGAGAAAATCAGGCATGGGGTTGGCTTCCGGTTTTGCTTTCGTGATCTTGGCTGTGGTCGTGATGACAGTTGTGGCCGTGATCATGATGGGGAGCCGCATCGCCATGCAGGCCGTGCTCGTGGCCGCATGAGTGCTGGGTGTTGGGTACTACATCGCCGTGTAGGTTATGTTCATGGTCATGATGATGGGTGTAAATGGCGATGGCGGGGGCGTTCTGGCCGAATAGTTGAAGATATTCCGGGTGTTGGCTGACCAGTTCCGGCGCGCCTTGGCAGCAGATATGCCGGTTCAGGCAGTACACGGTGTCGGTTTTGGCCATCACCCAATGCAGGTCGTGGGACACCATTAACACGCCGCAATCCAGTTCATCCCGCAGGCTCGCAATGGTTTGGTACAGCTCCAGCTGGCCGTTGATGTCCACGCCTTGGGCCGGTTCATCCAAAATTAACAGCTGTGGTTTGCGCAAAAAAGCGCGCGCCAGCAGCACCCGTTGCAACTCGCCGCCGGAGAGCGCGTGTAGCAGGCTGTGGGCTAAATCGGTAATTTGCAGGCGCTCCATCGCTTGTTGAACCTCAAGGTTGCGGCTGTTAGCCAGGCGCAAAAACGACAACACGCGGATGGGCAGGTTGGCGTCGAAGGCCAGGCGCTGGGGTACGTAGCCCACGCGCAGGCCGGGCGCTTGCACCACCTGGCCGGATGTGGGCGCCAGCAAGCCGCAGACGAGTTTCACCAGGCTGGTTTTGCCTGCGCCGTTGGGGCCGATGAGGGTGACGATTTCGCCCTTCACCACCCGCAGGCTCACCCCTTGCAGGAGGGTTTTGCGGTTGAGCGTTAGGCTTACCGCGTTTAAACGCACCAGTTCATTCATGGTGGTTGTCTTTTCGCTCAGGGCTGTCTATTGGTTGCTCAGGGCTGTCTATTTGTCGCTCAAGACCGTGCTCAGGCTTTGCGTGGCAGCCGCCACACAAGCCGGTGATTTCAAGCATCACGTTTTCGGCGAAAAAACCATTGCTGGGCAGCACTTGTCGAATCGACGTATTCAGCGCCGCGTTGTCTAGCTCTTGTGCATCACCGCAGGCGCGGCAAATCAGCAGTTGGCCGGAGTGCGGCTGGCCTGGGTGGGTGCAGCCGATAAACGCATTCAGGCTGTGAACCCGGTGGATCAGCCCGTGCGCCAATAAAAATTCCAACGCCCGGTACACCGTGGGCGGCGCGATGGGCTTGCCGGAAAGCTGCTGCAACTGGCCCATCAAGGGGTAGGCGCCGAGGGGTTTGTGGCTCTGCCAGATCAACTGCAACACCGACTGACGCTGGGCCGTAAGCTTGGCCCCTGCTTCGGCACAAATACTTTTTGCGCGGGCCAGCGCGGTATTAATGCAGTCTTGATGGTTGTGGCTGTGGGGATCTGTACTGCCCATCGCATTCTCTCGGTGTGAAGAAAAACGCTATGGTATAACATAGGCGCTTTTTCAGCCATTTTACGGGCGCAGGCCCCATGTGCTGAACCTAGAAACCTCAGTTGAGCGCCCAAAAGCTGTGTACGTCACGGGCATCGGATAGTGAAAGTTAAAAATGCAGGGCAACCTTATTGGTTGTTCAAATTTTTAACTTTTGCTAGACGAGTCAAGGGCTTGCGCAGACTTGGGTGATCCAACTGAGATTTCTAGGTTGAATGCTTAAGCGATAGGTTTTTAGAATGTTGAAGGGTATGCGCAGTGTGGTGTGGGTGTGGCTTCTGGCCGCAGGGTGGAGTGCAGCGGCACAGGCAATGCAGCCTGCGCCGCCGCCTTGGCTAGTCGTCAGCAGCATCCCTCCGCTCAACCTGCTGGTAGCCGCGCTGGTGGGGCCTGAAGTTAAAACCCACACCCTGCTGAGCGCCAATGCGGACCCCCACGAGCAAGCGCTGAAACTCTCCGAGCGCACACTGATCGCCGAGGCGGGCCTGCTGATTTGGCTGGGGCCAAACTTCGAGCGCTACCTCACCAAAGCCCTGCCAGCACCCAACCACCACGTGCAATTGGGCCAACTGCCCGGCCTCACCTGGCCCGCCGGGCGCAGCGGCACCGATTTGCACCTGTGGCTAAACCCCAACAACGCCAAGCTCATGGCGCAGGCCATTGCCGAGCGTTTGTGCGCCCAGCTGCCCGCCTCCGCCCCGGCCATTCAGCGCCGTTTAAGCCTTTTATTAACGCGCATCGACAGCGTAGCGGAGCAAATCAAAACCCGCCTAGCCCCCGTGCAAGCCGCGCCGTTTGGGGTTTATCACGACGGCTACGGCCACTGGGTGCATTATTTTGGCTTAAACCAAGTGGCGGCCCTATCGGCACAGCCCGAGCAACACCCAGGTGCCAAGCATTTATTAGCCGCCAAACAAAAGCTGGTCGGCGCCCGCTGCCTGATCAGTGATTTCGCCGAAGGCAATGCGCAAAAATTACAGGAGTTACTGCAACTGCCGGTTCAGGTGGCAGACCCGTTAGCCCAGGCGCGGCCCTACGCCGACTACGGTGAATTCCTGCTGGCGTTGGCGGATGTGTTCAGCGGTTGTTTAACTACGCCAGGTTAGGCTGGCCCGCCCTCCGGCGCAGGGCCTTGTAGATGTTTTTTTGTACTGCTTGCCCTTCATGGGTACAATTGCCGTTTTTTTAACCTAATAGGAAGCTTCAATTATGATGAGCAAAACATGGTGTATGGGCCTGTTATTTACTCTGACCAGCATTTTTAGCCCGTGGCTGAACGCCGCCCCTCAGCCAGCCCCAGGCCCCCACCAAGTGGTCGAGCAAGTCACGCAAAACATGATGGCCGTAGTAAAAGGCGGCGACCAAGCCCTCAAAGCCAGCCCGGATCAATACTACGAAAAAGTCGGTAAAGTGCTGGACGGCCCGGTGAGTTTTGAATTCATCGCCAAAAACGTCATGGGCGCCACCTGGGAGCAGGCCAGCCCGGACCAACGCACACAATTCACCGGCGCCTTCCGCAGCGGCATGGTCAAAACCCTCGCCAAAGGCATGGCCAACTACCAAGACCTAAAAATCCAAGTACTGCCGCCCAAGGCCGATACAGCCGGGCAAAAACGCGTGGATGTGCAACAAGAAGTCAGCGGCGCCGACAAAACCCACCAAATCTCCTACAGCATGGCGCTGGATAAAAACAACGAGTGGAAGCTGATTAACGTGGTGCTCAACGGCGTTAATCTGGGCAAAAGCTTTCGCGATCAGTTCACCCAGGCGTTGAAGCAAAATAACAACAATGTTGATGCGGTGATTAAGGGCTGGAATGTGGAGAGTAAGTCTTCTTAATCAACGCACGGCTCATTCCCACGCGCTGCGTGGGAATACATAACCGCACTACGACCCGCCCCGATACACGCTCGCCCTGTGGCCAACTTTAATCACCAGCACCACCAGGGCGTCGTCTTGTATCTCGTAAATAATGCGATAAAGCCCCCGCCGAATTCGGTACTGTTCTTTGCCGGAAAGCTTGATACACCCCTCAGCCCGTGGGTTAACGGCCAGAGTGTCAATACAAGCGAGGATTTTTTTGATCTCGCCAGAGGCAATGCTATCGAGGTCTTTTAAGACGGATTTTTTAAACGTAACTTTATAAACGGCCATTTTTTTTCAAGTCATTAAGCAGCGCTTCGTAACTGATCACCGGCTCCGCAACCCGGTCCGCAATGGCCTGTAAATCTTCCTGATCCTCACGCATAAATAAACGAACGGCCTCATCTATTAATTCGGAGAGGGACGAGTGGCTGGTGGCAGCCCGCACCCTAAGCGCTTGATGAATGGCGGGGTCGAAGTAAACCGTTGATCTTTTTGATAAAACGCTCATATTGCACCATGAAAAATGGTTGAATTTTGATCAATCATGGCGTTATAGCGTTAAAATGTCAATGAAATGCGCTGAACAGTTCTCGTTCCCACGCTCCCGCGTGGGAATGCATAGCCTCCTCCTTACCGTTAGCCGCGCACCAGCCTCATATCAGTTCGCATTCAAGCTGTACTCCCGTTTAAGCAGCACGCGCATCCAGTGAAATCCCCGCAATTATTTGCTCGAATGACATCATTACCATAAAATGAATGCATTGAATGCATTTTTAAAAGGTGATGACATGGCAATGTTAACCGTCCGCAACCTGCCCGATGAAGTCCACCGCGCCCTGCGGATGCAAGCCGCACTGCATGGGCGCAGCACTGAGGCGGAGGTGCGTGAAATTCTGGCTAATGCGGTTAAGCCTGCGGCGCGTATGCGTATGGGCGACGCTTTGGCAGCGCTGGGGCGTGAGATGGGCCTGGCGAATGAGGATTTTGAAATCTTCGAGCCAATAAGAGACAAAACACCCGCCGAACCCTTGAGGTTTGAATGATTCTCCTCGATACCAATGTGGTGTCCGAGGCCATGAAACCCGAGCCGCATCCCGCAGTGCGGGATTGGTTAAACGATCAAGCCGCCACAACGCTGTACCTCTCCAGCGTGACATTGGCGGAGTTGTTATTTGGCATCGCGGCCCTTCCCACTGGCAAGCGCAAAGACTTGCTGGCTCAAGCGCTCGACGGCCTGTTGGGGTTGTTCCGGGATCGGGTGTTGTCGTTCGATACTGATGCGGCTCAGCACTATGCGGAGCTGGCGGTTATGGCCAGAACCCGTGGCCGGGGGTTCCCCACGCCTGACGGCTACATCGCAGCGATTGCCGCCTCGCGAAGTTTCATCGTAGCCTCCCGCGACACCGCGCCCTACTTGGCCGCAGGGGTGGTGGTGATCAATCCTTGGGAGCGCTAGGCTCGATCTGGGCGGGCGCTATTTCGACCCGGCCCGTACCGGCGCTCCATGTTTTTAATGCCGCCTTACTCCATTTGCATTACACTACCGCGCTTTTTTTAGGCTCTCGCCGCAGGCGCTTTTTCGGCCCTCACCACAGGTGCATTTTAGGCGCTCACCACAGGCGGTTTTCAGCGCTCGCCGCAGGCGCGTGGCCCCCGCAGCACAGGCGCAGCCAGGCAAAAATCCATTACGCAAGAAACCCATTATGCAAGAAAACGAAGTCATCGCCGCCGTGAATGCCACCATCCCTGACGCTCAAGTACAGGTGCGGTTTGAGGGCAACCACGTTCACCTGCGGGTGATCAGCCCGGTCTTCCAGGGCTTAAGCCCGGTTAAAAAACAACAGCTGGTCTACGGCGCCCTCAAAGATGCCATAGCCTCAGGCGCTATTCATGCCGTACACATGCAAACCCTCACGCCCGAAGATTGGGCCGCCCAAGCACAATAGCTTTTACCTCGAACCACACAACACTTCCCCATGGATAAACTCTTAATCAAAGGCCCTTGCCGAATCAGTGGCGAGATCCGTATTTCCGGCTCGAAAAACTCCGGCCTGCCGATTTTGGCCGCCACACTGCTGGCCGAAACCCCGGTGCTGCTGCAAAACCTGCCGCACCTCAACGACATCACCACCATGCTGGCGCTGCTGCGCTGCATGGGCGTGGGCATCACCATCGACGAGCGCATGGGGGTGGAGGTAGATGCCAGCCACATCACCGAATACGCCGCGCCCTACGATTTAGTGCGCACCATGCGCGCCTCCATCTTAGTGCTGGGGCCTTTACTTGCGCGCTTTGGCCAGGCGGATGTGTCCTTCCCCGGCGGCTGCGCCATCGGCTCGCGGCCTGTGGATATTCACCTTAAAGGCCTTGAGGCGATGGGCGCGCAGATTGAAATCGACGGCGGTTACATCCGCGCCCGCGCCCCGGGCGGCCTTAAAGGCGCGCATATTTTTATGGATACCGTCACCGTGGGCGGCACGGAAAACCTGCTGATGGCGGCCACCCTCGCCAAGGGCAAAACGGTGTTAGAAAACGCCGCCCGCGAGCCGGAAATCACCGACCTCGCCGAATGCCTAATCAGCATGGGTGCGCACATTGAAGGCATCGGCACCGATCACCTGGTGATTCACGGCGTACCCAGCCTGCACGGCTGCACCCACCGCGTCATGCCCGACCGCATCGAAACCGGCACCTATCTCACCGCCGCCGCCGCCACTGGCGGCAAAGTGATGCTGCGGGATACACGGGCTGACATACTCGAAGCCGTATTATTAAAGCTTGAAGAAGCCGGTGCGGTGATTACCAGCGGCGCGGACTGGATCGCTCTGGACATGCAGGGCAAACGCCCGAAAGCCGTCAACCTGCGCACCGCGCCGTACCCGGCGTTCCCCACGGACATGCAATCGCAATTTACCGCCCTAAATGCGGTGGCCGAAGGCGTATCGCGGGTGACGGAAACTATTTTTGAAAACCGCCTGATTCAAGTCCACGAATTAAACCGCATGGGCGCCAACATCAGCTTGGAAGGCAACACCGCCATCATCACCGGCGTAGCCAAGCTCAAAGGCGCCCCAGTGATGGCCAGCGACCTGCGCGCCTCGGCGAGCCTGGTGATTGCGGGCATGGCGGCGGAAGGCGAAACCCTGGTTGACCGCATCTACCATATTGATCGCGGTTATGAATGCATCGAAGAAAAACTACAGGCCCTCGGCGTGGACATTCGCCGCGTGCCCGGTTGAGGACTGTTTATGTCGCAATTAACCATCGCCCTCACCAAGGGCCGCATTCTGCAAGAAACCCTGCCGCTGCTGGCGGCGGCGGGTATTGAGCCTTTGGAAGACATCAGCAAAAGCCGCAAGCTCACCTTTGAAACCACCTCGCCCGAAGTGCGCCTGCTGATTCTGCGCGGCACCGACGTGCCCACCTACGTGGAATTCGGCGCGGCTGATGTGGGCGTATCCGGCAAAGACACCCTGCTGGAACACCCCGGCAACAGCTTTTACGAGTTGCTGGATTTAAACATTGCCCGCTGCACCCTAATGACCGCCGCCCTAGCCGGTGTGCCCAGCAAAGCGGGCCGCATCCGCATCGCCACCAAATACGTCAACGTCGCCAAGCGCTACTACGCCGCCCAAGGCCGCCAAGTGGACATCATCAAACTCTACGGCGCGATGGAATTAGCCCCGGTGCTGGGCCTGGCCGATGAAATCGTCGATATAGTGGACACCGGCAACACCCTGCGCGCCAACGGCCTAGAACCCCGCGAAACCATCGCCCAAATCAGCTCCCGCCTGATCGTGAACAAAGCCTCCATGAAGCTTAAACACCATCAAATTGAAGCGCTGATTGACGCGGTGGAATCCGCCGTGAGTGAGCTGTCGGTTTAGTTTTTAGATTTTACGTAGGTCGGAAAAGCGCAGCGCCTTCCGACATCCATCCGCCAGCACACACTTGGGGTATGGCGGGGTTTATGTTGGAAGGGTAGTAGATAGTAGGTTGGGTAGAGCGTGCGAAACCCAACACAGCACGTACTTGCAACCAGAAAAATATCGAACGCAGTCAACGCAAATCACTATGCTCCGCCCCACCCTTGTTGGGTTTCGCAAGCTCTACCCAACCTACGTTTTTTGTTTGCCCCTGGGTGAGCAGGCAATTTTGCAGCGACGGATGATTGTGTGAATCGGTTTTTAACCCGACAATCCCTTCCACAATAAAACCCGATCTACACATTCCCAAAACGCACCCACTCGGCACCTTATTTCTGGCAGGAACCCCTATGCTCACCCTACGCCGCCTCACCACAGCAGCCCCAGATTTCTCCCAAACCCTCAGTCAATTGCTGATGTTTGAAACCAGCCACGAAGCAACCGTGGAAGGCCGCGTCAAAACCATCCTGGCGGAAGTAAAAAGCCGAGGTGACAGTGCGTTACTGGAATACACAAACCAGTTCGACCGGCGCAATATCACCGCCATTGCGGACATCATTGTCGAAAAACCGACACTTCTGGCCGCCCTTGAGCGCATTCCCGCTGCCGCCGCTGCCGCCCTGCACCAAGCCGCCGAGCGCATCCGCAGCTACCACAACCACCAACTACAACCCTCCTGGAGCTACACCGACGCCGACGGCAACCTGCTGGGGCAAAAAGTCACCCCACTGGAGCGCGTCGGCCTGTATGTGCCCGGCGGCAAAGCGGCCTATCCTTCCTCCGTTTTGATGACCGCCATTCCCGCCAAAGTCGCAGGCGTAGCGGAAGTGGTGATGGTAAGCCCCGCGCCAGACGGCCAGATGAACGACATGGTGCTGGCCGCAGCGGCGGTGGCTGGAGTTGAGCGCGTCTATACCGTAGGCGGCGCCCAGGCCATAGGCGCCCTGGCCTACGGCACCGCCACTCTACCCAAAGTGGATAAAATCGTCGGCCCCGGCAACATCTACGTGGCCACCGCCAAACGCGCCGTATACGGCCTGGTGGACATCGACATGATCGCAGGCCCCTCCGAGATCCTAATCCTCGCCGACGGCAGCGCCCCAGCGGACTGGATGGCGATGGACTTGTTCTCCCAAGCCGAACACGACGAAGACGCACAGGCCATACTCATCAGCCCAGATGCCGCCTACCTAGACGCCGTGGCTGAGAGCCTCCAGCGCCTCCTACCCAGCCTCAGCCGCGCCGATATTGCACGGGAATCGCTGAATAATCGCGGTGCATTGATTCAAGTGGCGGACATCAACGAAGCCATCGCGCTTGCCAACCGCATAGCCCCGGAACACCTGGAGCTGGCCCTCGCCAATCCTGAGGCGTATATCGACCAAATTTGTCACGCAGGCGCCATATTTTTGGGTTCATATACCTCAGAAGCCCTAGGCGACTACTGCGCAGGCCCCAGCCACGTCCTGCCCACTTCAGGCACCGCACGGTTTTCCTCACCCCTAGGCGTGTACGACTTCCAAAAACGCAGCTCACTGATCGGCTGCACCCAGCAAGGCGCGCAAGCACTAGGGCGCATCGCCTCCGTACTGGCCCGCAGCGAATCCCTGGAGGCCCATGCACGTTCAGCGGAATATCGTTTGCCTGATTAAACTATAACTATTCAGCCTGTTTTCTATTTTCGTGCTTCATTCCAGTGTAGGGGCGCAATTCATTGCGTCCAATGGAACAGTCAGCGAAATCATCGACTAAGGCGCGATGAATCGCGCCCCTATAGGGTGAAATGGATCTGCTTTAATGCAGTGAATAGTTACAAAGGAATACCCTTTGCATAGCGTGAACATGCCAGACTACAGAACACTCAAACTGTAGATTTTAGTAACATAACCGAAGGGTTTGTGTACCCTATTCTTAGGGGGCTGCGTTCCTAGAACATCCCGTTCCTAGAACACAGTTACTAGAGCAAAATAAACTAAGAGTCCCCAACCGTTCAGACGTGACGGGCCTTAAAGGTTGTTCTATAACTATCCACAACCCTGGTCATTTCACCCAAGAAACATGTGAGAGCGATATATGAGTGACGAACCCGAAGAAATGGACGATGACGAAATCGACGGCGAAGCGGTCGATGAAGGATCCGATGAAGGCGCTGTCCGGGCGGCATCGGCTGACATCCTCGAAGAGGACGACGCCAATATGGCCGTGCGAAACGCCATGCGAAAACAAATAGAGTCCGACGTAGAGGCCTTCCTGGCGCGCGGCGGCTCCATCAGCGTGATCGCGCCCAACGTAGTGTCGGATCCACCGCGCAAACCGGAATCCAACTACGGCGGCCAGCCCATTTAACCTAGAGCCTTAGCTGCTGTCAGCTGAAGTGTTTAGCTTAATCCCTGGCCCCAACCCCACACAAAAGCCGCAGGAAACTGCGGTTTTTTTTGGCCCGCGAACCCCTGCATCCCTAAGCGCATAGCAGGTCATAAATACAATTTATCCTAGAAACCTCAGCTGAGCGCCCAAAAGCTGTGTAAGTCATTGGTCCGAATAGTGAAAGTTAAAAACGAAGGGCAACCTTATGGGTTGTTCAAAATTTTTAACTTTTGCTAGACATTCCCCGTGACTTGCGCAGACTTGGGTGATCCAACTGAGGTTTCTAGGTTTAACTGAGGTTTCTAGGTTTAACTGAGGTTTCTAGGTTCAAGTGCGCAATTTCCAATGGCGTTCACGGCGAATTCATTTACAACACACTATCGTTTAATCACCCTTCCTAATCACCTTTGAGGTTTGTATGACCGTGCGTCGGCTGTCTTCAGTTGTTAGCATCGCTTCGTTAGTGGCCGCCACTTTGATGGCGGATATAAGCGCCGTGCGAGCGGAATCTTGGAATGACCCCGATCAAGTCCAGCGTATGCGCGAGCAGGTGGAGCGTCGTAAGCAACAGGATGCGCAGCAACAACAGCAGAACGACCAGCAGCGTCAGCAGCAAAATGACCAGCAACGCAATCAAGAGGAGCAACGTCGCCAAGAGGAAGAGCGGCGCAGGCAGCAGGCTGAGCAACAACGGCAGCAAAACGACCAGCAGCGCAATCAAGACCAACAGCGCAGCCAAGAGGAACAACGCCGTCAAGACCAGCAACGTCATCAAGACCAGCAACGTCATCAAGAAGAGCAGCGTCGCCAAGAGGAGGAGCGCCGCAGGCAGAGTGGTCAGCAATGGCAGCAAAACGACCAACACCGGCAGCAGGATCAGCGCCGTCATGATGAAGAACGCCGCCGTCAGGAGCAGGAGCGCAGCCGTCAATATGAACAGCGTCGGGATCAAGAAGAGCAGCGCCGCCGGGACGAAGACCGCCGTCGCCAAGAAGAAAACCGCCGCCAGCATGACGCCCGCCGTCAACAGGAAGCCTGGCGCAGGCAGGAGGAAGATCGCCGCAATTGGGAGCACCAAAACCGTTTACAACAAGATTGGGCGCGCCGTCAGGAAGAAGAAAACCGACGTATTGAAGAGGCCCGTCGCCGCCAGTGGGAAGAAGATCGCCGTTACAACCGCCAGCACGACAGACACGAGCCGGACATTTCACCCTGGCGCGTGGAGGAGTTAACCCGTGAGCGTCGCGATATAGACCGCCGCTTAAAAGACATGGACATCCAAGAGCGCGAATTGAAACGCAAACGCCGCAACTATCAGGTAAGCCTGCACGAATACGATCGCAGGTCGCGTCAAATCGAGCGGGAGCGCCGCGATTTGCGCGAGCGCCGTCGCGAGCTAGACCACCGTTTGGGGCGGTTTGATGGTGTGGAAGAGAGTTTTTGGCTCGACAACCGCGAATACATGCGCGATGAAAATGGCACCTGTTACAGCGTAACCCGTTTGGGTGATACGCGCAGAATGCGCAAGGTTTCCAGCAGTTATTGCCGCCACCGCTGATTATTCCCACTAAAAAGCCGACGTTGAGTCGGCTTTTTTATTTGTAACGAGACCTTTGCACGAATTAGATTTTGTTTATTTTTGCCCCGTCATTCCCGCGAAGGCGGGAAGCAAGCTATTGATTTCATTA
>JBEGTZ010000239.1:0-7838 GCA_041179125.1 Pseudomonadota bacterium | reverse complement strand
GCTTCTAATGATTCAGAAGACTAATTAAACCTAGACACCAGGTGTCTAGGTTTGCAGCGCGTTAATCATCCAATTCCGAACTAATCAAGCTGCCGCGCAGGGAGTTAGGCAGCGCTTCTTCAATAAGAATATCGGCAAATTTACCGATGAGTTCAGCTTGGTCACAGCGGAAATTCACTACGCGGTTATTTTCCGTGCGGCCACTGAGTTGGCCTGGGTCTTTTTTGCCGTATCCGGTGACTAAAACCCGTTCGATATTGCCGATCATGCCTTGGCTTATTTGCTGTGCCTGTTGAATGAGGCGTTGCTGTAAAAGGCTTAAGCGTTGTTTTTTAACTTCTTCGCTGGTGTCATCGGGCATATCCGCAGCCGGTGTGCCGGGGCGTGGGCTGTAGATAAAACTATATGAGGTGTCAAAACCCACATCGGCGATGAGGTTCATGGTGGCCTCGAAGTCTTTATCCGTTTCGCCGGGGAAGCCGATGATGAAGTCGGAGGAAAAGCTGATGTTCGGGCGCAGGGCTTTCAGGCGGCGCAGTTTGGATTTGTATTCTAAAACCGTATGGCCGCGCTTCATGGCCATTAAAATTCGGTCGGAACCGCTTTGTACGGGCAAGTGTAAATGGCTCACCAGTTCGGGTACTTGGGTGTATACCTCAATTAAACGGTCGGTAAATTCCACCGGGTGGGAGGTGGTGTAACGGATGCGGTCGATGCCGGGAATAGCGGCAACCAGCGGGATAAGGTCGGCAAAATCCGCTCCATCGGCACGGTAGGCGTTAACATTCTGGCCCAATAAATTCACTTCACGCACCCCTTGGCGCGCTAGGTGAGTGATTTCGCTGAGGACATCTTGCACCGGGCGGCTGACTTCTTCGCCGCGTGTATAGGGCACCACACAAAACGTGCAGTATTTGGAGCAGCCTTCCATGATGGAAACAAACGCCGTGGGGCCTTCGGCATCGGGCTGGGGTAAGCGGTCGAATTTTTCGATTTCGGGGAAGGAAATATCCACTACCACCGCGCCTTTGTTGTGCGGTTGGTCGATCATCTCCGGCAGGCGGTGCAGGGTTTGTGGGCCAAAAATAATGTCCACAAAGGGCGCGCGTTTGGCGATGGCGCCGCCTTCTTGGCTGGCCACACAGCCGCCTACACCAATGATTAAATTAGGGTTTTTATCTTTGTAGTGTTTCCAGCGGCCCAGTTGGTGGAAGAGTTTTTCCTGGGCTTTTTCGCGGATGGAGCAGGTATTCACCAATAAAACGTCGGCTTCTTCTGGGTTGTCTGTGGCTACCATTTGGTGGCTATCGCCGAGTAAATCGCGCATACGGGAGGAGTCGTATTCGTTCATCTGGCAGCCGTGGGTTTCTATAAATAGCTTTTTTACGCGCGGTGTTGGGCTGCGGCTGGCATCGGGCTGGGCTTCGAAAAGGGTAGTGGACATATAGATGAGGCCTGTTAAACAGTGCTTAAAAAATGAGCGGGGGATTATACTGATCTACCTGCTGCTTTCCCACGGCTTTTTCATGCTTGTAATTTTGCACAAAGCCCCCACAATGCCCTGCTTGCTTTTGTGATGGTTCGACGCCGATGAGTATCCCTATTATGCCCGCCTCCCCGCTGTACAAAGTTATCTTTTATAACCAAACCCAGGTATTTGAAGTTTTTGCGCGGGCTATTTATCAAAGTGATATGTACGGTTTTATTGAGGTGGAAGAATTTGTCTTCGGTGAGCGCAGCAGTGTGCTGGTGGATCCGTGTGAAGAAAAGCTCAAAGTGGAATTCGCTTCGGTAAAACGCTCTTATATTCCCATGCACTCCATTATTCGCATCGACGAAGTGGAAAAAGAAGGCACAGCTAAGGCTACGGATATTAAATCCGGCGATAAAATTGCCCATTTTCCGTTCCCGACACTGGTGCCTAAGCCCAGCAGCGATCAATAAACCCGCCGTGTTGTATTCACGCAGCCAAGGCCAGGGTGAGCCGGTTATTTTGTTGCACGGCTTGTTTGGCTCCATGGAAAACTTAGGCGCACTGGCGCGTCCATTGGCTGAACATTATTGTGTCCACAGCCTGGACTTGCCCAATCATGGCCGCAGCCCCCATACCGATACAACTGATATAGCCTCTATGGCTGAGGCGGTGGTTGCCTGGATGGATGCGCAGGGCATTGCCAAAGCGGCGCTGATCGGCCATTCCCTTGGCGGTAAAACGGCTATGGAATTGGCCTTGACACATCCGCAGCGCGTTGCGCAATTAACGGTGATTGACATAGCCCCGGTGCTGTATTCCCCGCACCACAGTGATGTGTTTGAAGGCTTAAAGCAGGTAAACCCAAGCCTTGTCCGGCAGCGCAGCGAGGCGGAGGCGCTGATGTTGCCGCATGTACCGGAGGTGGCGGTGCGCAGTTTTTTACTTAAAAACTTAGTAAAAGAAGACGCAGGGTTTCGCTGGCGTATGAACTTGCCCGTAATTGCCCGCGATTACCCTGCATTAATTGCCGGTAATCGAAACGGAATTTACCCAGGCCCGGTGTTGTTTTTAAAGGGTGGAAATTCCGACTACATTACCTCATCCCACAAAGACGCCATTCTTACGCGTTTCCCTCAATCACAACTCAAAATTATTCCCGATACCGGCCATTGGCTACACGCTGAAAAACCAGAGTTGGTTAGTGGGTTGATGCTGCGTTTTTTGCGTGATGGGTTGAACTTAGAAGCCTAAGTTGGATTGTCCAGCTTTCTTGGCCCAGCTAGTCAAAGTTAAAAATCGGAACAATTACAAAGTTTTTGCACATTTTCTATTTTCGTGTGTCATCTGGTGGCCTAATTCATTGCACCCAATTAAACCGCCGCAAATCATCGACCAAGGCGCGATGAATCGCGCCCCTACAGGGTGAAATGTTTAGTTACTTTTAGGTTTAAGTAAAAATACCGTTATGGTGTAGGTTGGGCAGTAATGCCCAACGCAGCAGAGGTTTCGATAAAAAATGGTCGCCTGCGTCGCCTTGAAATATCGGCGTACTGGAGCGGAATGTGTTGTGTTGGGCATTACTGCCCAACCTACGTTCTACTCAACTCATCGGGAGTGCTGAATAGTTACAATCTTTATTAAAAACCACAGGCGAAAAAAAACCCCGCAGTGCGAGGTTTTTAAAATTGGCGGAGGGGCAGGGATTCGAACCCTGGGAGCTTTTACACTCAACGGTTTTCAAGACCGCCGCTTTAGGCCACTCAGCCACCCCTCCAAACGAGGCCGCGATTATATAGACGTTTTCCGCTATGGGGCAACAAATTTTTGGGTAGGCATTTGTTTTTTCTAATTATTTCTCTGTTTTCCGCCATCAACGCCGTCCTTGGCGAACTGATTTTAACTGTGTTGTTTTAGGCTGCGCGGATCGTTAGGTGGGCGTTGTAATTCCCGTGGCTGACGTTCGATATTGGCAGGCAGTGCTGTGTCCAAGGCCCTAAAAATCACAGGAGCTGCCGCCACATGGAGCACCTCTGCGGTTATGGGTTTTGGATTGATGCGCGGATCGTTGCCCGCCCGTTTACCGCCTTCTGGTATCTGCTCCGGTACAACCGCTGGAGCAGCAACAGGGGTTGTTGCTGCGGGTTCAGGGGCCGGAGCCTCAGGAGTCTTCGTTGTGGAAGTTTCTTGAGGCGTTTCGTTTTGTGGCGCGGCTATTTCGTTTTGTAGCGCAGCGGTCTCGTTTCGAGGCCTGGCAACCGGCTCTGAAGGCGCCTTGGGTGCTGCTGTAATCACTTCTGCTGGTGCCGCTGTTATTTCCGAGGCTGTTATTTCTGGCGTGCTGATGACAGCCGAAGCCGCCACTTCCGCAGGCGCTGCCTGGAAGAAAGATTCCTCTGGAGCCTGGCGCGCCTTTTGGTTTTCGGCAATGGCCGCGCTGAGTTGTTCTTCCAGCTCAACTAAATCAATAGGCTGCTCTGGCTGAGCCGCTTCTTCAACCCTTGCGCCCCGTTGACGCTCATGCGGTCTTGGCCTGCGGTTGTTGGGGCGGCGTGGTGGGCGATCTTCATGCTCAGACCTGGTTTCAGTGACCGGAGCGGTTGCGTCTGTGGAGGCTTCTACCGCTTTAACATCCTGGCGTCCGCGACGGTTGCGTGAACGATCGTTGGGTGTGCGTTCGGCGTTTCTGGAAGTTTCAGACGATTCGCTGCGCACCTGTTTGTCGTCGCGGGGGCGCTGATCGGGCCGCTCGCTCCTAGGCTTTTGCGCGGGGCGCTCAATGGCGGCTTCCACGGAACGGTTGTCGGTTATTTCTTCTTTGCGCTCGGGGCGGTCATTGCGATCGCGGCGGTGATCGCGGCGGTGGCGTTGACGGTTTTCGTAGCGTGGGCGCTGTTGTGTGCTGGGTTTAGCCGGCGCACTGGGTGTTTCTTTGGTGGGTTCTTCGGCTTTGAACAGGTTGCCAAAAAACTGCATCAATTTGCCGACAATACCGGCCTCGGCTACAGCGGCTGGGGCTTCAGCTTGCGGCGCGGGCGCTTCAACGGCGCCGGGTAAAGGCGTTATTTGGCTGATGGCGGCTTTGGCGGCTGAGGGTTGGGCGGCTTTGGCTTCTTGCGCTTCTTCGATGGCGTCTTCGTTGATGAGGCGAATGTTGTAGCTCAGCTCGGTTGCGTCAATTTCGTCATCGCGCAGGCGTGTGACCTGGTAGTGCGGTGTCACCATGTCGGCATTGGGCAATATCACCACGCGGGAGCCATGACGGGCTTCTATTTGGCTTATGGCGCTGCGTTTTTCATTGAGTAAGAAGGTGCCTACGGGCACGGGAACTACGGCGCGAATTTCAGCGCTGCGTTCTTTTTTGGCTTCTTCTTCAATAATGCGCAGGATGGAGAGTGAGAGTGATTTGGTGTCGCGAATGGTGCCCTGGCCGTGGCAGCGCGGGCACACTTTGGAGGTGGTTTCTTCCAGGGAGGGGCGCAGGCGTTGGCGGGACATTTCTAATAGACCAAAGCGCGAAATGGTGCCGATTTGTACGCGGGCGCGGTCGATGGCGAGGGCGTCACGCATACGGTTGACCACATCCCGTTGATTGCGCGGGGCTTGCATGTCGATGAAGTCGATCACTACCAGGCCACCGATGTCACGCAGGCGCAATTGGCGTGCAATTTCGTCTGCGGCTTCTAAGTTGGTGGCTAGGGCGGTTTCTTCGATGTCTCCGCCTTTGGTGGCGCGGGAGGAGTTGATGTCGACGCTGACTAAGGCCTCGGTGATGTCAATCACGATGGCGCCGCCGGAGGGGAGTTTTACTTCCCGTTCAAAGGCGGTTTCAATCTGGCCTTCGATTTGGTAGCGGTTAAAAAGCGGCAAGCTCTCTTGGTAGAATTTTATCCGGTTTAGATACTCCGGCATGATCCGTTGCACGTAGGCCTGTGCTTTTTCGTAGGATTCGCGTGTGTCTAGGTATACATCAAGGATGTCCGGGCGCAGGTAATCGCGAATGGCACGGATGATAACGTCGCTTTCTTCAAACAAAAAATGTGGGGCAGGAACGGATTCAGCCGAGGATTTAATGGAGTTCCAGAGTTGCACTTGGCGGCTGAGATCCCGTTGCAGCTCTTCTGCGGTGCGGCCTACGCCTGCGGTGCGGATGATGACGCCCATGCCTTGGGGTACGTCGATGTGGCTGAGCGCATCTTTAAGGTCGGCGCGGTCGTCGCCGTCGATGCGGCGGGAGATACCACCTGCTCGGGGGTTGTTGGGCATTAACACCAGGTAGCGGCCTGCGAGGCTAATAAAGGTGGTAAGGGCGGCGCCTTTGTTGCCACGCTCTTCTTTGTCCACCTGAACGATAACTTCGGTGCCTTCTTTGATGAGGTCTTTAATGCGGGTGCGGCCATCGCCGTCGCGCTCGGAGCGGGCAAAATATTCCCGAGCGATTTCTTTTAGCGGTAAGAAGCCGTGGCGTTCGGCGCCGTAATCTACGAAAGCGGCTTCAAGGGAGGGTTCTACGCGGGTGATTTTGCCTTTGTAGATGTTGGCTTTTTTTTGTTCGCGCTGACGGTTTTCTATATCAAGATCGTACAGGCGTTGATTGTCTACCAGGGCAACACGGATTTCTTCCGCTTGTGTGGCGTTTACTAACATTCTTTTGGTCATGGTGTGTTCTCAAAAAACTAAGGCTGCGTAAGCGGCTAGCGAGAACAAATTAAGAGCGGCAACTCAAGGCCGTGAAAACGTGGTGCCAGTGAAGATAGGGAATGAATATTGGAATACTCAATACACAGGCTTTAGTTTTGGCCGGGAATACTAAGATCAGCGTGTCAGTATGAGCTAAGGTGCCACTAAAACAGTGGACGGTTTAACCTAAAAAATTCCAGTTGAACGCTCGCCAGCAAAAATCGCTGTACCGTGGGCGTTGTCTCTGTACCGATGGCGTTATCTCTCTGCCTTCGGTGTAATCTCTCAACCTTCGGCGTTTGGGTTGCGCTCGCTGGGTGTTCAACTGAGGTTTTTAGGTTCAAGACGATGCGCCGGGATTGAAGACGATACGTCGGGGACTTAACTTTCGGTTTGCTATTCCCAGCGCCTGTATAAATGCAGAGTGTGACGCTGAGCCTTAATATTCTTGGTTGTTTTATTCTTAATGTTCTGTGCTAACACGCTTAATGGCGCTTAAGTTAGGCTTAAATAAAAATGGCGAAGGAGCCGGTTTAAAAGTGTATCTCCATCAGGGTGGTTTATATCCCGCCGCGCCACTGCGCAACGCTTCACCTACAGCTAAAGACTCGACGACTATAGCACTAGGTTGGTGGCTATTCAAATTGCGGTTTTATTTTGAATATTTATGCAATGAATTTTTTCTAATTTCTCATTCGGTTGATTAACGCTGCATCCCATATTTGCGCATTTTTTCCACTAGGGTGGTACGTCGGATCATGAGTCGTTCTGCCGCGCGCGCCACTACACCACCGGAATCATCCAGCGCTTGCTGAATGAGGCTTTGTTCTAGGCCTGTAATGTATTCTTTTAAATCTATGCCTTCTTCCGGCAACAAAGCGGTGTCGGTCATGCGCACTACGCTGGGCAATTGCGCGCTGGGTGGCGCTTCAAATTCCAGGTCGTCTTCAACGTCGACATGGCGGTATTTAAGCGGTAAATCATGCACGCCCACGACGCCGAACGGATGCATAATTGCCATGCGTTCCACTAAATTGGCCAGCTCCCGCACGTTGCCCGCCCATGGGTGGCGGCAGAGTGACAAAATGGCGGCGGAATTAAAGCGAATGGAGCCGCGCTGTTCGTTTTCCAAGCGGATGACCAATTCGTTGATGAGCAGGGGAATATCTTCTGCACGCGATTTGAGTGAGGGCATGTCAATGGGGAAGACATTGAGGCGGTAATACAAGTCTTCGCGGAATTCACCGTTGGCAATCATGTCGTCTAGGTTGCGGTGGGTGGCGGCAATAATGCGCACGTCGGTATGAAATGTTTTGTTGCCCCCCACGCGTTCGAAGGTTTTTTCCTGGAGTACCCGCAAGATTTTCACCTGCATGTGCAAAGGCATATCGCCGATTTCATCTAAAAATAATGTGCCACCTTCGGCTAATTCAAAACGTCCTGCGCGGGAATTAATCGCGCCGGTAAATGCGCCTTTTTCATGGCCGAATAATTCGCTTTCTAATAATTCCCCAGGAATAGCGCCACAGTTGACGGGCACAAATGGTTTGTCTCGGCGGGGTGAGTGGTAGTGTAAATTGCGTGCGACGACTTCTTTGCCGGTGCCGGATTCGCCGCTAATTAAAACGGTTACGTCGGTGTCGGCCACTTGGTTCATCATAATGCGCACTTGTTGAATTTCTCGACT
>JBEGTZ010000238.1:0-15643 GCA_041179125.1 Pseudomonadota bacterium | reverse complement strand
GTCCGCTTGTATGAGCCAGCCCGTAGAAAACGCTTCCTCCAGCAGTTCCAGCTCAAGCTCCAGCAGCTCTTCTAGCAGCTCAAGTTCTAGCTCCGCCGGTAAGCCATCCTCTAGCTCTTCCAGCTCCTCTTCGTCATCGTCTTCTTCTAGCAGCACAGGCAAACCAATAGGTGGCCCAGGCGTTGCCGTTGATAAAGGTGGTTTTGTTGAATTACCTAATGGCCGTGGTGGTGTTAACTACGAACCGGTTGTTTATACCGAGGAAATGGGCTTTGACAAAGAAGTCTCTTTGGCTTCGTTCAAAAATACGCTTTACCCCGTACTGCGTAAAAACTGTAGCGGTTGCCACAGCACTGAAATCAAAAGCGGTTATGGCGCCCAGGCTCCATTACATTCTGACGTAGATCCTGTATTGGCCCATGAATACGCTTTGACGCGCGTTAACTTCCGCGATATTCCTAATTCAAAACTTGTGTTCCGTATGGTTGTTGACCGCCATAACTGCTTCGCTGCCGACTGTAAAGCAGCCGGTAAAGAATTGGAAAACGCCATTAAAGCTTGGTACAACGGTGTACAAGGCATGGTTCTTGAGGCGCCGCGCTCAGTAGAGGCCGGCACTAAAGTGACTGATGCTGAAGTTCAAGCCTGGATTGATGCTGACAAGGCTAAAACCGCCGCTGCGGATAAAGAATTTATCCAATATGCGTCGTTCCACGTATTACATAACGAAGGCGTTAGCGCGCATAACTTAAACCTCGCTCGTGTGGGTTTATCCAAAGCGCTAAATACCGCAGCGCGCTGGGCGCCTGAGATTGTTAACCCTGCCGATGTAAACGGCAAGGGTATGGTGTATCGCTTTGATATCCGCGATTACTGGGGGCACACATTGATCGACACTTCCGCCAGCAATTTCGCGTTGTTCTACGGCGGCTCGGATGATGACTTGGCGTTTGAACAAAAAATTGATTTGAACGGCAAAAGTGTTGGTTATAACGACTTGGCCACCATGAAAAACAAACTGAAGTCTTCTGTAAGCAAAGATGAGAAATTTGCTCGTCTTGTTTGGGCGCGAGTGCTTAAGGGTAATGCTGAAGGTGCCGGAGCGGACAACAAGTCATTGCCACCACAAATCAATGGTTTCGTGGGTACCCGCAGCAAAGGTGGAAACAATCAAGACTACATCAAGCCTGCTGATTTCAAATATGTTGAAGCTGCGCAATTGACCTATACCTTGACTCGTCCAGACGTTTATAACTCCATTATGGCGCTGCCTGGTTACTCGCACTTCCTGGAAGACGAACTGGGAGTAGATAAGTCTAAAGGTGTGGATTCTTTTGACTTGGTATTAACTCAAGAAGCCATCACCATTGAGTCTCGTATGTACTGGCGCGCCAAACAAAAAACAGGCCGTGGCAACTACTACTGGAAAACCTGGGATATTTTTGCTGCCGGTAACGTAGATGTTGATAAACAAGTTGCCCAAGGTAATGTGCGTTTCCCCTTCTGGGCTAACCCAATTCCTAAGTTTATTTCTACTCAGCAAGGCGGCACTACTCCGGATAAATTGGCCATGATTGCAACTGTCTATTTGTTTGATGGACAAGGTGATAACGGTGGTGGTTATTACTCCGGTAAAGACGGCGGCCAACAATCTGCTGAAGAAGTGATTTGGAGCTTGCCTAACGGCTTACAAGGTTATGCACTGTTTGGTGGCTTTAACCAACGCCGTGTAGACGCCTTCGTTCACATCGTGCGCGACCCACGTATTCAGTTGACCGTAGCGGATGACATTCTGGATAACTACGCAGGTAAGGCTTTAGACAAAGGCGTTAAAGATGTTCGTTTGAACAACGCTAGCTCCTGTATCGGCTGCCACTCTGACGGTATGAACCGTGGTAACAACGACCTACGCGATTACATGGACGAAAACCCAGAAGCCTTACCTAAAGGTAAATACGGTGTAGACGGTTGGATTAAAGATGCGGCTAAAGTTGCTCGTGTTAAAGAGCTGTATAAACCTTCTAAAGTTATCCGTGAGCACATGGAAGGCGACCGTAAAGTCTTCTTGGAAGCCGCCGGTAAAATTAACAAAGGTATGATTATCGGTACTGATAAAAACACCTACACCGAACCCACCATTTGGACTATCGAATGGGCGCGTAAATTCTATAAGTTCCCTGTTACTCGTTCGAGCTAATTGGTCTTTTAGTTAATTTAAGCGGTAATTAAAAACCGGTGCCTGTTGTAAGTTGGGCACCGGTTTTTTTATGGGCGGAGTTATTTGTGTAGAGGCCTCAGTTGTGCGCCCAAGTCTGCGCAACCCCATGACGCGGATAGCAAAAGTTAAAAATTTCGAACAACCAATAAGGTTGCCCTGCATTTTTAACTTTCACTATTCACACCAATGGCTTACACGGCTTTTGGGCGCTCAACTGAGGTTTCTAGGATAAATCCCACAGCACCCGATATTTTGCTGGTTGCGCGTACGTGCTGTGTTGGGTTTCGCAAGCTCTACCCAACCCGTATTTCTTCGTCATTCTCGCAAAGGCAGGGCGGAGATGAGGCTCGAAAATTGCGAATGTGCTGAATAGTTACGTGCGGTTTTTGTTGAGTTTGTGCTTGCCTACTAGTGCGCGGGTTACGCCTGTGGCTAACCCGCCCTACGCTTGAGCTGAATAGTTACAAACAACCCTCTACCGAGGCTCTTTGTTTCCCTTCCAACCCAGCAATACATCCCCTTCTTTATTAGGCATTTGAAAGCTGCTGTAACCGGCCACCTGGCGCACGGTATCAAGTACGTCGGTGTGGTTGATGCTGCGGTCGGTGGCGTTTTGATCGCCCTGAACCTTGGCGGTGGCGGCGCGGGCGCTGCGCCAGTCTAGGGAGCGGCCTGTGATTAAGCCGGTGTTGTTGTTCTTGCCGCTGGCTAAAAACATAGGGATACGAAAATGGTTGTGGTAATTGCCGTGGGCGAGGTCGGACACCGCCACAACGATGGTGTTATCCAGCAGCGAGCCTGTGCCGTCTGGCGTGTTGGCGAGTTTTTGAATGAGTTTGGCCACCTCCGCCATCCACCAAATTTTAGATTGAGTATGGGTGCTGGCATTGGCGTGGGAGGCATCGTGATCGCCGAGATTAGAGCCGGGCACTTTAACCGGGCACACTGAAACGCCGTAGCTAAACGCGATGGTGCGGGTGATGCCGCAGGAGAGCGCGGCGACGGCTATGTCCTGCTGTAAACCGGAGGCGAGTTCTAACACGTCGGTTTGCGACAGGGCTTCGTCGGTATCCAGGCCGCTCGCCTTGGGGGCTGCGCTGATGTCTGGGCGGGTGCAGCTGTTCAAACTGCTGCCATCGCTGCTACGAAAACGCGCTTCTAATACCGATAAGGCTTCGGCGTGTTGATCCATGCGGGTTTTTTCTAAGCTGCCTAAGTTGTTGCGCAGGCGGTTTAGGTCATTTTTGGCGATGCTGAGCATTTGGCTTTCAATGCCTGAACTGCCCCCGCTGGCTGCGCCGAATAAACGCGGGTAAAGAATGCGTGGGTCGCAGACGGAATCTAAGCTGGTGCCGCCGTCGTGGCTGATGCGTTTGGTGTCGTCATTACCCCAAAAGGTGGCCACACCCATTTGTACTGAAGGCACACTGATGCCGTTGCTGGCTCGGTTGGCCCAGTCTTCTTTGCCCATCAGCACATCAATAGAGGAAAACTTATCGTCCCGCGTCATGCGGCCTGTAAGGCATTTGAAGTTGCCGCCTTCGTGGGTGTAATCCGGCCCTGCGTAGCCGATGCCATCGATAAAAACCAGGTGGTCGTACACGCTTTGCAGCGGGGCTGACATCACCGGAAGCGTGCGGCTGCCGGCTTTGGGGAAGAAAATATCCGGCACACAACCGTTGGGGTGGAACAAAAAAATGGTGCGAATGTTGGCGGTGTTGCTTGCCGCCAATGCATTGCGGGCGAGCAGGCAGGCCAAGGGGCTGGCAACACTGAGCGAACCTGCGGCGATGGCTTTGATGAGTGAGCGTCGTTTCATAACTGGCGTCCTTCTATTGGCGCTGGGTGAATGATTGTGCGGCCACCAGTTCAATCCAGGCATCGCGCAGGGATTTACCGGCGGGGTTCCAGCGGTTGACGGTGTTGGCTAGGCTGCACGCATCCGGTTCGTTCACGCCACTCATAATGCGTGTAAATTGCTCCACCGCGCAGCTTGAGGTGGCGTGAAACCCTTCGGTAGCCAAAATGCGCGATAAATCTTCTAGGTTGGTAAAGGTATGGCTGTCGGGATCGGTTAAACGGTTCAGGCCTGTAATACGCCCCGAAGCGTCCACCGTGTTGCCCCCTACATCAAAAGTGCGAAATTGCCCCACCGCGTTGTACTGCTCAAAAGCAAAACCAATGTCATCTATATATTGATGGCAAGAGGCGCAGGCCGGGTTGGCGGTGTGCTGCGCAAAACGCTCCCGCGTGGGGGCATTTGGGTTAAACGGCTCCACCAAGCCCACATTCGGCGGCGGCGGGTTGAGCTTTTGGCACAGCAAGCGCGTGCGCACTAACAGGCCGCGCTGGATGGGATGGGTTTCGAAAAATTTAGCGTTGCGGGTGAGTAGCGCACCGTTAAATAGAATGCCGCCGGGCCGGTTGTTAAGCGCTACACGCTGAAATTGCTGACCGCTCACACTGGGCAGGCCGTAATAATTGGCCAGGCTGGGGTTGACGTAGGTGAAGTTGGTCGAGAAAACATCCGCCATGCTAAAACCGGATTTAAGCAGGACTTCCTGCAAAAACATATCCAGCTCAGTGTCCATATTTTGTGCAATCGAGTAGTTAAAATCTGGAAACAAGCCGGCATCTCGCGCCACAGCGGTAATGCTCTCTACCCGCAGCCACTGCCGCCCAAAGTGGGCAAATTGCGCGCGCGCCTTGGTGTTTTGCAGCATCACATCCACGGTTTGTTTTAGCTGTTCTTTACTCGCCAATTGATTGTTGGCCGCTTGGGTGAACAACGCCTCATCGGGCATCGAACCCCAAAAAGTGTAAGACAACAGGCTCGCCACCTCATAGGGCGTCAACTGGCCGTTTTGGCCAAGCTCCGTGCGGTATAAAAAATTGGGCGATGCCAACAGGGTTTGAATCACATAACGGGCACCGGCCTCAGCGCTGGCACCTAGATTAAATAACGCTGTGTAGTCGGCTTTTTCCTCCGCGCTCAAGGGGCGGCGGAAGGCTTTACGGCCAAACTGCTCCACAAAACAAGCCGCCACACCCGTGCTGGGGCAGCCGCTTAACAGACTGGCTGGGTTGATAGTTTTTGCGATGTGCTCCGCCGCCGTCCAAAAACCATCCATGCGCCCAAGGGTAATCGAATTAGCCACCACATTATTATCAAACCCCTCCACCTCGGTATCGCTGCCCAGGCTGCTGACGAGATAACTGGCATCTTTGCGGGCGAACAGATCGTTAATCGTGTTTACGTATTCAAACTTAGTGAGCAAGCGCAGGCGGCGTGGCAGGGGTTTTTCCACGCTGGTGCAGGCCGCAGCCGCAGGCCGCAGCGCCCACACATAAGCACCCACGGCTTGCGCGCACGCACCGCTGCACGTACCGGGGGCATTCAACGGCATACTGCGTTCAATTTTGGCGGTAAGTGTTGCCTGGGTGTAATTGGCAAACACAATAGGCTGGGAGGGTTTAAGTCCATCGGCGCCGTGGCAACCGGCACAGCCTTTTTCTTGGAATAACACCGCACCGTTTACTGCTGTGCCGCTGCTGGAGCTGGAACTAGAGCTTGAGCTGGAACTGGAGCTAGAACTTGAACTGGAAGAACTCGATGAGCTGGATGTGTTACTGACGGGCGGGTTGTCGCCCCCGCCCCCACCGCTGCCACAGGCCACTAACCCTGAACAAAGCAGCAAAACACCCAAAACTTTAGGGGTGTAACCTGCCCAAAAAGGCGTTATCGAAAAACGGGGGGCTGAAATCATATAAAACCTTTTGGGTGATTCAACGGAGGTTTCTAGGCTTAATCCTCAAAGCCTAATCTACTTTTGGCGCACCGGATAAAACCGGTCGTGTATTTTGGGGTGTGGTTGACTGTTTATATATATTAAAAATGGCGAAAATAGATCTTCGTGCAAACCACCCCACCTTTGACAGCCTTATTTCCCACTGAAAACCCCAGCTAACCGAGACGTCCATGAATATAAAAAAAACTATTTTTCTAATTCTCTGCGCAACCAATAGCCTAGCCTTCGGCCAAGAATTTGAACTCAAAATAGACCGCATCGACGAGCTGCATGGTTTTGTATTAAAGGGGCTTTCTATTTCAGGGAAAATTAAAACCGGCTGTATTACCAATGAAAACGAATTTGCCCTGATGCGAAATAAAACCTTAATTCTCAACGAAACCGCCAAACTTTTAACTGTGCGGGATTTAAAACCCACACAAACCTTTAATGGCGAAGCCTACAAAGGCGAGTACGTGACGCTTTATCTGCCGGATCGGAAAAAAGACGAAGTACAACTGGGGGATGTTGTCAGAAGCAGCACCGCCAGCTGCCCCCAAGGCCCCACGCGCAAATAAGTCATATTATTCAGCATTCCGGGATTCCAATCACAGCAGGGGCTTACAGCCGTGGGTTAAGCTGCGCAGGCAGGCAGTCCGATGTTTGGCGCTTAGTGGTCTTACCAATACACTGCATCAAATGCCGGTTGTTTAATAAAATAAACGCGTACACAGGGTAAACGTACTGAATTAACAGCACAAAAAACCTTATTTAATACGCGGGAATAATTATTTAATTTAGCGCGATGCCACACCCCGAAGAATAAAAACATCCCGCTTTTCCCAACCGTTTTAACTCTTTAATTTATACAGCTGGAGATAACTATGACTTTTTTAAACATTAAAAAAGCGCTACACGCGGGCAAAAGCACCGTTGGCGTATTGGTGGGTGCCGCTGCACTGAGTTTTGCGGTGGTTGGCGCGCAAGCTGACGTAAGCGATGCTAAAACGACGGATGGTTGGTATCACTCGTTTTGGAAAGATAATGGTAACGCATCCTGGAAATACGGAACCGGGGCGGGATTAGCTGCGAATCAGTACACTTTAACCTGGGATAAATCAACTAATAACGTGGTGGGCGGCATCGGTTGGCAAACTGGCGGATCCAAAGTTGTAAGCTACAAAGGCACGTATGGAGATAACGGTTTTACTAACCAAAACTCCTACTTGGCATTGTATGGCTGGACCAGAGGTCCATTAATCGAGTATTACGTCATCGAAAGTTACGGTTCTTATAACCCTTCCACCTGTAGTGGTGGCACAAGCTACGGCACCTATCAAAGTGACGGCGGCACTTATGAAATGCGCAAGTGTACCCGCACCAACCAACCTTCCATCGAAGGCACCAAGACATTTAGCCAGTACTACAGTGTGCGAACCCCTAAAAAAGGCTTCGGTGCTATAAATGGCACCATTACTGTTGCCAACCACTTTAATGCGTGGAAAAGCAAAGGTTTGAATCTCGGCTCCCATGACTACATGGTTATGGCCTCAGAGGGCTATCAAAGTGCAGGCAAGTCAGACATCACTGTAAGTGAAGGTACTGCTGGCTCTAGCTCTAGCTCGTCCTCCTCAAGCTCTAGTTCTTCAAGCTCCAGCAGCGGTCGCACAAGCTCCTCATCAAGCTCCAGCTCATCATCTAGTTCGTCTTCTTCCAGCTCCAGCTCGTCATCTTCTAGCTCCAGCAGCTCGTCCTCTTCCAGCTCCAGCAGCTCAAGCGGCAATAACAATACAGGCGTAGTGGCCGGTGCATTAGACGCTACCACTACTCTGGGGTTAATGTTGCTCGGTTTAGTAGGCTTCGCACGTCGCACGCGCAAAGCTTAATCCTCCTCCGCCAGCCGTCTTTTGACGGCTGGCTTCTTTCCTCTGTCTCGTACCTTCCTCCGGCTTTTTTCGGTAAACGATCTTAAGCGCTCCTCCATAGCCCACTTGAGTTTAGCCAAAATAGCGAATGGCTAGGCCAGCCTGTGCCGATTCAAAAATACATTTGATTTCTCGCGCCCGCTTGTTAAACCTAAAAACCTCAGTTGGATCACCCAAGTCTGCACAACCCCTTGACGCGCCTAGCACGTAGGTTGGGCAGTAATGCCCAACACAACACATTCCTCTCCGCACGCCGATATTTTAAGGCGCCGCATTCTGATCATTTTTTATCGAAGACACTGCTGCGTTGGGCATCACTGCCCAACCTACAGGGTTGCCCGCCCGCCTCGCCATAAAACCTACCGCTTAGGCTTCCCGCGCCGTAACCCCTGGGGTACGGTAATTTTAAAACTGCCGCGTGTTTTAGGTTTGATGGCCACTTTATGGCTGCGTAGGTCATCGGGAATTAGCGCGCCTGGGTGGCTGCCGATCACATCGCCCCGGCCAATTTTGCGCAGGTAATCGCGCAGCATGGGCCATTGTTTTTCGTCGTGAAAACGCAGCATGGCCTTTTGGAAGCGCCGCTGCTCTAGGGTTTTGGGTGTGTTCACGCGGGCGCTTTTGTAGGTGATTTTTTTCAGCGGGTCGCGGCCTGAGTAATACATGGCGGTGGCCAGGGCCATCGGTGAGGGGTAAAAGGTTTGTACTTGGTCTAGGCGGAAGTTATTCGCCTTCAGCCAGTGGGCAAGGTTGATCATGTCGCCGTCTTCACAGCCGGGGTGGGCGGCGATGAAGTAGGGGATGAGGTACTGTTTTTTGCCCGCTTCTTTGCTGAATTTTTCGAACAGGGTTTTGAATTGATCGTAGGCGCCCATGCCCGGTTTCATCATTTTGTTCAGCGGTCCCGCTTCGGTGTGCTCCGGGGCGATTTTCAAATAACCGCCCACATGATGGGTGACTAATTCTTTTACATACTCAGGGTCTTCCACCGCCAGGTCGTAACGCAGGCCGGAGGAGATGACAATTTTTTTGATGCCCGGCAGCTGGCGCGCTTTGCGGTACAGGCTGGTGGTGGGCGAGTGGTCCGTGACCAGGTTTTTGCAGATGCCGGGGAACACGCAGGATAGCCGCCGGCAATTGGCGTGGATCATCGGGTCTTTGCAGTTGAGCATGTACATGTTGGCGGTGGGGCCGCCTAAGTCGGAGATAGCGCCGGTAAAACCTGGGGTTTTATCGCGGATGTCTTCTAATTCTTTAAGGATAGATTCGTGGGAGCGGCTTTGAATCACGCGGCCTTCGTGTTCGGTAATCGAGCAAAACGTACAGCCGCCAAAACAGCCGCGCATGATGTTTACCGAGGTTTTGATCATGTCATAGGCGGGGATTTGCGCCTTGCCGTAGGCCGGGTGCGGCACCCGGGCATAGGGCAGGCCGAACACGCCGTCCATTTCTTCGGTGGTGAGCGGGATCGGCGGCGGGTTCACCCACACCTCGCGCTTGCCGTGGCGCTGCACCAGGGTGCGGGCGTTCATGGGGTTGGATTCCAAATGCAGCACGCGGGAGGCGTGGGAATACAACACTGGGTCTTTGCTCACCTTGTCGAAGGAGGGGATGCGAATGTAGGTTTTAGTCGGATCCAGGCCTGCGTCCCGGTGCAGCGGCATGGGGATGATGCGCACCGGTTCTTCCATGGCCGGGTTCACCTCGTCACCGCCGTTTTCTGTTTTACAGCTGGCGGTGTTTTGCTCTTTCATCTCGTAGGGGTTGGGGATGCTGTCGATGTGTTTGGGCCAGTCGATGCGGGAAGAGTCGATCTCGCTCCAACCGTTGGGAATGCTGTCGCGCATCACCACCGTGCCGCGTAGATAGCTTATTTCGGCCAGCGTTTTGCCCGCCGCCAAGGCGTGGGCCACATCCACAATGGCGCGCTCGGCGTTGCCGTACAACAACACATCGGCCGTGGCGTCCATCAACACACTGCGGCGCACCTTGTCGCTCCAGTAGTCGTACTGGGCGATGCGCCGAAGGCTGGCTTCAATACCGCCCAGCACCACCAGGGTGTTTTTGTAGGCTTCTTTGCAGCGCTGGGCGTACACCGTCACGGCGCGCTCCGGGCGTTTGCCAGGCTGGTTGTTGGGGGTGTAGGCGTCGTCGCTGCGCAGGCGTAAATCGGCGGTGTAGCGGTTGATCATGGAATCCATATTGCCCGCACTCACGCCAAAAAATAAATTCGGCTTGCCGAGTGCTTTGAATTCTTCGGCATGGCTCCAGTCCGGCTGGGCGATGATGCCGACGCGAAAACCTTGGGATTCCAACAAGCGGCCAATAATGGCGGCGCCAAAACTCGGGTGGTCCACGTAGGCGTCGCCGCTGATGATAATGATGTCGCAGCTGTCCCAGCCCAGTTTGTCCATCTCCGCCCGGCTCATAGGTAAAAAAGGCGCAGGCTCGAAACAGGCGGCCCAATATTTGGGGAAATCAAACAAATTCGGCGCGTTTTGCGGCACAAATTGGGCGGGTTTTGCGGTGGCAGGGGATGACATGGCAGGGACAACAAAGTGGCTAAGAAGTGAGCATTGTGCCAGAAAGGCGCTGCCCCGTCTGCGCTCATTTTTAACCGTTAAACCTTATAAATAAAGGGTTTATTCGTGTTGGCCGAATGCGTATTGCGCGGCAACCTGCACCCGTACCCACTCACCCACGAAAGGCGCGATTGATCGCGCCTGGGCTGGCTGTTTTGCTGCGCAACTTAGCGCTGGTCGTAGTGCCCGCCAATAGCGAATATATAAATGTATTCTTCATCGAACTTATAAATTAAGCGGTCTTTTTGTGACAGGCGTTTTGACCAAAACCCAGTAAGGTTGTGGCACAGGGGTTCGGGTTTGCCTAGCCCTGATGCGGGGTCTGAACGAAGCATTTCTTTGAGTAATTTACAGAGGGACTTATGAAGAATTTTGTCCTTTTCCCGAAGCGTTCCATAAGTGGCCCAGGTGTTACCCTCAAATACGAGTGATCGCATTCATTTCCTCGTCCGTTGGGGTGTAGCCTTTTTGCTGTGTGTGCGTGCTTAACGATTCACTTATTTGCATCATTAGGCTGCTGTTTTGTAAAACATAAAGCGTTTCTTGTTCTCTTTCCCAGTCATCGGCACTGATCACCACAAAGGCCTCACCCGCACGGCGGGTGACTTTAATCGGCGTGTGGTTGCTAACCACCTGTTCTACATAGGTTTTTAGGTTATCTCTAAATTGGTTTACGCTCACAGTATCCATCACACTCACCATTTGTACGGGGTTTCCGTACAAGAATAGCGAATGGCTGGTATAAAAGCCATCATCACCCCTGTAGGGGCGCGATTCATCGCGCCTGGGTTGATGATTTTCGGTGGATCAATCACACACCGAGATTAAGCAAACACCGAAAAAAACTGCGCTTTTAGATAATTCGTTTCGATAATCGCCGGGTGGACGGGGTGGTCCGGCCCTTGGCCGCCGGTCCAAATTAACTGTGCGTTGCGGTCGTTATGGCGGGCGGCGGCGCGCACTATATCGGTTAGCGTGGCGTTTTCCAGCGGCATGGAGCAGGAGGCTGACACCAATAAACCTTCTTTGCCTAGCAGGCGGACGGCCAGTTCATTGATGTGGCGGTAAGCGGCCTCACCGGCTTTTTGGTCTTTGCGTTTTTTAATAAACGCCGGAGGATCCAGCACCACCACGTCAAACTTTTCGCCTTCCGCCAGCAGCGTTTTCATCACGTCGATGGCTTTGCCTTTTAGCGTGTTAACATTGTGGCCCACCTGGTTGCGCTGTGCATTGCCCTGTGCGCCTTCTAGCGCCGGGGCCGAGGCGTCCACTAATGTCACCTGCGCAGCCCCGGCAACAGCGGCTTGAATCCCCCAACTGCCGAGGTAACAAAACACATCCAACACCCGTTTGCCCCGGCACATGGGCGCTAAAAATTGGCGGTTGACGCGGTGGTCGTAAAACCATCCGGTTTTTTGGCCGGTGGTGGCGGGGATTTCAAACGCCACGCCGTTTTCTTCCAACAAAAAGGTGTCGGGCACCTGGCCTATGAGTGTGAGCTGCTCGGGCAGGTCTTCTAGTTCACGCGCGGAATGGTCGTTGCGCAACACCATGCCTTTGGGTTTGAGCACTTGGTTTAACGCGGCCAGAATCACCTCGCTCATCTGGTCAATGCCCGCCGAGGCCATTTGCACCACCAGGTAGTCACCGTAACGGTCTACCACCAAGCCCGGTAAAAAATCTGCATCGCCGTAAATCAGCCGGTAATAGGGTTTTGCAAAACACATCTGGCGCAACCACAACGCCCGCTCTATGGCTTTGACAAAAAATTTCTGGTCGATTTTGGCATCCACCTGGCGGCTGAGCAGGCGCCCACAAATAAGTGCCTGCGGGTTCACATACGCCGTGCCCAAAGGCGCGCCGCTGTGGGTGAGCACATTCACTAGCTCGCCCACTTTGAGCGCTTTTAACGGTGAACGCTGCACGTCCACCTCATTGGAATACAACCACAAATGCCCGCGCTTAATGCGGCGATCGGCCTGAGAATTTAAATACAGTGTATTCATACGGACGCCTTTGAAAACGCGGGAGTATAACCTCTGCGCGGCCAGGCTACATGCAACAACGGCTGCTACACTTAAACAATATTTTTTGAGTATATTTGCATGGCCGAGTTAACCCAGGAACAAATTTCGCGGATATTACAGGGCATTAATATTCCACCCCAGCCCCAGGTGATGGTGGATTTACAAATGGAGCAGTGTTCCCCCGATTGCAGCATCGACACCATTGCGCGTCTGATCAGCCAGGATGTGGGCCTTTCAGGCAGCATTTTAAAAACCGTTAATTCCCCCTTTTTTAAACACGGCAATAAAATTACCTCTATAAACCAGGCGGTGAATTTATTGGGCGTAAATTCGGTGGTGAATTTAGTCAATGCACAATCCATACGCGGTGCATTGTCTGACGATGACATTATTGCCCTGGGCCGTTTTTGGGACAGCGCTATGGATGTAGCCATGACCTCCGCCACCATCGCCAAACATATTGGCTTTCCCTACCCGGATGAAGCCTACACGTTGGGTTTATTTCATAATTGCGGTATACCGTTATTAATGGTGCGCATTAAAAATTATTTAGCCGTACAAGCCGAAGCCTATTCCCGCGCCGATGTGTCAATTACCGAAACAGAAAACCAATTAATTCACACCAACCACGCCGTGGTGGGTTATTACGTAGGTAAAAGCTGGAATTTACCGCGTTACCTATGCGAGGCGATTCATGAGCATCACCAGGTGGACAAAACCTTTGCCGACGAGCGCGCCGACAGCCGCAAAAAAACATTATTGGCTATTTTAAAAATGGCCGAACATATTTGCGCCAGCCATAAAACCCTCGGCAAACAAGAAATCGACCATGAATGGCAACGCATCGGCCAGACCATTCTTATTTATGTGGGCCTAACCGAATACGATTTTGAAAACGTTATGGCGTTGGTGTGTGAAATGGGGCTGGGGAATGCGGATTATTGTAGTTTTTAGGTTAAACCTAAAAACCTAAAAACTTAAAAACTTAAAAACTTAAAAACTTAAAAACTTAAAAAAGCCGAGTGAAATTCCTCCGCATTCAACGAAACCGCCCGCCCAAATCCCGCCACTAAACGCACCGCTGTGGGCGTGAGAATAAATAACGAAAAATCTGAAAAACTGAATAATTCTTCCGCCTCGGGAAAGCGCGCCAAATAAGCGCTGCGCGCCGCTGCATACTCCGTGGATTGCACGCTACAGCACGCGGCGGTGGCTTGAATGCTGGCCCTGGGGGTGGACAAAGGTGTTGGTGCCAGATCAGGCGGTGCGGTGACAAGCAGTGCTACATCCGGGCAGGCTTGTATATCTTGGGTGTGGCTGGCTAAGCGGCTAATGTGGATGACCCATGCGCTTTTTTCATTGCCGTTATTACCCAATGACAATAACGCAAACGGCACCATAGACACGGCTGGGACGCCTTGGTGCAGTGTGGCCAGTGCGGCCACAGGTTGTGATAGCAGTGTTTTTAAAATGCGCTTATCGGCTTCGAGCATAAATGGACTAAACCTTAAAAATTATAAAAATAATGGTTTTTTGAAAAATTTTAAAAATGAAAAATTAATAATCCCTACGCCACAACAATTTCGCTCCACCCTGGCCATGCTCGCCAGTATTGCTTTCAAAATTTACACTGGGCGTTAGCTCAACTTCAATTTGCCCCTGCCAAGGGGTGTTGGGGTTGGGTGTGCGTTGAATTTCAACGTAGACTTTTTCGCTAATATATTTGCCAACCCCCACATTAACGCCGGTGCTGCCATCGGTATTTTTTTGTGAATCGATATTTAACCGGTCTACCCCCAATAATGAACGGGCTGAATTCATTAAATCAAAGCCATTCCCCGCACGCAATTGTTGTAGCGCCGCAGCCAATTGCACGCCTTCAAAAGGGGTAATGGTTTGAATTTGTTTGCCGAATATTAAACGCGCCAATACTTCATCGGGTGGCAGCGTGGGGGTGGAGTGTAATTCAAGGTTTAAATGATTTAAATCGCCCTGTAATTTCGCTTGTATAGTGAATGCCTCTGTGCTGTTTTCCTGGGCTTGACCATTCACCTGAGATTGATAGTGCGCGGGGATATTAAGATAAATCTGCCCGTGGCCAAAACGCACATCCCCTGCATCCAAAATAAATCGTTTATTAAACAAATCCATCGTGCCTTTGGTGGTATAAAAAGTACCGTCATAAACCAATTGGTTTAATGGCCCTTGTGTGCGCAATGTGCCCGCCATTTGCGCCTCCAGGCCGCGCCCGCGCACTTGGCTGTAGCCGCCTAATTGCCATTGAATATCCACCTGTGGGCTGGGCCAAAATAAACCAGAAAAGGGTTTGGGTTGTTGTGTTATTTCTTCCACGGTTAATTCTTTTATGCTGCTGCCATAGCTATTGGATAACATTAAGGTGGCAGGCGATAAATTCAGTGCGCCGGTGAGTTTGAGTTGTTTATCGGTAATATCTGCTTTTATTTCACCTGTGGCGCGGGCATTTAATTGGCGGTTTTTAACCAGTTGCAATTGTTTTAACGCCAGCGAAAATTGGCAGTTTGCAACAGGGTAGGTGTGCGGGCATCCGCCGGTAACAGCGAGCGTTCCTCTGCTGGCATTTTCATCACCATCTTGCGCTTCGCCATGCAGTAGGCTGAGCTGGTTGTTTTGCAATGCCACATTAAAGTTAATATTTTTTAATTCACTGCCCAATAATTTATCGGAAAAAGCCCCATTTTCAACCGTTAATGCACCACTTAAACTCGGGGCGGATAAGCTGCCGGCAAGGTTTAAATTAAGGTTTAACAGGCCGCTTGTAGGGTAGCGCCTGGGGTTTAAAAATAACCGGCTGGCGGATAAATTTGCTTTTAATTCTATTTGTGCATTAAGTTTTTCAGGTGTGTTGATTAAATCGAGCGGGTAGCGGGCGGTGAGTTCTGCCAGGTTGTTATCCGCTTCTTTTAATTGGCTATTAATTAATAAATTATCCCCAGTAGCGCGTGCATCGCCCTGCCAAACCAAGGGTAATTGGGCGGCAAGTGCGGGGATGGTGTAGCGCCACCAGCCCTGGAATTGAGGCGTTTTTGGTGTGCCCGAGATATTTAATTCTAACGCCCCCTCG
>JBEGTZ010000237.1:0-20963 GCA_041179125.1 Pseudomonadota bacterium | reverse complement strand
TAAAACGGGTAGGGCGGTTGCGCCTTAGGTTGTTTTAACCCTATAAAAAAACCCGCAAACATTTGTTTGCGGGTTTTTTTGCTTTGGCTTTATCGGTTTGTCCGCAACAGAAATAAGTTTTTAGGTTTATTTATTGCCCCTCAGAATCCATCCCCATACTGACGCTTTTTTCCAAAAACACAATCGTGGCGTCAATTTCCTGTTTCAGTTCTGTATTTTTAACATTTAACGCCTGGCTGCGTAATTGTGGAATTAAGCTGATGTCGCGGCTATTTTTTAATACACCCAGCGCCGCCGTGCCCAGTGTTGAATTATTTTTTTCTAATACTTTAATGGCCGTATTAAGCACACCAAAATGCGGTTGACCATTTAAGCGTTCAATGGCTGCAATTTTTATCGGCTCAGATTCCGCAGACTCTATAATTTTTTGTAAAAAAATCAAATCCTCTCCTTGCGGCACCAGTTGTTCAATGGTGGCCAATTTATGTTCCTGGCTATCAAAAGTAAAAGTTTCCTTGCTAAAAGCTTGATCCCCAAGTAATTCCTGGCTTTCACTTAAGGGTAAATTTGCTTCCATCTCAAGCGCCTGGGGTGCTGCTTGCGCCAACACGGGTTTTAATGCGGGCGTATTTGTAATCGTTAAATTAGGTTGTGACGGGTTTTTAAGTGCAGGTTGTGTATTGTTAGTAGCTGGTGTTTTTGTTAATTCCTGCGCTGTTTCTGCGCTTGAAACAGTGGTTTGTGTGTCGGTGTAAAAATACCAGGCGGAATTATTAAGTAATACGAACGCGCCGAATAATAATAGGATTTTATAGTGGCCCATGATTCACCTATGAATAACTTATGGTTTAGTCGTGGTTTTTAAAAGCCTGGGCAGTCACGCTCAATATAATTCAGCGAGCTGCTCAGGCTTAAATAATTCCTTTTATCGTTTATTACTCAATAAAACTACGAACGCTGCATCCAAGCTCTAAAACGATAATCCGCACGGGCAGGGTCAACAAAATCCGTATCAACCACTAAATCCAGCCAATTGGCGCCACCTGACCAAACCTGGCCCCACACTGTGCGTTTGGCAAAACCGTGGTCATAACTAAAACGCAACCAGCGGCCCGAAGTATAAACCCCATCAACCTTGCCCCAATAACAATCAGAAGGATGGCATTTACCCCAAAGCTCAGAGGTGTAAACCAGTTTGACCGCTGAAGTGTGGCTGCAAATATTTCCGCTACACACCGTTGTTGAAGCGTCGCGGCATTCTTCTTTAAAAATAGCCTTGGTAATACCGCCGGTATTGGTGTCAGGGTTAACCCAAGTGCCCACCTCTTTAACCTGGCCCACTAAACATAGGCCTGCAAAAGACGAAAGACTGAGCGATGATAAAACCACTAAAACTAATGTACGTATTAATAGCATAATTATTCTCCAATTTAAGTGTTTAGGTTTGGGAGCCTTAGCCTGGGTGCGACGACTAGAGGCATATCATGCTAACCACAAGGAGAAATATATCGAGTTAATTATGTCGCTTGAAAAAGGTGAAAAATACCTTGCCTGATTGTATGAATTAAATTTTCGGAAGGATTATTGAGGTGTTTTTGTAAAGGGCGCCTTGCGGAAATTCAATTTTCGTGAACATCGCAAGGCATTTCCGCGCGGAATGAGGGAGTTTATGCGGTATAAATGACCGAATGAGCACGAAAATAACGAAGCGAGGGCGCGAAAAGTGAATTTCTGGAGGTGCCCTAAAGACTAAATTGCGCGTGCAGGAAGCGCGGGCAGTTCGCCCGCACGAGGTTATAGCTGGGCGAGGCCAAATTAAATCGCAGTAATATCCCGCTCATAAACCACCCGATCACCACGCCAGATTCTCAGCGTGCGTGCTTCTATAAGCGGCACGCTAATGGAGAAGTACCGGTTGGTTATTTGCTCGTTGTGGTCAATCTGCCAAAAGCGCACGGGGGTTGTTTGGCTGTTGCCCTGAGCATCGAGCAGTTCTGCACGGTATTCGCCCTCAGCCGTAGGTTCTACCGGCAGGGGTGATGGTAGGGCTTGGCGGATGGCCCAGCTGCCCTCGGCGTTTAGATGGCCCCGCACTACAAAACTTTGTGCCCGTGGTGCGGCAGCGGCGCGGGCCAGGCTGGTGTTGCTGAAGGGCGCGGGCGGGTTGGCTTCTAAGTAGGCCTGCGCCCGTTGGTAGGTGAAATCGGATACGTGTTGGGGTTGGCAGTAGCTCATAACGTCTGAGGCGCGAACCGGTAGTATCAGGCTGGTGAGTGTGTAGTTAATGCCCAGGCTGCCAATGTCGGTGGTGGGGTAGGGGTAGTCTTGTTGAATGCCGGATGGGCTGCCGCAATTTACATGGAATAAACCAAACATGTGGCCAATTTCATGGGCCATCGTAAGGCCGGATGGATCGTGGGTGGCATCCAGCCCCATGCCCACTTTTCCGCCTATATAAGCTAAGCCCCCCACGCCAAAATTGGGCGCGCTTGGGCTGATCACGCCGAACACATAACTGGTATCCGCTTCGCTGGCTTTAATGTCTGCCAGTTGTGCCAGGCCTTCATCGGGAGCGTCGAAGGCCATATCCACCGCCTCATGGGTGCGCACTTGTACTTGGGCTAAGGGCCAAATGGTTTTTAAATTGCGCTCCACGGCGGTATTTGTTGGCAGTTGCGGGGTGGCGCCCGCTGCGGTGATGGGCACCAAGGTGATGTACAGCACGTTGCCCTTGCCCACCACGGGCACTAAGGTTTTGCTCAAACCATTGGCCAGTTTTACCTGTAGGTTTAAGCCCGGTTGCACCCAGGTGGCGGGGATAACGGCGGAATAACTGCGGGTAAGGTTGGTCAGCTGCAATAAAGTGGGCAGGCTTGTGGGTTTGGTTAGGTTGATCTCCTGGCTTTGCTCGCCCAGTTGTAGGGTTAGGGTACCGGCAGGTGCGGTTTGTACTTGGTCGGCAATGACATGCACGCGTACCAAGGCATCCCGGTTAGCCACCAGGCGTGGGTTTGTCTTGATTACGCTTTGGCCAAAATCAAAACCTGCGATAGAAATACTGGCCACTGGCCCGGCGTTATTGCTGCGGGTGGGCATTAAGGTGCGGGTTAAGCGCCCGCCTAAACCGTCGTGAATTACTAGCATTTTGGGCATTTGACCGCTGCTAACGTCCATCGCCAGGCTGGATTCGCGCAGGCAATCGGGGATGCGCACCAAGGGTTCACCCGGTTGTTGGAATGTGAGGTCTGGGTGGAATTCGCATTGCCAGGCACCGGTATCCGTACTGGTTAAACTCCAGCCCACCGCCAGCGCAGCAGGCCCGGTCAGCTCCGCAGTAAGGGTGATAGTGGCTTGAGCCAGTGGGTTGGGGCAGCCTGAGCGGCGCATTTTTTCATCCACAAAACTCACGCGTACATTCAGGCTGCGCAAGTAAGTGATGTCGTTCAGCGGGCGCGAATAGCCTGCTGTAAACAAACAGCTTTCTGAGCTATTGCCTATTTCTAACGCATCACCAACCCCTAAGCTCGAATTGCGCAGCGGGGCAAGATCAATAATCTGCGTGCCGCCAATGGCTAACCTAGACAGGCTTTTAAAATTCACCACTTCGGTTAAATCGGCAATCGGTGTGTTGGTGAGGGTTAGGTTGCGTACCGGCACATTGCGAATGGGCGCTAAATCACTGACCTGTGTGCGGGTAAGGTTCAAAGTGGCCAGCTTGCGCAGCCCTGTGAGCGGGGATAAATCGGTGATGGCATTGCCGGTAAGATCCAAACTGCGCAAATTGGTGGCCGTCTCCAACCCAACCAGGCTGCTCACGCCATCTTCATATAGGTTTACATCCGTAAGCCCCAGCATATTGGCCGGTGTAATTAGCTGATCCGCTGCAATATTTAAAGACTTGCGCACCGCCGCCTCCAGTACGGCATCAACAAACCGCACCGCCGCACCGCTGGAAGAGGAACTGCTGGAAGAGGAACTGCTGGAAGAGGAACTACTAGAAGAACTACTACTAGAAGAACTGCTAGAAGATGAGCTGGAAGAACTGTTTGAGGATGAGCTACTTGAGGAGCTGGAGGACGAGCTACTTGATGACGAACTGCTGCTGACAGGTTTGACGTTACCGCTGTCTGAATCGGCAGGATCTTTCGACGTACAACCCACCACAAGCAACACACAGGCTAACGCAAGCAACATTCTGAACACGGGGATTCTCCAGATTTTTAAAATAAAAACAGACCTCATCCTACGCTTTTGCGCGCAACAAGCGTATTTGAAGAAAGTATTTTGTTGTCTTCGTCACGTTTGCTTGGGCGCGGCGAAATAAAATGGAAACAAATAGCATTTTTTATGGCTTGAGCAGGCTAAAGAATAGCGCCAGCGTTAATGAATTATGTGCGGGGCAAAACGTAAAAAACCTCAACCGGCAAGCCGCTTGAGGTTTTTTGTCTTGCAAATAGCTACAGATAAATACCGGCGAGTCGAGTCATCAACGGGCGCTAATTTGACGCTCCCCAACTTTAAACCCTTCCAGTGTCAACTCAGTCACTTCGGCATGTTTGATATATTCAGACCCCATACGCTCAAGCGTTACCATTGCCACAGGAGTATTCGGTACATTGTTAGATAAACTGCGGTTGCGTAATTGGCGGTCGATGCGGTCTTGATAATCAGGTAATTTCAAGGTTGCGCCGGATTCTTCATTTAACATGCGTGCAAGTTTATGGTAAGCCGATGCCTGCATATAATTCATTGCCACCCAATAAGCGCCCGATAAATTATAGGAAATGGCCGCTTTTATTTTCTTCGCATCGCCGCGTGCATTTAATTGAGGATTGCCCATCGCCATTTCCCATAATTCAATGGCGCCTTTAATTCCCTCCACCGGCTCCCCCAGCGTGTCTTTTTCTTCAATCATGGCGTAGGCTTTGGTTGCAATATCGTAGGCCTGGTTAATATTGCCAAACTCGCCGTTTTCCGAGCGAAATTGAAAACTGGTAATTTCTAAAGGTTTATATAAAACCACGGTATTTTCTTGCACAAACGCCTCTACCCGGCGCTTGGCGCCCTGCATTTCTTGGCGCGTAATGCCTTTTAACCAATCGGCGGATTTACTGCGGAAATTAGCTTCTAATACCACCGGGTCATTAACCGCACCGCACGCGGCGTCACCCAAAACCAGCTTGCCTTCATGGGGCAAAGGTTTGTTGTATTTTTGGGTGTTGTGTACGCCATCATTTACGCGCACATATATTTTTGGCAGCTCATAGGTGACTTCAAGCTGGGTAATAGCGGTGGTGGCACCATTACATATTTGGCTTGTTTTAATGGGTAGAATGGATCGGATACTGCTTTCGCCGCCCACGGCAAATTCCACGCTTATGGCACGGTAATCAATTTGGTTGAGTGACATATCCGGGAATTCAAGAATTTTTGCCGTTTGTTTTTGGCCTAAAATACTGACAGCACTGTCCGCACCTATTGCACTCATCGACGCCAAAAGGCCGCTGCTTAAAACCCAGGGCAACAAAATTCGCATGCCTAAACTCTCTATTCGTCAATAACTTAAAGCCCCAAAAGGCAACCCACGCACTGCTCAAAGTCAGCGCATTTTAATAGCATAGCCTTTGGCTGCTGGGTGTATAGGCTTTGAATTGGAACGTTTATCTCTAGTGGATGCGCAAAATGTGAGTTTTGGTTATGAGCATGCGGATGCTCTTTTGTATCCTTTTTAATTATTTTATTTAGCGAGCGCCTGCAAAATCACCTGGGCAACACGCTCATAATCTTCAGCATAATGATGATCCCCTGGCAGGGTTTTAGAGGTGATATTGCTTTGTTGTAATTGGCTGCAAATACTTTCTGAGTCGGTATCGCCTTGTAAACACAAACCGGGAATGCTGGTTATGGTGGCCAGTTTAGGTTGTGTGGGGTAATCCGAGGTGCGTGTTTGGGCGCTCATCCAATTGGTTAAATAAAATTCAAAATGGGCGTAGCGCGACAAGCCTAAAAACACCATGTTTTTAACCAATGCGTGTTGCTCTGGAGGTAAATTGGCCACCACATAAGGTAATACATCAGCGCCAAAAGAATAGCCCACCATGACAACTTGTTTTTTTTGCCATTTTTGCTGGTACTGACTTATTAATTTACTGATATCCAGCGCGGTTTCATGCACGTTGCGTTTGCGCCAAAAATAACTTAATGCATCAAAACCCAAAACCGGAATGCCCGCCGCGCTAAAATGCTGGGCAATTTCTTTATCTAATTTTGCCCAACCGCCATCACCGGTTAAAAAAATCACAAAATAGTCCGTAGGTTTTTGATTGCTTGCAGGCACTTCAATCACTGGTGCGGCACCTTCATTTTGGCCTGAAAGCGCCTGCCCCATTAAACGCGGGTCCAACCAATTTAGCAGTGCATCCACCTCAAGCCATTCATCAACAGGGGATTGGCTATCGCTTAATTTTACTGACGGCATGGCCTGTAAAAATTGTTTATTTGCGGCAGCATCACACTGATTAGCGGCGGAAAATGTTGGTGTTTGAAATACATAAAAATTCGCACCGAGTGTTTGGGTAGCGGTTATTTCTCCACTCCATACACGCTGCGGGCAAAATAAAGGTTCTAAAGGTTTTGCGGCACAAAAATCCACTGCAATAGCGCTGTGAAATGTTTTTAGTGGGGCTTGTGCCAAGGCGATATAACTGAGCGGCGCGGCATCACCACGCCCCATTAGCATAGGTAAAAGCCCTTTTACAGCGGGAATACGCTGTTCAATGCTGTGCTGTAACTGAGCAATGGCGCCGGGCAAATTAATACACTGTGTATGTTGCGATAAAAAATTCGGGGCAATTACACTGGTCACATAACCTTTTTCTGCCCAGCGCCGCGCAAGCAAACGCTGGGTTGAAGCTGGCTCTTGTGCTGCGGCAAATATAATTAAATGCCCCTTGTTGGATTGGGCTTTGCTGTAATACTGTACAGAGCCTAATAATTCGATAGTTATTTGATGTTCGTTAATTGTCTCGTCTACAGGTTGGCCATAGTACACACCTAAGCCTGCGGCCAAAATACACACACACATTAATGCAGATCCAATCACTAACCTACGCTTACGCATATTCACTTTTATAACTCACAAAAATCGGCATCAAAGATGAGAGGGTTCTAATAACTACAGTTGAATTCACTGTGAGAGCAACTGGAAATTTTAGGTTGGGCATCTGTGGTTTTTAGGTGGCTAACACCTAAGAAAATCCACTTTTCGCGCACTTGACGTTATTTTTGTACGCAGGCGCTCAGCAGGCTTCTAGGGTAATAAATTTCATTTCAATATTGAATCGGCCCGCTTTAAGTTTTGGCGATAAGCCCCTTTGCGCTGCCTGCAATCAGTTTTGCTACATTCACTAAAGCAAAAACCAATTGCCAGGAATGTTTGGCCACTAAATAACGGCCATGCCATTCGGGTGTGAACTTTTCTTTATAGGTAAACACACCGGCAAAATTATAATAACGGGTGTGGGTGGCAAACAGGTGGCCGCCCACTTTATGTAACACGCCTGCCAAGCGGTGGGATTGCAAACCGGACAGCGGTGCCATGCCTAAATTAAACCAGCGGTAGCCTTCTGATTGTGCCCACAATAAAGTACTGAGTGTTAAAAATTCCATTACCCGCTTGGGGGCGCTGTGCCCGTAGCGCATTAAATCAATCGCTACTTCGTGTTGGGTATGCTGTTGGGTGTGATGTTGGGCGTTGTGATGTTGGGTATGGTTGCGCCACAAGCTGGCAAAAGCCACCACTTCACCTCGGTATTCTACCGCCGCCACGGCACCAAAATTTAAATAATCCTCCGAGAAAAACCCCAGTGAAAATTGTTTTTCTTGTGTTGATTTATCGCTTAACCACTCATCGGATATAACGCGCAATCGCGGCATTAATTGTTGTAATTGCGCGCCTTCCACCACAGAAAACACTAAACCATCTTTAATATTTTTATTGTAATTGTTGCGTAAATTAAGTTTTTTCCCGCCTGCCAGGGTGAAATCGTGCAGGTTAACGCGGGCTTCATCCCCCAGTTTAAATACGCTCATGCCCAAATTAATGTACAGAGGCAAATGCGCACCATCCACTTTATAAAAAGCAATGCGGGCACCTGCTGTATCGGCCCATTCAGCTAAGCGCCAAATTAATGCGGGAAATTCGGATTCCTCGCCAATAGGGTCCCCCATTGCAATCCACTGGCCGGAGGCTTTACCAAACATCAGGCAAGATTTACCGCTTTCGCTAAATAAAAAATATTTATCGCCTGCTAAGCCTAAGTGGCACTGTGTATCGGCCTGGGTTTGCGCCAATGCGTTATAGCGCATTAAGGCCGTGGTATCGGGCAATGTTAAACGGGCATCGCAGCGTGTGAATAATCCATTAACGGCTAAGCCGCCAGCAAAAAATGCGGCGATAAAAATGAGTTTTTCTAGGGTGGATAATTCCCCGCTGGAAAACCATTGGCTAACAAACAAGCGCTCGATGTCGTTGGTTTCGGTTAACAAAACCGTTGCGCTCACCAGCAAAAAACCACCCAGGCAATAACGGCCCCATAACGGCCAAGGGATTAAGCCCTGTAATAACGCACTGGTGCGGTAAAAATAATGTGCGCTTGAACTAAAAACCCACACCATTAAAAGGCAGAATAAACTGCTCACAATGGCGTTTTTTACTGCGAATAAACCTGCTGCAAGAATAAAACAACTGAAGACTAATCCGTAGGCCAAATCAATGCGCAGCCAATGGCAGCGCCAAATAATAAGCAAAATAACGCCCATTAAATTATTAACATAAGGCGCCACAAAGCTTGGGGGAGAAGGAATAAATCCACTTAAAAAATTCGGCACATGCCCCAACCAAAATGTGCAGGCCAGCGCCATCAGCCAGGCTGAAACCATAGGTTGAAATAACTGCCCAGGCAGTTGCGCCAATACCCAAGGTGTTTTGCGTGTGTTTGCTTGGTTTTTGCGAATATCCAACAATAAATAAGCCACCAACCCCGACATTAAAGGCAGGCAGTAATAAACGGCGCGGTAGGCAAGCAGGCAAATAAATACCTGGGATGCTGGGTACAGTTTGGCTGCAAAAATCAAAAATACGCCATCAAAAACCCCCGCACCCCCTGGGACGCGGCTTAATACTCCGGCCACATGGGCTAACAGGTATAACCCAACAAAATGCAGTGCGGACATCTGGGCAATTTTGCTTAAGGGAATATAAAGAATCAGCGCGGCGGGCAAAAATAAAATTAAAGGTTTTAGCCAGTTTTGGTATTCGCGGCCAACAATTAATTTAATAAATTCGCCGCCTATGCGGCCATCCACACGGCTTTGGCTTAAACGCAAGGTGCGCACAAACAATGCTATTAAACCCAATAAAAAAATACCTGCCGCCACCCATACATGGGGGTGGTATGCCAGGCCAAATAATTCGGGTGAAGCCACTACAACAGCGCCAATACAGGCGGCCAAGCCGGTAATTAAAAGGCCTATAAAAGGCAAAACACCTTGGTGGGAGGATGGTGTAAACGGTTTATCAATACCAAAAGCGCTGCGAATTTGTGAGGTGATAATGCGTTGAATTAAGGTGCTGGGTGAGGGGGATTGTGCCTGTGTTTTGGCTTCCCGTTGCAGCGTTAGATAATCCCATGCGTGTAATAAACCATAGGACGCCGCAGCGGCCAGCAGCATCAGCACAATGATATTTAAAGGTAAGCGCGTCCATAAACCCAGTAATTGTTGCCAGTGGTTGATCGGTAACACCTGGTGAATCGCCAGCAGGCCTACCAACAGCCAGAGGGCGTTTTTTACCGGCTGCGCAAGCGCTAGGCGCTGAAGAAACTTCGTCATATTTTCAGGTGTTCCATATTAATTTTCTGTTTGCTGAAGCAACATGCAACACGCTATTCATTGGCTGGTTCATCCGGTGGTAGCCGCCACCTGCGGGCCCACCAAAGTCTAGTTCAGTAGCCTCTAAGTGCAGCAGGCTGATGCCTATCGGATTGCGATTAGGGCGTGCATTTATATAACCCATCAAGCGTGCCTTAGCATAAACCAAACCGCTTATGGGCTTACGGGGTGGCTGGGTGTATTTGAATGGAGGGTGCGCTGGATATTTTGATGTCGCCGCGAATGCGTGTGCCTGCGGATTCTTTCATGGTTTTGTAAATCCAGCGCCCTTCGGCATCGTTGCGGGCGTTGATGGTTAGGAGTTCATTGGAAGCAGCCACACGTTTTGCCACATTGCGGAGGGTTGTTTCCAGTGCGGGGGTTTTTGCGCTTAGCTCCGTCGCCGAAAGCGAGATGGTTGTGGTTTTGGCAGCGGTTTGGATTTGTGCCTGCTTGGCGGTTTTTACCTGGGTTTCCAGTTGTTTTAATTGCGCATTAGCTGGGAATAAAATCAGCCCTTTTTGCAGTTTTCGCAATGCCGCATCGTACTGTTTGCCCACAAAGGCTTCTTCCACCTGGGCAGGATAGGCTTCCGAGACTTTTTTAATCCCCTCCTGCCCGCGTGCGTTGGCAGGTTCCATAATCAACACGGCGCGGTAGAGGTCGTAGGCGTTTTCCGACACTGGCTCGGTTAATGATTGCATGGAGAACGCGGTATCAGCCCGCTGCAACAACTGCTCAATTTTTTGCGCTTTGGCATCTAGCACTTTGGGTGCAGGTGGTGCGGGCGGGGCAGCCGGTTGAGCCGGTGCGCTGGCGCAGCCTGTGGTGCAGATAAAAAACAGGGCAGGCAGTAGTGGAACAACCCGGTTCATGGCATCTCCAGAGGGAATAAGGGTGGAATAGAAAACCGCGCATTCTAAACACCTGCACGGTAGGAGAGAAGCACATTAATGAGGGAAGAATCGGCGCAATCGTTTGGGGTGGTTCATCCAGCGCATTAGCGCATCAAAGAAACTTCGCAATAAATAAATTGTGATGGGTTTTGCAGAACAGGTATGCAGCGGCTCCAGGCTTTTAGCTATTTGTGGAACTAAAGGCCTAAAAAGGTGCCGATTGCCTTACAATGCCCCCGCTGTAGCGCGGGTCGCTCGACCTTAGTTTTGTCTTCTTTCCCCCCATTGAACGTACACCATTATGAAATTAATCAATCGTGCCAGTATTTTTCTGTTGTGGGTATTTTCCCTCACTATTCCCTCCTTGCAGGCTACGGCCTCCAATGACGTTAGCGCGCTGACACAAAAAGCGGGCGCCAGCGAAGAATTTTTACCTGTGGAGCAGGCGTACAAGGTGAATGTCCTGCAAGAAGGGGACAAAATTTACCTGGATTGGAGCATTGCCAAGGGTTATTACCTGTACAAAGAGAAATTTAAAATCTTTGCTCAGACGGAACAAAGCAAAATCCCGTTTACCCCTGTATTTGAAGCGAGCCAAAGCAAATACGACCCTTACTTCAAAAAAGATGTGGAGATTTTCCACGATGCCACACGGGTAACACTGTCTACCGCCAACCTGCCCAAACAGTTTGAGATGAAGCTGCAATCTCAAGGTTGTGCCGATGCCGGCCTCTGTTATGCCCCCCATACGCGTTTTTTCCAGGTGGATCTCAACCAAGGCACCGCCCTTGAAACCGCTGAAACCAAAATTGTTGCCGCCGAACCCGCTGCCGTACCTGCCGCTGCAACCAGTGCTGCCAGCACCGCTGTGGCTGAGTCTGCCGCCACTGAAGAAACCCACTCCTTTGCGGTGTACATCCTGTTCGCCATCGGCGGCGGCATGATCTTAAACCTCATGCCCTGTGTATTCCCTGTGTTGTCACTTAAAGCACTGACCTTTGCATCCACCAGCCAAGACGGCCACTCCCACTCAAGCCACGGTTGGGCTTATACCTTTGGTGTTTGTTTATCTTTTGTTGTGGTGGCGGTAGCCATTTTGGTGCTTCGTCAGGCCGGACAAGGGGTTGGCTGGGGGTTCCAGTTGCAAAACCCTGTATTCGTAGCCTTTGTTGCCTACCTGTTTTTGGTGATGGGCCTTAGCCTTTCTGGCATGGTGCATTTTGGTACCAGCCTTATGGGTGTGGGCCAAAACCTCACCGCTTCTGAAGGCTTGCGCGGTTCTTTTTTCACCGGTGTGCTTGCCGCCGTGGTGGCTAGCCCCTGCACCGGCCCATTAATGGCGCCCGCCATTGGTTTTGCGCTGACACAGCCTTGGTATGTTTCCATCATTATTTTCATCGCTTTAGGTTTTGGTTTGGCGCTGCCCTTTTTGGCGCTCAGTTATAGCCCTGCGCTGGCCAAAATGCTGCCTCGTCCTGGCATGTGGATGGAAACCCTCAAGCAATTTTTAGCGTTCCCCATGTACCTCACCAGCGTTTGGTTGTTGTGGGTATTGGGCAACCAGGTGGGTATTGATGCTATGGCGCTGTTGGTGCTGGGCGGTATCGCTATTACCTTTGGCCTGTGGTTGCTGCAAAACCAACCCGAGGGCAACATCGGCCAGCTGTTGGTTAAAGGCTCTGCCATTGCTGCGATTTCTTATGCGGGTTACGTAGGTTACAACGCAGAATCGTTTAAGCCAAAAACCGATGGTTGGGAAGCTTGGTCTGCTGAGTTGGTTGAAAAACACCGCAGCGACGGGCGCCCGGTGTTTGTTGACTTCACCGCAGACTGGTGCATCACTTGTAAGGCTAACGAGGCCAACGCCATCAACCGTGACGACGTGAGCGATACCTTCAAAAAACTGGGTTATGCCACGCTTAAAGGGGATTGGACCAATGCCGATCCTAAAATCACCGCCGTGCTGAGCGAGTTTAAGCGCAGTGGTGTTCCTCTGTACGTGGTGTATCCGGCGGGCAGTGGCAAGGCGGAATTGCTGCCACAAGTGCTGACCAAAGATATTGTGATTGAAGCCCTGGAGCGTAATGCGGGCGGCAAAAAGGTAGCCGCTAACTAACCTCACTGTAGAATTATCGCTTTCGTTTGCTGCTATTCGGCGAACATCCACGACAAAGGCGCTGTTTTTAATGGACAGCGCCTTTTCTTTTAGGCAAAATCCCCCGCCGGTGTAAGCCGGTCAATCGGTCGTGATCTTCTGCGATCATGCGGGTTTTTCGTCATTTACCATTACTGCTCTGGCGGCCAACCCCAACCCAAACACTTTTCCTTCGCGGGAAAGCTCAGCCAACCTAGTAATTTAATGGAGGCCCCTTGGCAAAAATACTCGTCCTGCACGGCCCCAATTTAAATCTGCTGGGTTCGCGGGAGCCGGAAATCTACGGTTTCACCACCTTGGCTGACATCAACAACCTGTTGGCATCCGCCTGCGCTTCACACCAGCATGAATTTTTTCATCTGCAAAGTAATGCAGAGTTTGAATTAATCGACCGTATTCACCAGGCCAAGCCTGAAGGCGTCGATTTTATAATCATCAACCCCGCCGCGTTTACCCACACCAGCATCGCCCTGCGCGATGCTTTGGCGGGTGTACAGATCCCGTTTATTGAAGTGCATTTGTCTAACGTCCATGCGCGGGAACCCTTTCGCCACCACTCCTATCTGTCGGATATTGCCAAGGGCGTTATCTGTGGATTTGGGGCGCAGAGCTATTTATTGGCTCTGGAAGCGGCTTTTACTCATCTCAAATGTCATTAACTCAGCCAGACTTTTATTAAGGGGCATCAATGGATATTCGCAAAATAAAAAAGCTTATTGAGCTGCTTGAAGAATCCAACGTAGAAGAATTAGAAATTCGTGAAGGTGAAGAATCCGTGCGTATTAGCCGTGGCCAACGTGCCAGCGCAGCGCCGGTTCACACCTATTATCACCAACCCATGCCCTCTGCGGCACCGGCCCAAGCCCCCGCAACGGCGGCGCCTGCGCCTGCTGCCGTCAAAGAGGAACCTGTCGGCCATGCGGTTAAATCGCCGATGGTGGGTACGTTCTACCGCGCCTCAAGCCCAGGTTCACAACCCTTTGCGGTGGTGGGCCAGAAGGTCAACGTGGGCGATGTGATTTGTATTATTGAAGCGATGAAAATGATGAACCAAATCGAGGCCGACCGCGCAGGTGTGGTTGAGGCGGTACTGTTGGAAGATGGCCAGCCGGTAGAATTTGATCAGCCGCTTATCATCATCGGCTAACAGGAAGACGTTACGATGTTCGAAAAAATCCTCATCGCCAACCGTGGCGAAATCGCATTGCGTATTCTGCGTGCCTGTAAAGAAATGGGCATTAAAACGGTGGCGGTTTATTCCCAAGCCGACCGCGATTTAATGCATGTGCGCCTGGCGGACGAGTCGGTGTGTATTGGGCCGAATGCATCGTCCAAGAGCTACTTGAATATCCCGTCGATTATCGCAGCGATGGAAATCACCGACTCTATGGCGGTTCACCCCGGTTATGGGTTTTTAGCGGAGAACGCTAACTTCGCCGAACAGGTGCAAAAAAGTGGTTTTGTGTTCATCGGGCCAGACCCAGATGTGATCCGCATGATGGGTGACAAAGTGGCCGCTATTGAGGCTATGAAAAAAGCCGGTGTGCCGACGGTGCCAGGTTCCGGCGGCCCGCTGCCGGAGGATGCCGACGAGTGCCATGCCATTGCGGCCAAAATTGGCTACCCAATTATCATCAAAGCCGCTGCCGGTGGCGGTGGGCGCGGGATGCGTGTGGTGCATACCGATGCAGCATTAATCAATTCAATCCATGTCACTAAAGCTGAGGCCAAAGCCGCTTTTGGCGACGATACGGTGTACATGGAAAAGTACCTGCAAAACCCCAGACACGTTGAAGTGCAAATTTTGGCCGATGGCCAGGGCAGCGCCATTCACCTGTACGACCGCGATTGTTCCTTACAACGCCGCCATCAAAAAGTGCTGGAAGAAGCCCCCGCACCGGGCATTCCAGATGCGGTGCGGCAAGAGGTGTACGCTGCCTGTACCAAGGCCTGTGTGGATATTGGTTACAAAGGCGCTGGGACGTTTGAGTTCTTGTATGAAGACGGGCGCTTTTATTTCATCGAAATGAACACGCGCATTCAGGTTGAGCACCCCGTTACCGAAATGGTGACGGGCATCGACCTGATCAAAGAACAAATATTGGTGTGCGCGGGCAACAAGTTGCGCATCAAGCAAAAAGACGTGGTGCTGCACGGCCATGCGTTTGAGTGCCGCATCAACGCGGAAGACCCCGTTACCTTTATGCCAAGCCCCGGCAAGGTGACTAACTTCCACGCCCCGGGCGGCCTGGGGGTGCGGGTGGATTCCCATGTGTATTCCGGCTACAGCGTGCCGCCCCATTACGACTCCATGATTGCCAAAGTGATCACCTTTGCCGACGACCGCGCATCGGCCCTGGCCAAAATGCGTGTGGCGCTGGATGAATTGGTGATTAGCGGCATTAAAACCAACACACCGTTGCAGCAAGATTTAGTGCGCGACGCGGCTTTTGCTCAAGGGGGGGTGAACATCCACTACCTTGAGAAAAAGCTGCAAAAATAAGCCATTTTCACGCTGTGGTGGGTTGAGCCTTAGGTTCACCCCCTGCGGCGGCCCCGGATTTTTTATGCCTTGGTTAGAACTGCGTATTGATACCGACCGCGACAGCGCACCAGGCTGGGAGCACGCCCTGCTGTCCACTGGCGCATTGAGCGTGACCTTAGAAGACAACGCGGACCAACCCATTTTTGAGCCAGCCCTAGGGGAGACCCCTCTTTGGCAGGCCACGCGGGTGACAGGCCTGTTTGAGTCCGACGTGAACACTAGCGAGCTTGAGCGCAAGCTGGCTTTGCCGCGCGCCAGTTTTTGGCAATGGCAGCTGTTAGAAGACAAAGACTGGGAGCGCGAGTGGATGAAAGATTTCCACCCGATTGCTGTGGCTGAGCACTTCTGGATTTGCCCCAGCTGGCTGGCCCCACCCCAACCGGATGCGGTGAACCTGCTGCTGGACCCAGGCCTCGCCTTTGGCACCGGTACGCATCCCACCACGTTTATGTGTTTACAGTGGTTGAGCGCGCAGGATGTAACCGGCCTAAACTGCATTGATTACGGCTGTGGCTCGGGGATTTTAGGCATCGGCGCGCTGTTGCTGGGGGCGAAATCAGTTTTGGGTGTGGATATTGACCCGCAAGCCTTGATCGCCACACAAGAAAACGCCCAGCGCAACGGCTTAAGTGCAGACCAATTCCCCGTAGTATTCCCCAGCGCCTGCCCACGCACAGCGGTGGACGTGTTGCTGGCGAACATTCTTGCCGGGCCTTTGGTGGAATTAGCGCCGGAGCTCACGCAGCGCGTTAAACCCGCTGGGTTATTATGCCTATCGGGTATTTTGCACACACAGGCGCAAAGTGTGGTGGATGCGTACAGCGCAGCATTTGATTTCCATCCCTGGCGCACCCACGATGAATGGGTGTGTTTAAGCGCCACCAAACGCTAACAACCTAAAATAGGATCCACTATGGCCGATATGATCACACGCTGCCCGCAATGCGCCACAGCGTTTCGTATCACTGCGGCTCATCTTAAATTGGCGCAGGGTTCCGTGCGTTGCGGCGCCTGTTTTACCATTTTTAACGCCCTGGAAAACCTATCCGAACGCGCCACCGGCAACGCCCCGGTATCCAACCTCGCGGACGATTTTTTAATCAGCGACCACATGGGTTTTGAGGATGACAACGCTGAAACTCCGCCGGAGAGCGTCGCCAAATCCTCGCTGTTTGAGCGTGTTGAACAGGCCAAAGCCCTGCCAGAAAAAACCGAAGATGCCGATGAATCCTGGGCCTTAGCGCTGTTGAGTGAGGAAGATTTACACAACGCTGAACTGGAGCTGCCCAGCAGTGATGAAGCGTTTTTTGAAGAAGAGCCGAACTTCAGGCCCTTCCAAGCCAGCGGCCAGCCCATTGAGCTGTCGGATGCCTTTCTAAAAGCCACGCGGGGAGCGGATGACGAAAACAGCTTTGAAAACAGTGCATTAAAACCTGATGTGCTGGAAGTCAGCGGGTTAGAAAGCAATGGGTTAGAACGCAGTGAGTTAGAAAGCAATGAGCTAAAAGTCGATGCAGAAAAACCTGCGGCGGAAGACGATCATTCAGACCTCTCGCTGGAAAAAGAAAATAGCCTGGAAATCGCCCAGCCGGTCGATGAAACCGCTCCGGCTGACGAACTACAAACGCCACAAACAGCCGACGACTGGGTGACTGCGCTGGCGCAAGAACACCCCGAACTTAACGCCGACGACTTAAAAGACCTGCAAGACGCCTTACTGCAAGGCCGCAACGAACCGGCAGTGGTTGCCACAGCGGACAGCACGAGCAACAACAGCACCACCAGCAACAATAGCAATAATGCCCACCTCATTGAGCGCATTGAGCTGGATGCGCTGGAAGTTACCATTCGTCAGCGCAAGGGCTTAAGCCCGCAATTTTGGTGGGGGGCCGGTGGCCTTGTCGCCTTATTGTTATTACTGGTGCAGGTGGCAATCATAAAAATGCCGCAATGGCGCTACGACACACCGCTCAGTGGCGCCTACGCCCTGGCCTGCCAACACCTCAAATGCCCGCAAGAGAACCGGGTGGATGCATCTAAAATTCACACCAAAAGCCTGTTGGTACACGAACACCCCAGCCACCCCGGCGCTTTTGCCGTTGATGCGGTGATTGTGAATAAAGCCACGTTTGTACAGCCCTTTCCTCGCCTGATACTGAGTTTTCGCAACCTACAAAACCAGCTCATTAACGAGCGCATCTTCCTGCCTGCGGAATATTTAGGTGGCGAGATGGCCGGCGAGCGGAATATGCCCATCAAGCAAGAAATCCGCATCGGCCTTGAAATCCTCGACCCAGGTAAAGAGGCTGTTAGCTATAACCTGTCGGTTGACTAAGCCTAAAAACACCCAATGGCTTACGCGGCACTTGGGTGATCCAACTGAGGTTTCTAGGTTTAAGCCCCCACCCTACAACTTCACCGTCACCGCAAATTGAACCTGACGCGGGGTGTCGGCGAGGTTTAGGTTCCAGCCGGAGGTGGAATAATTGACGTGATCGCTGAGGTTGTGGGCGTTTAGCTGTAATCGCCAGGATGGGTTGATGGTGTACCCCAGCATTAAATCCAGCCTGCGGGTGCCTGGGAGGGTTAGGCCGTCGTTGGGTAGGTTGGCTTGGGTTCGGCTGGTGGCGTTGAGGCCGCCGCCTAGCTCCAGGTTTTGCCACTGTCCGCTAAACGAATAAACGCCATAAACGTTAACAATCCAATGGGGCACGGCGTACATTTCTTGCCCTTTGGGTACCGGGCGGTCCCAAAAAATGGTGTCGGAATTTACCTCGGCTTTTTGCAGGGTGAGCGCGCTGGTTAGGCGAAATTGCTTGCTGAGTGCGCTGTTGAAGTCGAGTTCTATACCCCGGCTTTGTTGCCCGCCGAGCAAAATATACCAACCACAATTGGGGCTGTTCGGTGCGCAGGAGGCTAGGTTGGTTTTTTTGATCTGATAAACCCCCAGGTTGAGATTGGCTTTGCCCTCGGCAAAATCCTGTTTTAAGCCGACTTCAAACTGCTTGCCTTCTGTGGGGGGCAATAACGAGCCGCTTTGGAGTGCGCCCCAGTTAGGGGTAAAAGAGCTGGATCCGCTGGCGTATAGGGCGAGGCGGGGGTTGGGTTCGTACACCAGCCCCAAGCGCGGCATTCCGCCCCGGTGTTGGGTGGCGTTGGTATAAACGGAGGATGAGCCGTCGTTGGGGTTCCAAAAGAATTCACCTTCGGTTTTACCCTGGCGGTAAGCGGCTAAAACATGCCAGCGCGGGGTGATGTCAATTTTATCCTGCACGTAAATGCCCGCATCTTTTTGCTTTCGCGCTGCAAAGGCCGGTGAGGGGTGGGGTTCGCGCTGGAAGTGGTAGTGCGGGAAATGCCGCCAATCCTCAGGCCCCACAGGGTCTTCGGTAAAGTAGTTCACAAAGCCTGCGGGCGGCAGGTGCCATAGTTCATCGTCAACGCTTACGCCCACAAGGGCCGTATGGTGGAACGCCCCGGTGTCAAAGTGTCCGGTTAAGTCCAGCGATGTTGAGCGCTGGTGGGATTTTTCGGTGTACGTAAAACCCGACACATTAGGTGTTGATTGCGCGTGTCCTTCGTCATCAAGCAAGAGGCTGCCATCGGCGCCTTTTAGTGGCGCCCAGCCAAAATTCACGCCGCGCTGGCGCAATTGTTTTTGGGTGTGTGAATTGGCTAATTTCATCTGCCAGTGTTCATCGAATTGATGTGTCCATTCGCCGCGCAGATGCCGAGTGTGTTCGCTGGCACGGTCAAAATCGGTGCCTATGTATAAATCAATGGGTAACTCCAAGCCCCGGCGGCTGCGCGATAGGCTGGGGTAGGCAATACAGCAGGACACCCCGGCGGCTTCATCGGCTTCAAAATGGGTGGGCAGGCCTGGGTCTCTGCGATGCTGGCGCTGTTTGTTGTCCGCCATTAACAGCAGCGAATCCTGTTGGGTAAGGTTCCATTGTAGGGAGGGGGCGATAAAGTTATTTTTGTCGTAGAGGGCGTCGCGGAAGCTGTGTGCGGTGTCAACGGCGGCGTCGAACCGGTAGAGCAAGGTGCCGCTGTTGTTGAGGCTACCGCTTAAGTCCACCCAGGTGCGGTAAAAATCCCAGCTGCCGGTGAGTGCGCCCCATTGTGCGTTGCGGGTTGCAGTGGGCTTTTTGGTGACGATGTTTATTTTCCCGCCCACATTATGTTGGCTGCCGTACAACACCGAGGCGGGGCCTTTTAGTATTTCGATTTTTTCGATGTTGGCCCGGTCGAAGGTTGATTCTAAGGATTGCGGGATGCCGTCGAGCAGTACATAACCCCCTGTATCGAAGCCGCGCATACTGACGATGGGCAGGTTGCCGGTTGCGCTGCCGTAGTTGGCGGCCACGCCGCTGACGTTGAGCAACAGTGTGTTGATGGGTTGGCCTGCGCCTTGGTCTTGCATGAGTTGCTCGGAAATAACTTGCACCGAGGCGGGGGTTTCGTGGATGGGGGTGTCGGTTTTGGTGCCGGTGGTGGTGGTCTTTTGTTGGTAGCCGGGTTGCCGTAGGCCGGTGACTTCGACGGTTTCCAGTGGGGTTTTGCTGTGTTCGGCTTCAGGTTTTTGCTGTTTTTTCTCTGCTATTTCGCCCGTTTTACTGGGTTGAGGCTCTTGCCCCTGCGCAATCGACGCAACAGCTGTAAACACTAGCGTGCAGATTATGAATACAACCGGGTACGGTTTTTTGCAAAGGATAATGGCCATGAAAAGTACAGAACAGGATTAATAGAGCGCGCGATTGTACAGGCTTGGCGGGCGGCGGGCGTGCGCCGAGCCTGAAAACTGGCGCGATGAACCTAGGGGCGCGATAAATCGCGCCCCTACACCCTACTGGCCGTATTGTGTGGTGATTTCCACTTTTTGAATAATCTCTTTAGCGTACTTACTTTCAAAAGCACTGCGGTTGAGGGGGGTGTTGGTGGCAATGGTTAGGGTTTCGGTGTTGAGGGCATACAGGGCGAAGACGTAGTGGTGTACGCCGGTGCCTGAAGGCGGGCAGGGGCCTGAATATTTCGCCAGGTCGTCGTTGTTGCGGCCTTCAACGCTTCCGCTGGGCATTTTATTGGTGGCCGTGGCGCCTTCTGGAATTTGGCGGGTGGCGGCGGGAATCTGGTACACATCCCAGTGAACCCAGGAATAGCCCACGATGGGGATGCCGTCTGGATCGTCCATCACCAGGGCAAAACTTTTAATAGCGCTGGATTCCACTTCCCAGCTTAGCTCCGGGCTGGTTTCGCCGCCGTCGCAGGTATATTTCACGGGGATTTTAGTGCCGCTGACAAAGCTTTTGGAGCTGAGCTTAAATGCCAGGCCGCTGGAGGAGCTGCTACTGCTGGAAGACGAGCTACTAGAAGACGAACTGCTGCTTGACACCACACCACTGGATGAGCTGCTGGATGACGACGAGCTGCTTGA